>NZ_JAMPKA010000014.1:0-169223 GCF_039961855.1 Trichocoleus sp. Lan | reverse complement strand
AATTTTTAGAGTCAAGTATTCGGTGTTTTTTAGTTGCTGTTGCAGATGAATTTGATAAAATTGAGGAAGCATTTTTAACAGATGGGGCTTTTTAACAAGAGTGACCCCATCTTTTTTTACCGCAACTTGGCTTCAGGAGCACTTGCACTAGGCTTTTGACGGGGTTGTCACCCCGTGAGCCGGCGTGCAGTTGATCCGTCACCTAAAAATACCCTTTTGCCAAAAAAAACACCCCATTCCTAAAAAGTCAAGGGTGCTTGAAAGAGTGTATACCTGATTATTTTGGAGCTGCTAGCCTATCGCCCAATGTGGTAGTCCTTAAAAGACTGGTAGTAAGAGTCTTCGGGATTGTACAGGTGACATTCAGCTGTAATCTGCTTCATCAAAGACCAAGAGAAGCGGCATTCACGAATTGAGTCTCCCCAGTTTTGTTGGATACTGCGATGAGCTAGTCGCAAGTTATAGGAAGGAATTGCGGTAGAAATATGGTGGGGAATGTGAACGTTGATGTCGTGGCAGAGAAATTCCACCCAGCGTGGATAATCGCAATGGACGGTTCCAAAGAGTTGCGCTTGAGCTTGATTCCACTCGTCGGCGGGGGTGAAGGGAATTTCCGGCGCTGTGTGGTGAACCAAGGTAAAGGTACTCATCCAGAAGTGGTACACCAGCCAGGGTAGAAGCCAAAATTTGACAAACCCCCAGATGCCGATTGTGGCAATTAATAAGGGGAAAGCTACGCTGGCAAATCCCAACACGACTATCGCCGATAATTTCACCTTCTGGCGGTCTTTGCCTTTAAATTGCCACCAATTAAAATGCATAACGCCCCAGTGGACAATCGAAGCCACCCACCAAAATCGACCCCGCAGTAAGCGATAGCCCCACTGTCCCAAGCTTCCTAAACTGTTATAAAACTCTGGTTGAAAGGGTTCCCAAGCATTGTCTTCATTAAGCTTATTGGTGTGGGCATGATGGTAATTGTGCAGAATCCGCCAACTGTGGAAAGGATAAATTAGCGGCAGCATGAATAAATGCCCCACGAGATCGTTCACCCAGCGCCGATTGGCAAAGGAGCGGTGTCCGCAGTCATGACCAATCACAAAAAAACCAGTCAACCCTGTGCCGATAAAAATCCAGAGGGGAGGTAAAAGAAACCAGGGAGCGATCGCTAAACCCCAGTAGCCCAAGCCAACCATTAAAACGTTAATCAGCGCTGTGAGCCAAGCTTTGCGGCGATTCTTGGTAAAAACCTCACGCGGTAGACTTCTCAAAATGTCTCTTAGGTGCAGGCTGTCAGTGGTTGCATCCGAGTTCGGGATCGTTGCTGGGATGGTCGATGTCATGCAGAGATTAAAGTTCTCGTGGTTTTCGTTGAGTGCAGTGCGTTTATACGCGCACAAAAATACTGCCCGATACAGATTTGTGGCAGGCAGTATTTTTGATCGGCGAATGATTTATAACTTCGGGCAAACGAAGCTAGCACCGAAGAGTTGCCGATAGAGTTACAAACAGCATTTCTAGGGATAAAAGCCTCTTCCTACGAACCTTACGGGTTAGCGGTGCTGGGTGTCGCCGCCATCTCGCGATCCGATGCTAACCGCTGCTGTTTGATTGTTTGCAGCTGTTGCAAGAGAATTTCAACTTCCGCCTGCAAATGCAGGAACTTAACTTGCTGGTCGGCTTGATAGACAGCTTTGGTCACAGGCTTCAGATGCTTGTCACCAGTTGGGGCTGTCAAAAGATTGCTCAGCGGCTCGGAATTGCCAACAGAGTCTTGCGGACGGGTCAGTGTAGATGAACGAGTGGACATCAGCTAAACAGATATTTCTGTGTACTCACACCATCCAGTAATTTTAGCCTGAAGTGGTAACTAAGTTAAATTTTATGTGTCGCTTTTCTAATTGGCTAAAAAAATGCTGTGTTCTGTAGAAGTTAGGTCGGTACTGCTACCTTTGTCGCTCTGGCGGACGCAGGCTGCGCCTACGGGTCGAATACGGCTCGCGTCGTTCCTTCAATAATGGACACAATCGAGGCACCGCCTCGATTGCGAACCAAATTTAAAATCGGTTTAATTTCGCCAAGGACGACTCACCTGTTCCAATTGGGCACCTTCCTCGCTGCTCAATTCCCAACCGAGCGCCCCGGCATTCTGCCGCGCCTGTTCGGCTGTCTTTGCGCCTGGAATCGCAATCACATCGTTCTGAGCGATTAACCAATTGAGGGCAACCTGAGCGGGGGTTTTTTGATACTTTTCCCCTAACTGACTCAGCAAGGATGTCACCGGGGAGATTTTCTCTAAGCCGCTGCGGCTGAAGCGAGAGTCAAATCTGCGGGCACCCGTCGGTTCCTGGTACTTCTCAACGGTGTACTTACCAGTGAGTAACCCTTGTGCAAGAGGGCTGTAAGCCAGGATTGTCACCCCCAGTTGACGCGCTGTGTCTAGAATGCCGTTGGTTTCGATTTGTCGCGTTAGCAGAGAATAGCGTACTTGGTTCACCGCTAAAGGCACACCCCTGGCTGCCAGCAGTTGGTGGGCTTCTTTCATTTGTTCGGCTGAATAATTGCTGACGCCGACTGTCGCAATTCTGCCTCGCTTCACCTCATCGGCTAGAGCATTCATCAGCGTCTCTTGACTCATTAAGAAGGTAAAAGGCCAATGCACTTGATAAAGGGCGACTTGCTCGACCCGCAGACGTTTTAAACTTTCTGTTAAAGCATCTGAGACAGATTGAGCCGTGAATCGCCAAGGGGCAGGGCCGTATTTGGTAGCAATTTGGGCAGGACACCCAGTTTCTTGCATGAATTTTCCCAAAAGTGACTCTGACTCTCCGAACCCGTAAATCTCAGCAGTGTCAAAAAAGGTAATGCCGGAATTTAGCGTGGCTTCAAAGGCTTCTCGTAGTTGGGCTTCCCCGTAATCGCTGCCATAATTCCAAAACAGCTTGTCCCCCCAAGCCCAAGTGCCGATACCGAGTTGGGTGACTGTGGGACCATCGCGTCCTAAAGTAATCGTTTGTAGGCTCAAAATTTCTACTCTTTACAAAACTTTATATTTTTCAGTTTAACGTCGCAGACAGTCGCAGATGAGTATGGTGAAATGAAAACAGCAAAAGATGCTTTCATTTGCTTTTAAAAAAAGATGGCAACAGGTGATATATCAAATTTGCAACCAGAAGACTCGAAACCCCGCGAGTCATTTCCTCCCAAGGTGAATTTATTCACCATGTTCCGACTCGGCTTATTTCAGATGGGATTGGGGATGATGTCCGTTTTGGCGCTGGGCATCCTCAACAGAGTCATGATTGGGGAGTTAGCAATTCCTGCCACAATTGCTGCGGGTGCCTTAGCGATGCACCAGTTTGTTGCCCCAGTGCGAGTGTGGTTTGGGCAAATGTCGGATGCAAAGCCGATATTGGGGTATCACCGCACGGGTTATGTGTGGATAGGCGCGACACTATTTGCGATCGCATCCTTCCTCGCCGTACAAGTAATGTGGCGGCTGGGCAATGTGGTGCAAGCTGCCGGGGGTTGGTCGTGGACAACCCAAACCTACGGATGGACTGGTTTGCTGGCACTTGTCTTCGTGTTTTATGGCGTGGCGCTGAGTATGAGTTCGACTCCCTTTGCCGCGATGTTGGTGGATGTTTCCGATGAAGATAATCGTTCTAAACTCGTCGGGATTGTCTGGTCTATGTTGATGGTGGGAATTGTTATCGGGGCAATTCTCGGCAGCAGTTTGCTCAAGCAAGTCGGCACAGACGCACCCCTATCAGCATTGCAAGCCTCGATCGACCGCTTGTTTATGATTGTACCGGCGACCGTGGTGGGTCTGGCATTGCTGGCGACGGTGGGCGTCGAGAAAAAATATTCCCGCTATACCTCTCGTTCCACTTTAGTAGAGCGAGAAGATAGCATTACCTTGGGTAAGGCATTGCGAGTGTTAACCGCTAACCGGCAAACGGGAATCTTTTTTACGTTTTTGCTGGTGATGACGATTAGTTTGTTTATGCAGGAAGCAGTCTTAGAACCTTATGGGGGCGAGGTTTTCCGAATGCCAGTTTCGGAAACAACCAAGCTGAATGCTTACTGGGGACTGGGAACCCTGATTGGAATTAGCAGCACTGGTTTTTTGATTGTGCCGCGCCTAGGTAAGCAAAAAACTGCTAAGCTAGGCTGTTTGTTAGTAGCCGCTTGTTTTGTGTTGATTATCCTGTCAGGATTTAGCCAAAATCAAAAGTTATTGCAGGGTGCGTTATTCTTGTTTGGGCTTGCCTCTGGCGTCACAACCACCGGCGCGATTAGCTTAATGCTGGATCTGACAGCAGCGGAAACAGCCGGTACGTTTATCGGTGCTTGGGGATTGGCGCAGGCAATGGCACGGGCACTGGCAACCGTGACGGGAGGTGCTGTTTTGGATGTGGGGAAACAGCTATTTGCAAACCCGGTACTCTCTTATGGATTGGTATTTGCGCTGCAAGCCGTGGGGATGGTGCTAGCGGTTTGGTTCCTCAGTCGGGTAAATGTGTCAGAATTTCGCACAGATGCCAAAAATGCGATCGCAACTGTCCTGGAAGGTGAATTAGACTAACGAATTGCGAATAGATCATCGCTAATGGTGAATTGTATTGCCATTAGCCATCAACCCCGAACCACGAACGCAGATGACAGATTTTTGGGAGAAGGTTCTCAGCTTTGCACAAGAGACGACTGTTAGACTCGGTGAGCAACTGCTGCAAGATTTTGGACAGATCCAGGCAGAACATAAAGCAGATGGGAGTTTGGTAACGCAGGCAGATAAGTGGGCGGATCGAGAAATTCGAGAAGCGATCGCGCGCACATTCCCCAGCCACGATGTTTTGAGTGAAGAGGCAGAACATACCTTTTTCGGTTCCGAATGGTGCTGGGTCATCGATCCGGTTGATGGCACCACCAATTTCACGCGGGGAATTCCAATCTGGGGAATTTCAATGGGGTTGCTTTATCAAGGCACTCCGGTATTCGGGTACGTGTATTTCCCCCCCACCAGGCAATCTTTTCACGGCTTTTGGCACGGTGAAGGCGGTGACAATGGTGCTTTTTTAAATAATCGCCCGATTCACACTAGTCCAGATGCTCCGAGTAATAGTCACTTCTTCTGCGTGTGTGCCAGAAGTACCTCTATCTTGCAGAAACCTTTCCCCTGCAAAATCCGGATGCTGGGCGTCACCACCTACAATTTCCTGGCAGTTGCTTCCGGTACCAGCTTGGGCGGGGTTGAATCTACCCCCAAAGTTTGGGATATTGCAGCAGTTTGGGCAATTTTGCAGGCGGCGGGTGGGGTTTGGATACCGCTGAATTCAAAACCTGTGTTTCCTTTGCAAAAAGGAGTGAATTATGGCAGTATTTCTTTCCCCACTTTAGTCGTGAGTCGTCCCGAACTCGTCCCAACTTTTCAACCTTTAGTGCAATTTTTGGGCAATAACAATTGACACTGCCGCTCTTTAAGGAAAGCTTCTTACATCTGGCTGAGGACGGTTGAAATCAATCCTCTTCCCTCAGCCCTCTTCCCTGACTCCTCAGCCCTCACTCTTTTTCTCTCAGTCCTCAGTCCTCAGTCCTCAGTCCTCAGTCCTCAGTCCTCAGCCCTCAGTCCTCTCTAATAACCGCTTGGGGCACCTTCGCCGCGAGGATCGGCAGCACCTTCTAATAAGCCTTCAGGGGTCACGACGATCGCGTTCGCATTTCCCCAAGGCGATCGCTCTTCGATTTTGTGCCCTCGACGACTCAGTTCTGCAAGCGTGGCAGCGTCTAACCCGTAAGGTTCCACGTTGAGCTTGTCAGGAAGCCATTGATGATGGATGCGGGGGGCAGAAACGGCGGCACCGGCATCCCTGCCGTATTCCAGGACGTTGAGGACAATTTGCAGCACGGTCGTAATGATCGTGCTACCCCCAGGCGCGCCAGCAGCCATCCGCAGCTTGCCATTTTCGGTGACGATCGTTGGGGTCATACTGGAGAGGGGAATTTTGCCGGGAGCGATCGCATTCGCTTCACCGCCCACTAATCCAAAAACGTTGGGAACTCCCGGCGCAGCGGCAAAATCGTCCATCTCGTCATTTAGCAGAATCCCCATTCCCGGCACCACCACACCCGATCCAAAGCCGTAGTTAATCGTAAACGTGAGGCTGACGGTATTGCGCTCCTCATCGACTACCGTTAAATGAGACGTATCTTGGGATTCCTTTGGATTGGCAAAGCCCTGTAGCGTCTCCTGATTCCCTGCCTTTACCTCAGTGGAAGATCGCGCCCGTTCCAGACTAATTTCCTGGCGTCTTTTAGCGGCGTATGCCGGATTAATCAAGGCATTAACCGGAACTTTCACAAAATCCGGATCGCCCAAATGTACAGCCCGATCCGCATAAGCAATCCGCATTGCTTCCACCATCAAATGCAGGGAGTCTGGGTGGTGCCATCCTTTGGATTTTAAGTCAGTTTCCCCAATAATATTTAAGATTTGCAGCAGGTGAACGCCTCCCGACGAAGGCGGCGGCATCGAGCAAATCCGAGCAGCGCGGAAATTGCCGCAGACGGGGGCGCGCCAAGTCGTTTTGTAAGATTTTAAATCTTCAAGGGAAATCAAACCCCCATTTTTTGCCATATCGCTCGCGATCGCGCGGGCAATGCCGCCAGTATAGAAGTCTTGAGGATTGAGGGCGATCGCTTGTAAGGTTTTGGCTAAATCTTTTTGTACCAGCTTCTCTCCCGGTGCAAACAAAGTGCCGTTCGGCGCAAAAATTTGTCGGGCTGCGGGATTATTGAGAATGGCATCCTTGCGGTTTCCAGCAACTTGGGCAAAACGCGAGGTAGGGTTGATCGTAGAGCCTTCGTTGGCAAAACGAATCGCCGGTGCGATCGTTTCTTTCCAGGGAAGTTTGCCATACTGGCGATGGAGTTCATACAGTCCCGCCACCGTTCCGGGCACTGCTACTGACAAATATCCATTGACACTGGCATTGGGACGCACTTTCCCCGCTGCATCCAGGTACATATCCCGCGTTGCCTTCAGGGGGGCGCGTTCGCGAAAGTCAAGCGCTTTGATTTCGCCAGTTTTCTCCAAGCGTACCAGGGCAAAACCCCCGCCGCCGATCCCAGCCGAAAAAGGCTCGACAACGGAAATGGCAAAAGCAGTTGCCACGGCTGCATCGACTGCATTGCCTCCCTTGCGTAACATAGTCAACCCCGCGTCACTCGCCAGTCGGTGAGCCGAGACAACCATCCCCCGTTTGCTTCGGAGGGGCTGTACAAATGCTGCGGGTGCTTTGTCGCACCAAGACATGGAGACAGAGACAAGAACTGTCACCAGTGCTGCGGAAAAACGCTTAGACCTCAGAGAAATAGGCATTATTGTGGCGCAACTGAGCGATCGCTTTTGCCACTAAAGATATCACTTACCACTAGCGATGATTGTTTTTTTTCTTGAACCAATCGCTTTTCCTTACCACCATTCAAGATTGGGTGCGTCCGGTGAGGTTAGCGATCGCTGTCGCTAACTCCACGGGGTTGACTGGCTTAGAAATGTGTACCTGGAAACCTGCTTGCAGCGCCTTTGTACGGTCTTCAGCTCTGGCGTAGGCGGTCAGCGCTACAGCCGGAATTGTTCTACCTTGTGTATCCAGCGCCCTGACTTGACGAATCAGGTCGTAGCCATCTTCTTCCGGCATCCCAATATCGCTCACCAAGATATCCGGCTGCAAGCGGTGGAGGGCTTCCAGTGCTTCGCGGGCACTCGTCACAGCGGTGACTTGGGCGTGGTATTGCTCCAAGATGGCAGTTAGCACTTCGCGGGCGTCGGGTTCATCATCCACAATTAGCACTCGCAAGCCATCCAGCGTTACGGCACAGGAAGCGAAGTCGGCGGAGGAAGGAGGAAGGTGAGAATCTAATTCATCTTTCCGGTTTTCTGCTTCCTCCCTCCGGAGCGGTAAATTCACAATAAAGGTTGCGCCTAAGCCAAGTCCGGGGCTTTGGGCGCGGACGGTTCCCCCTTGCAATTCTACGAGGTGGCGCACGATCGCAAGTCCAAGTCCGAGTCCGCCATGCGATCGCGTAGTTGTACCATCGGCTTGACGGAAGCGTTCAAATACATAAGGGAGAAAGTCGGCACTAATCCCTTGTCCCGTGTCAGTTACTCTGATTTCGGCATAGTTGGGAATCGGGAATGGTTCGTTCCCATTCCCCCTGCCTACAGAAAGTTGTACCTCGATCCGCCCTCCCTTGGGGGTGAACTTGACGGCGTTAGAAAGCAGATTCCAGACGACTTGCTGCAAACGAGCGGAATCGCCCAAAATGAGTCCGACTGAGCGATCGCATCTAGAGTCAATTTGAATGTTTTTCGCTGCTGCTGCGGGTAGCACCGTATCGATAGCCGCCTCAATCACGGGTACAAGTTCGATGGGACGCACATTTAGGCGCAACTTGCCGGTAATAATCCGCGAGACATCTAGGACATCCTCAATCAATTGAGACAGTGCCCTAGTATTGCGGTCGATGGTTTCCAGGGCGCGGGCGGCAGTGGCGGCGTCAAACTTCCGGGTACGCAGGAGTTGAGTCCATCCCAGCATGGCGTTGAGCGGCGTTCGCAGTTCGTGGGAAAGGGTCGCTAAAAACTCATCTTTGGTGCGGTTTGCTTCTTGGGCTTCCCGGTAAAGGCGTGCATTCTCAACCGCGACGGAAGCCATCTGTGCCAGTTGGACGAAGATGGCTTCATCTTGTTCGGTGAACTCACCCTCGTATTTATCCGACAGTTGAATCAAACCGATATTTTTCCCGTTGTGTCCCGTCAGGGGTGCAGCTAGCCAGCCTCGCATTGGTAGATTATCAACAGTTTTGTCAAATTCTTTCCAAGCCGGATGTGCCTCCAGCTCAGCTTGCGTCATCCGCATCGGGCGGTTCCTCTGCCAGACAAGCGAGTAGATGCTCGTCGTCACATCAAGTTCTTCAGGGGATTCGCGCCTGGGTGCATATTTGTCTGACACAGAGATGGCGTTGAGAGACTGCGCCCAGTCTTGATTAAAACTTAGTTTGGCGTGTGACTGGTGGGCACCGATGATGGTACGCGCTTGGTCAGCGATCGCTTGCAACCGCTCATCAATCGAGAGTGTAGAGTTGATGGCTAAAGCAGCATCCGCCAAGCCTCGAAGTTGGGTCGCCCGTTGTTGTTCGTTGAGCAAAAGTTGGTTGCGTTCTTGCTCTAACTGCTTGCGATCGCTAATATCGGCAACAATGGACATACAGCTAAGATTTCCCTGAGCGTCACGCACTGGACACGCCCAGACGCTGATATCAACCAGTGAACCGTCTTTCTTTCGACGACGTGTTTCTATAGCCGTTAATGTTCCGCCTTGCTCGATAGCATCAAGTTGTGCTATAAACTCGTCTCGTTTATCTTCTAGGATGCTAGGAAGAAAACAGCCGACTACCTCTTGTTCACTCCAGCCGAAGATCCGCTCATCTGCTGGATTCCACAGTTTTACCGTTCCATCATCAATACTGAGAACTGTAATCCCCAGGGGACAAGCTTGAATCAGGCTGTCAAGAGTTTGGTTCGTTGCTTGCAGCGCTTCCTCAGCTCGCTTCCGTTCGCTGATGTCTTCAACCATGCCCAATCCATAGCAGGGGTTCCCTTCTCGATCGTAAATTGCCGTAGCTGTAAGATTAATCCATAAAATTTCCCCATTTTTCTTGATATAACGTTTTTCTACTTGATAGCGAGTTAGTTCACCTGTGAATAATTGCTCTGTATAGCGCCAATCTTTTTCAATATCTTCGGGGTGGGTAATCTCTGTAAAGGTCAATTGACTGAGTTCTTGCTCTGGGTATCCCAACATCTCACAGTAGGTTTTATTCATTTTGACCAAGCGACCGTTTATGTCAACCACGGAGATGCCAATGGGTGCCTCTTCAAAAAATTTCCGGAATCGTTCTTCGCTTTCTCGAAGTGCTTCCTCGGCTCGGACGCGCTCTGTAATATCTTCGTGTACCAAAACCACTTCGCGAATATTTCCGGTTTCATCTTTGACGGGATAGATGAAAGCCTGCGTCCAGCGTTCTTGCTTGTGGAAATCTCCTAGCTCCGAAACATAGTAGATGATGGGTGGCATGGCTGTCGCCTCGCCAGCAAATGCCTTTTGAATGTATGGCATGATGCCTTTAGCGACTAATTGCTCATCCTGCAACAGGTTGTATTCCGAAAGTTGGTCAAGCGTGATTCCCCAAAGTTTCTCCCAAGCCTGGTTGACCTGAAGAATCCGACCGTCGAGAGCCATAATTTGCGTACTCAATGGAGACTGATCTACCAAAGCTCGGAAGCGAGCTTCTGATATTCGCAATTCCTGCTCAGCGCGTTTGCGTAGCGTAGCGTGCCGCAGGCTTTCGCTTAAGTCAATCGCAAAACCCACGCCGATTTTGTTCGCTCCGCCCAGATAGCCTGTCCCCACTAGGACGGGAACCCTGGTGCCGTCTTTGCGGATGTATTCTTTCTCGAAAGGCGTATGGGTGCCTGTCTGCTGCATCTCCTCCATCGCCTGCACATCTAAATGCCGATATTCTGGCGGCGTCATTTCCGCCCAGTTCGCTTTTCCGGATAGCACTTCCTCCTGTGTATAACCGACGATGTTACAAAAGACATCGTTTGCCTCCAGGATATTGCCAGAAAAGTCCGCAATGATGACCCCGATAATATTTGAGTCAATCAAGCGTCTCGCCCGTGCTTCACTTTCTCGCAGAGCCTCTTCAGCTTGCTTGCGCTGGGTGATGTCGCGGGAAATGACCACGATCCCCTTGATACTTTTATCCTGATTGTGCAGGGGGGCGACGATATATTCGTAGTGTTGCAAGCCGCTAGCACCTAAGAACTCGTTCTCATTTCTGATCGGTTCTCCGGTAGAGATGACTTCTTCTCTGTGAGCATCAAATCGGCTCATAATTTCTTCTGGCAAGCCGATATCTCGCCAAGTTTTGCCTACCAGCTCGCTTGGCTGGAATCCCACCACTTGGGCACCGCCAGCGCTTACATATTGGTAGCGGCCTTCACGATCGAAGATGTAAATGTGATCGACAGATGCCGAAAGAATTGCATCCAGCGTACTGGCTTGTTCTTGAAGCTCGTTTGCAAGTTGCCGAGATTTTTCTTCCGCTTGTTTGCGTAGCGTAGCGTGCCGCAGGCTTTCGCTAATGTCCTGTTGAGTTCCCCACGCTCGTACTAAAAAACCATTTTCCACAATTCCTACGAGGTTATTTAAGAAATATTTGGGATTTCCTTCTTTATCCACCTCATAGGATTCTGCATCGCTGAGTCGGTAGCCAGACTGAATAAACGCCCGCAAATATTCAATATTATGTGGCTCGGAGGGAATTAAAAAATCTTCTAATCTTACCCCAATAATTTCTTCTACACTACTAAACCCATACATTTGAGCCATGACCCGATTGCATTCAGCTAAGTATCCATGTTGGTAAAAACGCTGAATCTGCTCATCTTCTGTCACTTCTGTGGGAATCGGTTGCTCAAGTTCAAATCGCCAAATTCCTTCTGAACTCCGCTCAATAAAAGCGCGGTAGCGTTCTTCGCTGTTCCGCAACAAGGCTTCAGCTTGCTTGCGCTCAGTAATGTCTCGAATAATACTTAAAACTATTTTTTTATTGCCAATTCCTAAGCTTTGAGCACTCACTTCTACCGGAAAAGAACTCCCGTCTTTCCGGTAGTGAATGGTTTCAAACAAAATCCCTTCTTTGTCTGCTTGTTCAATTTGCTGAGCGATTAAATCCCGAGTTTGTGGCGCTCGTAAATCGTTAATATTTAGGGAAATCAACTCTGATTTAGAGTAACCATAAGCCTTAACAGCAGCTTGGTTTGCTTCAATAATTTGACCATCAAGCTGAATATATAAAACAATGTCACGACTGTGTTGAGAAAGAAGTTGATATCGTTTTAATTCTTCCTCAGCGGCTTTGCGCTCGGTGACATCAGTTAACATCGCGATCGCTTTCGGCATCGCTTCACCTTTCGCGTCGCTGACACCGCCTTCATGAAAAATAAGATTTGTGGAGACAATTGCCCAAAGCGTCGAACCGTCTTTGCGGCGGTAACGGAAGTCAAACGGCTCTTTAATACCCTGTTTTCCTCGCTCCAAAGATTGCTCTAACTGAATGCGAGCCTCTTCATCCATGAAGTCAAAAATTGGACGACCGAGCATCTCTTCTACACCGTAACCGAACATCTCGGCTAACCGTTGATTGACGTACTCTATTCGCATTTGGGCATCCAATAACCAGATGCCCTCGTTAGCCGTCTCGACGATGCTACGATACCGCTCCTCGCTGGCTCGTACTTTTAATATGTTCTTCTCGGATCGATGCTTGGCAGCTTTTAATTCCGCGCTGAGCCAACTAATAAATAATGCCACCAACCCAAACACCGCCACTCGCAGGATGTCCCCTCCACCAAACAAAACTGAATGGAACGGCGGGATAAAAAAATAAGAAATCGTTAAAGTAGACAAAACAGTAGCTAACAGTCCCGGTTTCGAGCCGCCGTACCAGGAACTCAACATCACGGCAGCAAAAAAAAGTGGGGAAATGTGCGGCTGAATGTGCGGCAATAACCACAGCGTCAGTACCCCAGCGCTAGCAACGGCGAGTACAGCAACACCGTAGCGCCGTAATCGAGGGTTGATTTTTTTTAACATATTCTGTTCTCCTGGCGGGTTCGGCATTTGGAGCGCTTCGCACTAATGCCAACACCGATTCTTGATGTAAAAAATGAAAAACGAATCTCCCGCGCCAGCGCGATCGCGTTGCGCTGACTTGTCAGTTCGCTGGTTCGCACATCTACCCTAATGGCTCCTCGATCCGTATCATAGCCAGATGTCAAGATTTAGCGCCTCTATATTGCAAAATACTGATGATGCCAGTGTTAAACACAAAAATCAGCTCCAATTACGCTGTTGCACAAGATTGCACCATACTGTAACAATTTTGCGCGGTTGGGTTGTGAGGTTGGGAGAGTCTATTTACTACCCCCGATGCATTCATCCCTTAATTAGGGAAAGCTCCAATTACTGCAAGGGTTCAATCGCATTGTGCATTAAGTCTCCTAAAATTATCGGGGGATTAAGAATGTAAAAAAATAATGGCTCGTAGCCCTACTTTATCTTTTGATCGTGGCACTTTAATATTGCATCCGCCTCCTAGGGGCAAAGCTTGGGTGGAATATGCGACTTGGGACGATCGCGTGGAAAAGTTCCGCATTCCGGCGATGCACTATCGTCAACTGGTAGAAGCACTACAAGCGGAAGAAACAAATTTTATCGATGAGGCGAAGGGTTTTCAAGCGCTGGAACTCGTCGCCAGCATGGAAATGGAACCCTACCCGCATCAAACCGAGGCGCTAATGGCTTGGAAGCAAGCGGGACGTCAGGGAGTAGTGGTGCTGCCTACGGCGGCTGGGAAGACGTATCTGGCTCAACTGGCGATGCAGGCGACGCCGCGCAGTACGTTAATTGTGGTGCCGACACTGGATTTGATGCACCAGTGGTATGCCCACTTGACGGCAGCTTTTCCGGATGCAGAGGTGGGGTTGCTGGGAGGGGGTTCGCGGGATAGAACAGCAATTCTGGTTGCCACTTACGACAGTGCGGCAATTCATGCCGAAAACTTGGGCAATCGCTATGCCATGCTCGTGTTTGATGAGTGTCACCACTTACCGACTGATTTTAATCGGGTGATTGCCGAATATGCGATCGCTCCCTACCGACTGGGACTTAGTGCCACTCCAGAGCGTTCTGACGGCAAACACGCCGATCTAAATCTTCTCATTGGTTCCGAAGTTTACCGCAAAACGGCAGAGGAACTTTCTGGTTCGGCACTTGCTGAGCATGAGATCGTGCAGATTAAAGTCAAGTTATCGCAATTAGAGCGCGATCGCTATAACGAGTTAATTCAACTCCGCAACAACTTTTTGCGAGAATCAAATATTTCTCTGGGTAGCATACAAGGTTGGCAGCAGTTTGTGATGAGAAGTGCTGGTTCGCCAGCGGGACGTCGGGCGATGCTAGCCCACCGGGAAGCGAAAGATATCGCCTTGGGGACAGACGGCAAACTACGAATTCTCGCCAATTTGATTGCCGAACATCACCCAGAACGAATTCTGATTTTTACGGCTGATAACGCTACCGTTTATCGCATTTCCCAAGATTTCTTAATCCCAGCGATTACCCATCAAACGCCGGTGAAGGAACGCCACGAGATATTAACTCGGTTTCGGGAGGGAGAATACAAAACTCTGATCGCTTCCCACGTCCTGAATGAAGGGGTGGATGTCCCCGCCGCTAGCATCGCAATTATCTTATCCGGCACAGGTTCGCAGCGTGAGTTTATTCAGCGCATGGGGCGGGTTTTGCGGAAAAGTCAGGATAAAAATAAACGCGCTATTCTCTATGAGGTAGTGGCGGAAAATACCAGCGAGGAAGGTACATCCCAACGGCGGCGGGGAGATAAGAAAAACGAACCGCCAAGGCGCAGAGAACGCGAAGAAAGAGAGGAGAAGAAAGGTAAACAATTGGAGATTTTGCCGTCGAAACCGATTTATGGGGTAAATTCTAATGTCGCTAAGCGAGCAGCGGAGTCACCGGCAAGATGGGGAGAGGAGGATGAACCACCCATTAGCGATTAGCAATTAGCAATTAGCAATTAGCAATTATCTAAATCCAAATGTTACCTACCGACCTTTTAATCCATCGTCAAAATGGCGAAACAATAGTCCCGAAGCGCTTAAATATTGATGCTCAGAATTTGGGGATTGCATCCGATCTGATTACCTGTTTTCAGGAAGCGCTTGGTTGTACGCAGGGAGAACTCGATCGCCAGTTGCTGGAGTTAGAAGGAGATAGTCCAGATTATCGCCTGAAGCGAGGACTTGCCCACATTCTCAAAAGCAGTTTGTGTACGTTTGAAATCGTCAGTCCCTTGGAACCGCAAGAATTGCGGGAACGAGTCTTTGCGCTGGCGGCTCAATCTGTTCCCAGCCCCCAAGCCTCGGCGCAGACACTAAGCTTATTAGCTGACAAACTTAGCCAGGAACTCGATCGAGAAGTGCTGGCAAGTCAAATTCGCATGGGACTTTACGCGGATTTAGCCGAGAATCGCATCCTCACCCAGTTTGACACTCCCACGCCCGAAAATTTGTTGCACCGCTACAATTTATCCCAGGTGCAGGGTGTCTTCTATCGTGCGAGTCAAATTACCCTGAATGCTCACCGCAACGTTCCGGGCGAATATAAGCTGTTATTCCGCTATCTCAAATTATTTCAATTGATGGCATATATTGAAGGCGATGCGGATCATGGCTTCACGATAACAGTGGATGGCCCTACCAGTTTATTTAAGCCGAGTACGCGCTATGGGTTAGCGATCGCTAAACTCCTCCCAGCTTTACTCCACGTCACTAAATGGAGTCTCAGCGCCACGCTGCAAAACCGCGATGCCTTCACTGGCAACTGGAAAACCGGACGCTTTACGCTGAATTCTGAATGTGGTTTGGTGTCCCACTATCCACCTGGCAAGCCTTATGACAGTATGTTAGAGGCGTCCTTTGCCGACCGCTGGGACGCGCTGAAAAGTGAATGGGTATTAGAAAGAGAAGTTGACCTTATCCCCATTCCAGGCAGTGTCATGATTCCTGACTTTCGCCTCGTGCATCCTGATGGTCGCACGTTCTTACTCGAAATAGTCGGCTACTGGCGTCCCGAATACTTGCAAAAGAAGTTTTCTCAGGTGCGTCGCGCTGAATGCGAGAACTTAATTTTAGCGATTTCTGAGCGGCTAAATTTGGAGAAAGCCGGTGTTAAACTGAACGATGTACCGGCAAGAATTGTTTGGTTTAAAGATAAATTAGCACCCAAGGCGGTGCTAGCGGCAATGGATTAATCTCTACTTGCTTTCAGAAGAGTGCATTCGTCGCTCTGCTCATCATGACAGCTCACTTTGGCAATTTGTTATCAACGCTACCGAAATCCAGTTAATCTACTTTTAAATATTTTCTCGCTTCTACGTAACTTTCCGATTCCCTACTTGCATAGAAAACTATATAGCAATTTTCGTTTGGAGCAGTACAGTTTAACCCCCCTCCGGCTTCTCTCCGAAAGCCGAGTGGGTTTGAGGTTCAATGTGGAGCGCATACTTAGCGAGAACCGCGATACCAACTCTCGAAAAAGAATTTTTTTAACGTAGGGACTGCCCCAATACTGCTCCTTGAAAAATAATAATTTTAGCTTGACTTTAGCAGCAAAAAAAACAACAAATACTAATTTTGGTGGTTTAGCTCTCGTCAAATCTTATTAAGGAGTGCCCACTACTTAAGCATTGAGTATACTTTACTTCTACTTCTATCGGAAGTAGGAAGACGATTACAGAGGAATGAGTTTTAATCAAGTGCATCCCGATTTTAGGAGAAACCAAGTAGATACCGATGAATAAAGATCTTAAAACTCAAATTAAAACGCGAGTTGGCATGATGTTGGTTGTGAGTGCTGGAATTTTGCTGAGTTTTCCAGCTACTGCACTAATTAATAGTCCTAATAATCACTCCAATGCTGGTAGTGGCTCCGAGCAAGCTGATTTAACTGTGAGTAGCCAAGAGTTATTCGCTCAAGATGCGCCAGCCAGCCCCGAAGATAGTCCCGAAGATAGTCCCGAAGCCAGTCCTGAAGCCAGTCCCGAAGCCAGTCCCGAAGCTAGCCCTGAAGCCAGTCCTGAAGCTAGTCCTGAAGCCAGTCCTGAAGCTAGCCCCGCAGCTAGTCCTTCAACCACAAGTACTATGAACAACAACAACACCGACCTCATGCCAGGAATTTGGCTATGTTTAAATAATCCTAGCCCGCAGTGTGGTAATCCCCCCAGACCTTAAACTCTCCACCTGTCTGGAGTGCGAAGGGGGCGCGAAGGGAGCGCGATCGCACTCCAGCGACCAATAAAAAAGCCCCCAGAAATGGGGGCTTCTTCTTTATGTTTTAGTAGCGACGAGAGAAACTGTTGTTTCTGCGACCGCCACCATCGGACGAACTTCTGTCTTCGCGGGGCTTGGCTTTATTCACTTTCATGTCACGACCCATCCATTCAGCACCATCCAGGGCTTCAATGGCAGCTGTTTCTTCAGCCTCGGTAGACATTTCCACAAAACCAAAGCCGCGCGGACGACCTGTTTCGCGGTCAGTGGGTAGCTGAACCCGCTTTACAGAACCATATTCTGCAAAAACGCCGGTTAAATCGGCTTCGGTAACGTCGTAGGACAAATTACCTACATAAATAGACATAGATCGACTCCAAAATCATAGGAACGTGGAGATTTAGATTTCGGAGAGGAGTCTGTTAAGACCAAGACGAAAAAGCCAGTCAATAAAAACAAAACCTTGCAACCGAATCAACTCTCATTTGAGATGATAGCATTTTAGAATTTGATCTGGAAAAGAGCCATAAAAGTATTACAAAACGCAATATTGAGGATGATGTAGGGGCAAAAGGCGCTCGCATACTTGGATCGGCAGTTCTCTCCCCTTCTCTCCACTTAACCGAGGATAACGGTGCGCGATCGCATCAAAAGAGTCAGTACCCGCATGGGCGAGGAGACTCCATCCTGACAGCCCTATTTTCCAGTGAAATCCAAAGCGCTGAGTGCTGACAAAATGTATCTTCAAGAAGACGTTAAGCTGCATAGAAACTGTAAGTAAGTTTGGGTTGTTTGGAATCAGCAACCAGAAGCACAGAATTTGGACGGGTCTACGCGCTTAAACAACAAGCCATGTCTTCAGCCTTGCAGCCAGAATCGGATAGCTACTGACAACAGATGCGATAACCGCAAGCCTTCTACAACTCAAAATCTAAAATGGGATTAGTGTTGTGGATCAAAGCGATTGACGAAGGCGGCTACTGCAATCATTGGCAACCCCACCAACAGGCAAATGAGCCATTGATTTAAGTTCAGTGGTGTTGTGGAGAATAAGCCATTCATTAGGCTCCACTGACTGAAGATTACTTGCAAAAGCAAAGTGCAGGCAATCCCAATTGCCAGGGCTGGGGAATTGCGAATGCGTCCGATGCCACGAATTTTGGCGATGACAGCATTTCCAAAGTGGCTAATGCTTAAAAGATAAAAGATTCTCCCGACCACTAAAGCCTGGATTGCCATTGTGCGGGCTAAATCAATATTCCCGGTTGTTTGTTTCATCCATTCAAATACGCCAAAAATTACAATCCAGTTAAAAGCAGAAATTACTAAGATCCGCTTTAACAGACTGCCAGAAAGCAAGGGTTCATTCGGGTTGCGTGGAGGCTGTTGCATCACCTGCTGAGATTTAGGCTCAAAGGCTAAGGGGACGGTCATGGCAATAGAATTAACCATATTGAGCCAGAGAACTTGTAAAGATAAGATGGGCAATTCTCTAGCGAGTAACACGCTAATCAAAATCGTCATCGATTCGCCACCATTAACGGGGAGAATGAAGGCGATCGCTTTCAGGAGATTTCGGTAAACGGTACGACCTTCCTCAACAGCCGCTTCTATCGAGGCAAAGTTATCATCGGTCAAAATCATATCGGCGGCTTCTTTTGCCACCTCAGTACCCGCACCTCCCATTGCAATCCCAATATCTGCTTGCTTGAGTGCAGGCGCATCGTTCACCCCATCCCCCGTCATCGCGACAACTTCGCCTTTAAGTTGTAAAGCTTCGACAAGACGGAGTTTCTGTTCCGGTGCAACACGGGCAAACACGACTCCATCTTCTACCGCTGTTGCCAGTTCTTGTTCATTCATTTGAGCAAGTTCTTGCCCGGTAAAGGCCAGAACTTCCCCATGCCTTTTCAATTCCATGCGAGAAGCGATCGCTGCGGCGGTGACAGCATGATCGCCCGTAATCATTTTGACTTGAATCCCCGCTTCCTGACAGGCTTGCACGGCAGCGATCGCTTCTTTTCGCGGCGGATCGATCATCCCCTGCAATCCGATGAAAATCAGATTCTTTGCAATATCACCATGATCTACTGATTGTTGCTCGGCTGACACGGGCTTCTTCGCCAACGCCAACACCCGTAGCCCCTGTTCTGCCATTGCATCGACTTCCCGATGCACCGTTTGTCCATCCACAGGGATCAAACTCCCATCAGCATCTAGCATCTGCTGACAGCGCTGGAGAATTGCCTCTACCGAACCCTTCACGTAAATCGTCGTACCGGGGTTTCCCCGCCCGTCCCCATCGCTTTTACCTTCATGCAACGCTGCCATGTACTGAAATTCAGACTCAAACGGAATAACATCCAACCTAGGCATTTCTCGCTCTAAGTTTGACTGCTTTAATCCCACTTTATTGGCAACAGCAATTAAAGCTCCCTCTGTCGGATCGCCAATCACAACCCATTGCTCGTCCTTGACTTCTAGATGGGAGTCATTGCATAACAATCCGGCTTTTAAACACTCTAGAAGAACGGGGAAATTGTTCAGGTTAATCGGCTTTTCTTCTAACAGGATTTCCCCTGCCGGATTGTAGCCGCTACCGCTGGCTGTATAGTGCTGACCTCCGGCATAAATGGCTTGTACCGTCATCTGGTTTTCAGTCAAGGTGCCGGTTTTGTCAGAACAAATGACTGTGGCACCACCCAGAGTTTCAACGGCTGGCAACTTGCGGACAATAGCATGACGACGAGCCATGCGGGAAACGCCAATCGCCAACGTCACCGTCACAACGGCGGGTAATCCTTCGGGAATCGCACTCACTGCTAAGGCTACGGCAGCTTCAAACATTTTTACCCAGGAATTGCCGTACCCCCATCCCACTGCAAACGTCAGCGCGGCGACTCCTAGAATGACGTACAGCAACTTTCGACTGAATTTGTCAAATTTGCGAGTTAAGGGGGTTGTCAGGCTGCTTCCCCGATCCATTAACTGGGAGATTCGCCCGGTTTCAGTCGCTTCCCCAATTGCGACGACAACGCCCCTGGCAGTACCAAATGTCACGAAGCTGCCAGCATAAGCCATATTGGTTCGCTCCGCCAAGGGTGCGTCTAGGTGCAAAAGCGGGGCTTCTGTTTCCGCCTCTTTTTGTACTGCAACCGACTCGCCGGTGAGTGCAGATTCGTTCACTTGCAAGTTACGCACCTTCACCAGTCGCAAATCGGCAGGTACTTTGTCTCCAGAAGTGAGGAGTACGAGATCGCCCGGTACTAACTCAGTCGAAGGAACTTGTACTTTTTGACCCTCGCGCAGTACATTTGCATCTGTTTGGACAGAAGAAGCTAAGGCAGCGATCGCGCTTTCGGCTTTTGATTCTTGGACAAATCCGATAATGGCGTTAATTAGCGTCACGCCCCAAATTACCCACGCATTCACCCATTCCCCTAGAAATGCCTTGACTGCACCAGCAATTAACAAAATATACAGGAGCGGTTGATTAAATTGCTGGAGAAATCGCACTAAGGGACTTTTTCCGGCTTTACCCTTGAGTTCGTTCGCTCCAAAACGTTCCTGTCGCTTTGTTACTTCAGCAGATGTCAAACCTGTTTCTATGTTGCTGTCTAAATTCTGAGCAACTTCTCCCACAGGTAGATGATGCCACTGATTTCCCACTGATTTCTCTTTCGCTGTTGCTGTCATTTTGTTGGCTCCTCTAGAGGCAAGAAGTCTATCTGTTGCAGACAAAAAACCAAAAAGTATGAGTTTCTTGCATAGATTCTGTTTTCTTTAGTGTTAGTAACAAATGTGACTAGAAAGTGACAGCGATCGCAAACAAAGTCGAATGTGCCGATTGTCGTCCAGCACAGCCATCTCGGTTCTCGCTAAGCTGAGAATACTAGCTCAACATGATGGCTGATGCCAGCAGCGATGAATCACAAAAGGATTTTTCGATTGATTCAAATTCAACAAACTAAAACAGCAACCAGCAGAAGCATACCCGCGCAAAATTTAAAGGCAACCATCAGGCGTCAGCGACGACCAAGGATAGCTTGGATATTCTGGATACCGATGGCTCTAGGATTGGTAGGGTGCGAACCTGCCGCAGAGTTATTGCGGCAATTGCCTGGACAGGATGTACCCGAAGCGCCGAAATTGCCTAACAGCGCCGCTCAATCCCCCACCAGTGCCCAGATGGAAGCTTCTGTCCGTCAGCGGATCAATGAAGTCCGCCAAAAGAATGGCTTAAATCCACTTCAAAACAACGAAAAATTAGCACGGGTTGCTCGCAATTACAGTCAGAAGATGGCTCGTGAGAACTTCTTCAGCCACGATAGTCCAGATGGCAGCACTTTGACTAAACGGGTTCGTGCGGGGGGAATCTCCTACTGGATGGTTGGGGAGAATTTGTTTAAAAGTGTGAATGCTCCCCAACCCGTACCGTTAGCTGTTGAGGGATGGATGAATAGTCCCGGACATCGTGCAAATATTTTGCAAGCCGAATACGCCGAGACGGGTATCGGAGTTTGGCGGCAAGGAAACACTTGTTACATTACGCAGTTATTCTTGCGATCGCAATTTTCACCCAAAGATTTATTCAAGTAATTGTGATGACAATTGCTTGACGACGATCTGGAACTGCTGTCATTAAAGAAAAAGCCCTCTTGCTGTTGAACGAGAGGGCTGTATTTTATGGTGTGAGGAGTAGAACTTTGCAGTTCTTACTATCAGCCTAGTCAGCGAATGTGACGTTTTGGTGACTATCCGATGACATTTCTTACACCATCAGCATTGGCTGCCATCCATCAATTAGAAGAGGCATCGCTGCCGCTGCATTCCCAGATTTAGAACGACAATGCATGGCTAAGTGTTTAGAAAGCTGCCTGTGTCGGGTTAGCCGAAAAACCTATTGCATCATTCAGGCACTCGCCAAGGCAGCGGATAGAGATATAGAGAACGGCTTAATCTTTTTCGGAGCATACGCCGGACGCGCAGACCGAATTATGTCTGTCGCTGAGGTGATGGCGGAGTTAACCGGAACGTGTTGAGATCGAATCGGGTGCGTACCTGCCTGTGGCGGGATCTCTTTTAGCGATCGCATTTCCTGACAAGTTCCTCAAACTGCGTTTCTATAATGAGACTGGGGAATAATACCTAGCTTGAACGGTGATGGCTGAGCGAACCTCTTTTCAAGAGAACCCCCTACAGTTGCAACACTTAAAGGCAACAGAGATGACTATTGAAGAGATCCTGAATCGGTATGCCGAAGGCAAACGAAGCTTTCAAAGGGTCAACCTGCGAGAGGTTGATTTGCAGAATGCTCACTTTCATGGTGTGAACTTCAATCAGGCAGATTTACGGCAAGCGCGATTGGGTAAAACGGACTTTAGCCGAGCCAGCTTCCGGGAGGCAGACCTCAGCGAAGCGCTCTTGTGCGGAACTGATTTGAGCGAAGCTGATTTGGAGCGAGCCATTCTACGAGAGGCAGACTTGAGTGGTGCCGAGCTGAGTTACGCCAATCTGGAGCGAGCGAACTTGAGTAAAGCAACCTTAGGAGGTGCGAATTTAGTCCGCGCCAGATTATTTCGTGCCAATTTGTTTGACGCCAATTTGCGTCCTACGTCCGACCAAGCGACGGATCTGAGTCATGCGATTTTAAGCGATGCAGACCTATGCTACGCCAATTTAAGTGGAGCTGTTTTATATAGGGCAAATCTAAATGGTGCAAAGCTTTGCCGCGCTCATTTAAATCGAACGCCACAACAAGGAATGAAATCAACCGATTTGAGCGCAGCCAACTTGCGAGGAGCTGACTTGAGTTATGCCGATCTCACAGGAGCAATTTTACACAAGGCAAATTTGAGAGATGCTGATTTGACAGGCGCTGTGCTGACGGATGCAGAGTTGCAGGGAGCAATCATGCCCGATGGATCGGTACAGTGAGGGGTTACTAACCCCTCACGCGGAGAGAGCAGTGAAGTTAATGGCTAGACTGGTTATTTCACAAGTGTTCATAGAACTTTATGGCATAGCTTTGGTTTAAGTCGTTCCATATTCTTCGTTTTGTAGCCTGGTTTGCAGGGGCTATAGTTAGCCATTTCTGCTAGTGCCCTTTAACCTTACCTGCCTTGTGTGTTAAAAACCTAACTTCTATATATGTTTTGTTCAGCGTCCATCATTGGAGTAGTTCATGTCAGTCGTACTCAAGCAACATGTACAAAAAACCGTGGCGGCCAAAGAACAGCAGCACGTGGTAGAAATTGCAGAAAAGTTGTTGATGTATCTTAATTTGAATGAGGTACAACAAGCAATAGAAAATGCCAACCAACCAGGTGCAAGTAGTGCTAAGGTACAAAGTACCTTTAATGAGTTCGCTACTAAAAAGCTTGGCTTTCGTAGTGAGGCACGAGGATTATTCAATAATTATTTAACCGCAGGTTTACGGCCTGACTACTACTTATCCTTAGGTGAAACACTTAACACAGGCATTTTGCTAGAAGTTGAACGGGGCAAGACAACCATGAATAATATGGATATTCTCGACTTTTGGAAATGCCATATCTGCGAACATGCTCATTATCTATTCTTACTCGTACCACAAGAACTTCGTCAGAAGGAATCTGCAACAGTTCGACGCGAGTTTGAGACTGTTAATCGAAGGCTTAGGCCGTTCTTCGATCTTGAAGAAAACTACACAAATGTTCGAGGGCTATTCCTGTTTGGTTATTAGCGAAGAGGGCTAACAATACGATAGAGTGGGCAGAACGAAAAAGCTTGGCGGGGAATGTAGAAGTTGTTTACCGCCGTTCATCTTAGCCGTTATGATGACGAATATTGGTAGTAGCTCATTGCTAACCAAGGAATGAGCGCTCTGTGGAGTAAAGGTGATAGCCTCTCAATTCCCAAACCGTTCCTCGCAGAGCTTCAGCATCAACTGGTTTGAAAAGTTAATTCGCAGGTGATGACTGCGATCGCAAGATGGAACGGTAATTTGTTTGGTGCTTTCAACCACTTGGATTGAGATGTGCAAGAAGCCAACCAAGCGGAGCGAAGCTAGGTTGCGAGGAAGTTTCTGTCTATCTCCCTGAACTAGCATCCGACTCGGAATATTTCTACCGATTCATCTGATTTGGTCTGATACCAGGAATGCAGCAATCTATCAATCTGATGCGAGAGTATTAGGCAGAAGCTTTCAGTCTAATAAGGCTTAAGCTGGTGTACCATCTTCCAAGATGGTTTCATTTTCAATCAATTCATAAAATTGCGAAATTTGTTCGGTATATCTGATGTGATAAACCCTTTTAGTATTTTGCGCCTGCTCGATATACCCACGATATTTGGGGGTCAAATATTTGTAACATAACCAAAGCACGCGGTAGCTATTCAGCGAACTCTTTAATATTGGACTTTTTTCGGGCCAGCCTTCTGGGGGTTTAAAAAAACCTGCGATCATTCGTTTAGTTACCCACCAAAAATGCACATAGATTGGTAGATCCACAAAAACCAAAGTATCCGCTTCATCAAGTCGCAGCCAGACGGTTTCCTTGCAACCAAAACCGTCAATAATCCATCGGTCAGTAACTAAAATTTGCTGATGGGCGTGCTTATAGACTTCATGGGGAACTGGCGTGCCCCCCGCTTGATATTGAATCTTGTCCAAGACGTGAAGTGGCAAACCCGTGATTTCGGATAGTCTCTTGCTTAGAGTTGATTTACCGCCTCCAGCATTGCCAAATACTGCTACTTTTTTCATCGCCATTCTCCTTTTAGTCCTTTTCTGTCACCTCGTAGACTAGATTGAGTGATGAAACCGAGCAATTCCAGTCCTTTGAATACCTAAAAAAACGCTTGCACCGGACGGTCGGTATATACTTATGCTGAATTATATTTTACTTGCCGCCTGTGAAGCGCAAGCCGTTATGAGGATGAAGATTGGTAGTAGTCCATTACTAGCTGACGAGCGATCGCCCTCTCGCCACAGAGCGCTCGTCTGACCATGTAGTATCAGTATAGACATCTATCTTTAGATGTATTAAAGTGCCACTTCGCCGGGTGGCATTATAGCCTTGAGTAAGGGCTGCCGATCCCCATTCACGAGATATTGCTATGAATAGTTCTCTTAAGTCTGAAACATCCATGAAGGGACTCGAAATTCCTTTAGAGCGGGATATATTTTTACGTACCTTAATTCGAGAGTTGGCAGGTACATTACAGGATGTCGTGGGCTTAGAGGAAGCCTCCGGGTTTATTAGTGTCGTGGGTCAAAACATGGGGAGGCAAATCGACCGGGACTATAAAGCGGCTCTAGAGGTATCCCATCTAACGCGAGAGCAAGTTGCTGATGTTTTGGTAGATTTGAAGAAGCGAATCCAAGGTGACTTTTATATTATTGAACAAACGGATGAAAAGATTGTCTTAGGGAACCGGGCGTGCCCGTTTGCCGAAAAAGTCATCGATCGCCCCGCTATGTGTATGATGACCTCCAATGTTTTTGGCTCCATTGCAGCGGACAATCTGGGGTACGCCAAAGTAGAACTGCAAGAGACGATCGCAATGGGTGCGCCTGGATGCCGTGTGGTTGTTTATTTGAAACCCACCCCAGAGGCAGAAGAAAGTCACGGCAGAGAATACTTCAAAGGAGAGAGTGAGGGAGATAACGAGGGGTGACGCCCGAACAGTTTCTCGAATTCGCTAGACCTTTACCCGAACCCATGCTCCTAATTGCCGGAAATGGTCAGCTTCTGGCTGCCAATCCGCCATTTTCCAAGATGCTGGGGCTACCCCGTCAGCTCCTGCAAGAGAAAATGCTCTTTGAGATGGTCGTCGATCCTGCTGATAAGGTTAAACAGTATCTGCGTGCTTGTTCCAGCAGTCGAGAAATGGTGATTGGCTCATTAACCTTCAATGCTAACAATGGAGAGACTTGCTTGTGTCGCTGTGAAGGAGCGGTCATCCGACCGCGATCGCCTGAATCCCCGGCACTTATTCTCTTACGCTTGAAAAACAAGGAATCTGCCAGTAGCCGATTCACCCTGCTGAACAAGAAGATCGATGAATTAGCCAAAGAGATTCGGCAGCGTCAACGAGCGGAAGAAGAGCGAGCTAAACTTCTGGTGCAGGAACAGAAAGCACGAGTAGAAGCTGAGAAGCTGAATCGATTGAAGGATGAATTTCTATCTACCGTATCCCACGAACTGCGAACCCCTCTCAATGCCATCCTTGGCTGGTCTAATATCCTGAGAACTAGCAAGGTAGACGCAGCCAAGATGCATCGGGCGCTGGAAACGATAGAGCGCAATGCCAGATCCCAGGCACAGTTGGTTGACGATCTCCTGGATATTTCCCGCATCATTACAGGCAAGATTCGCCTCAATGTGCAAACAGTTGACCTATTGCCCGCGATTCAGGCAGCAATCGATACGGTGCGTCCTGCCGCTGATGCCAAGAACATTCGCTTGCAGTCGGTGCTCGATCCAGCAGCAGGCCCTGTTTTAGGAGACTCCGAGCGATTACAACAGATTGTCTGGAATTTGCTCAGCAATGCGATCAAGTTCACACCGAAACAGGGGCGGGTTCAGATTGGTCTGCAACGGATTAATTCTCATATTGAGATTGTGGTGGCAGATACGGGTCAAGGCATCAGTGCAGAATTCCTCCCCTACGTCTTTGAGCGCTTTCGTCAGGCAGATGGTTCCATCACTCGTTCCTTTGGCGGATTGGGGCTGGGTTTAGCGATCGTTCGCCAATTGGTAGAACTGCATGGCGGAACGGTGCATGCTCAAAGCCCTGGAGAAGGACAAGGTGCAACATTTACCGTCAAACTACCCCTGCTTGCCGTTGGGCCAACAGCGATTGAACCAGAACGGGTGCATCCAACCGTGGGAGACAGTGTCCCATTTGACTGCTCCTCTCAACTAGAGGGATTGAAGATACTGATCGTGGATGATGACCCGGATATGCGGGATTTGCTCGCCTACACGCTGGAAGTTTGTGGGGCAGAAGTCATCGCCGCCGCTTCAGCAGACGAAGCAATCTCAGCACTGACCCAATCTTCACCACCGATGGATATATTAATCAGTGATATTGGGATGCCAGATGAAGACGGTTATGCTTTGTTGCGTCGCGTCAGAGCTTTGGAGTCAAACAATAAAGGCAGAATTTCCGCGATCGCCCTGACCGCCTATGCTAGAACTCAAGACCGCACGGCTGCGCTTTTAGCAGGCTTTCAATCCCATATTGCCAAACCCGTTCAACCTGCTGAATTAATTGCAGTAATTGCCAATTTAACTGGACGAATCAGCGGTATCTAGAATATTACCGAACCGTTCCTCGCAATGACTCAGCATCAATCAGTTTGACAGGTAAATTCGCAGGAGATGACCGCGATCGCAAGCTGGAGCGGTAATTTGTGTCATGCTTTCAACCACTTGGGTTGAGATGTGCGCTCGCAGAAATCTTTAAATAGCGATTACAACAGCAATGTAAACGGCGGAAAAACTCCGGATGTTCTGTAGAAAAAAGCGGCTCCACAAGCGAGATTTCCAGGTTTACCGGAGTTGAGGATGCGATCGCAAGCTCACTGCTCACCCACCGCTCCCCTGAATTCCCACCGCCAAACGAATCTTCTCCGGCAAAAAATTCAAATCGTCTCAATTACAAAAATTTACTTAAAACTCTCTCACTTCAAGCGCAAGCGGGGGAAGATAAAAAGGAGTTTTTCTTCGCGACGGTTTGGATTGGGTTCGGGACTCCCGGAATGGAGAACCCAATTAATTCGGTTTTTCCCGGCGAGATTTGCTGGTTTCCAAGGCTGGTTATTCAGCTAATTCTGAATTCCAAGGTTACTGTCACTTTCTGGTCACATTTATTGATGACCCTGAAGATGGAAACTTGCCCGACCCTGTAACAAAACGATTGATGATAAGGAGTTTTGGTTATGGTTGGAATCCTCATCACCTGGTTAGTCACTACTATCAGTTTTTTAATTATTTCCCGGCTGCCGATTGGCGTAGAAATTGACACTTTTGGAAAAGCCGCAATTTCCGCAGCAGTTTTTGGAATTTTGAATGCTCTGTTAAAACCCATCTTAGGGTTTTAACAGAGCATTCATTCTTTTGTCATTTGGTTTATTCCTGTTTGTCTTAAATGCAGTTATTTTCGGTTTAGCCGCTTGGTTAGTGACAGGATTTCGGTTACGGTGGGGTTTTTGGAGTGCTTTGCTTGGCTCATTAGCACTGAGTATTGTTAATTCTGTACTTTTCCATCTGCTAGCATCGCTCAGATTGTAAGCGCAGGTTTGTTCTGAGCGGGGAAATAGAACCGGAAGTAGAGGGTTCAGACAGTTCGGATTGAGTGAGAGTAACTGTCTATAAGGAGCGGTTTTTCAATTGGTAACGCACTAGCGTCCTAACATTTTCAACAGACAGTCCTAATTCTTGCGCGATCGCAGCTTCCACCTGACTGAATTCTGTTACTGGAAACTCAAATTCTAACTTTTTGAGTGTCGAATCTGTCGTTTTGACCTGTACTTTGGTAAATCCCTGCTCTTTGTCAATTTCTGCTTTGATGACTAGCAAGGTGACTGAAAGTTGCACTTCCAACTGTGTATCAGCTTGAAGCTTATCAACCGTATCGTAGGAGCGACTTAATGCTTGGTCTGTTACCAGTCCACCCCCAACCCAAAAAATAATTCCTAGCAGGGGTAGAGGTAGCCAAAATTCTAGCCCTAAAAAATGTAATCTTTGTAACCAACGGGGAGAGAACATAGGGAGAGGTGAGGAATTTTAGCTTCACAGCTAATTGAGTTTAAGGGAAAAAAACAATCAAATTCGACATCAAAAGTCAAAATTTAAAAGATAAAAAAAGAGAAGATTCACTTTTGACTCTTGATTTTCTTCGGTACTCGATAAAAAACTGACTGGTGGAAGACGTGCGATCGCTTTAGGCTTCTCTACTATGAGCAGCACGATCGACGATTCTCCGGAAAAGAGGTTTCACTAAAGCGTCTTATGAGAATTTTACTGGTAGAAGACGACCCCGAACAATTAGAGCCACTAAACGCAGCTTTGTTGCAAGCCGGACATATTGTCGATGGCATTGAGGATGGGGAAACTGCCCAATGGCTGATCTCTCAAAAAGACTATGACTTGTTAATTTTAGACTGGATGTTGCCGACAGTCAGCGGGTTGAGCCTTTGTCGCCAGTATCGACAAGCAGGGAAAACCTCGCCGGTGTTGATGCTGACTGCCAAAGACACGACTGTGGATAAAGTTACGAGTTTGGATGCCGGTGCTGATGATTATCTGGTTAAACCGACTGATATTATCGAACTTTTGGCACGGGTGCGGGCATTGGGAAGGCGATCGCCTCTATGGCAGGGAGATATCCTCCGCATAGAAGATTTACAACTGCACTTGAATAGCTTGACTGTTGAACGGGGACAGACAACTATCCAATTGTCCGCCCGCGAGTTTCAGCTATTAGAATACTTCCTGCGCCACCCTCATCAGGTCTTAACCCGCGATCAAATTGAACAAGCCTTGTGGGAGTGGGGTGCAGAACCAGAGAGCAATGCCGTAACTACCCTTGTCCGGAGGCTGCGGCAGCGTTTGCAGTTAGTCGGTGCGGCAGATTGGATTGAAACAGTCTATGGCATGGGATATCGCCTCAATCCTTCGGGAAGTCAAAAGTAAAAAGAGAAGAAATTCAAAATAGAAATGAATCAAAATGACAGAATAAATCTTTCTTTTGCTTTTTGCCTGTCTTGCTCCAAGATTCGGGGAAGCAAAGATACACCCGAATTTGGGGCGCTTTTTAACTTTGCTTTTTTCCATGTTTGGTCGTAGCCGTCGCAATCTGGCTCGCTGGTTCACCCTATCAATGGGAAGTATTTTGGTGATTTTTGCAGGAGTCGTCTACTATGTAGAAGTTGCAGACGCGCTCTTAGCATTGGATCGATTACTCTACCAACAAACCAAGGTAATGGCAGCGAGCGTAAATTATGAGCGTCGCAATGGTCAATGGCAGGTAGAGCTGGACAATGTGCCACTTTTGGGAAATAACCCACAGCCGTTGGATAGTGGGCTGGCGTATGGGCGTTGGTACGATGCCAAAGGGCAATTGGTGCAATTTTTTGGTACGCTTCCTCCAGAGAAGCTGACGGTGACAGATGGATTTCAAACCATCAAAACTGCCAATGGCTCTGCACGTTGGCTGCGTCAGGTAACGCTGCCTGTCTACGAGAAGAGTGTATTAATTGGTTATCTCCAGGTTGCGACTTCCCTGACATCCACTCAAGAGGCTTTGTCTGAATTGCGGCTGGTTCTGACGCTCTTGGTGCCAGTCACCTTGGGGGTAATTAGCCTGACTGGGTGGTTTTTGGGGGGGCTAGCGATGCAACCGATTCGTCATGCTTACGAGCAACTGCATCGCTTCACCGCAGATGCTTCCCATGAATTGCGGACACCATTGGCGGCGATTCTTAGCAATGCACAAGTCGGGTTGCTGTCTGACGATCATTCACAGCAACGGCTTCGGCTAGACAAGATTGTGAATGTTGCTAAGTCAATGAATTCGCTGGTGAGTAATCTGCTGTTTTTGGCTCGGAATGATGGGTCATTATCTCCTGAATCTTTGAGAAAGATTAATCTAACTCTTTTGCTACAGGAGCTAGCAGAGAATTATGCAACGCAAGCAGCCACCAAAAATCTAAATTTTGTTAGTAATCTGCCGACTGAGAGCTTGGAGGTGAAGGCCGATCCAGAGTTGCTCCGTCTGGCGGTGATGAACCTGCTGAGTAATGCTTGCAAATATACCCTGGAGGGCGGTGAAGTTCAACTGCGATTGTTTACGCGATCGCATCTGGCTGTTATTCAAGTTTCAGACACTGGGATGGGGATTGCGGCGACTGATTTGCCCCATATTTTTGAACGGTTTTATCGGGTGAATCGCGATCGCTCTCGCACTACAGGGGGTTTTGGTTTGGGATTAGCGATCGCTGAGCAAATCGTCAAAGCTCATGGAGGTGGGATCGACGTCACCAGTGTAGTCGGTCAAGGATCAACTTTTCAAATTGAGCTGCCACTCCAGTAGCAAAAATAACCTGGCGATTGGAAATCGCGGCTACGCCAACCCCCCTTACCCCCCTTCAAGAAGAAGAGGGGACATAAGTTGCTTCGCTTCTATTCAACCAAGTCCGCCTGCGCGGAATCAATTCAGCCTGCGGAGGCAGGCTTTGTTTGTGTAGCCCCAGACTTCCAGTCTGTGGGGGATTTGCAAATACGGGATGCTCCCACTGTCACTTTCTAGTCACATTTGTTGCCAACACTGAAGATAGCAGGAGCAGAAGGTTATCACTCCTAAATCATTTTTCTTTAGTTTGTTTTCAACACTTTTTTTCATGGAGTTAGTGTAAATCCGATGTTGTTCAGAGGTACTTCTTCTCTACTCTGCCTTGCCGCTCTGGCTGTTGTTTGTAGTGGTTTATCAGCTCAAGCTGAAACTGACGACTTCACCCCTAAGACAGATGCGTTTGCCAGAGTACCTAATCATAATTTTGAATCAAATAAGACTCCAATTCAATCTGACCAAGTTACAACTTTCTTTGTACAAGAACAAGTGAATGTAGCGAATTCAGGTTCACCTGATTCTGTTGTAAAGGTACTGACAGAATCAACAATTCAAGAGCAAGATTTTTCAGAAATAAAATTGCCAACTGCCACTGCATCAGCCGGGGCGAATCAATCTCCATCTAACCTTTCTAGCGAGACAAAGCAGGAAATTCCTGAGAAAACAGCGATCGCAACCTCCGATGCGGTAAACCCAGAGCAGATTGTAGACAAAAGGGTGAAAACGTCTGCGTCGGGTTTGACTGTTGAACCTTCAACACCTCAACTCCCAGAAGCAGCGACGACTAAAACTACAGCGCCGGAAATCGCTCAAGTAGATGTAATACCTGGTAGAGCTACTCGCTCTGGCCCAAGTTATATCGGGGTTGCAGGCAACATTGGGTTGGGTGGCGATACAACTTTGAGTGAAGGTGCCTTTGCAGTCATTAGCAAAATTGGACTCACTCGGAATTTTTCTGTGCGACCCGCTGCTTTATTTGGCGATAATACAGTTTTTCTGGTTCCACTTACTTACGATTTCCCCTCTCAAGGAGTGGAACAAATCAGATACCGTGTAGCCCCTTATATTGGAGGCGGAGTGGCGATTTCAACGGGTGACGATAGCACTATTGGCGCACTGATTACGGGCGGGGTCGATGTTCCATTATCATCCCAATTCACGGCAACCGCTGGCGTGAATGTCGGTTTTGTTGATGAAACAGAGGTGGGATTATTAATCGGAGTTGGTTACACTTTCTCCGGATTGTAAACCGACTTTGCTTTAATCTTTTCACATCGCAACTCAAAGAAATTACGATCGCAACGGTGAAGGTGCCAGAATGAGCAGACGGGTAAACGACAGTCTCCCAAATCAAGTCTTCGCGGTAAGCAAAACAGCAGCACCCAAGCCAGCGCTGGCTTTCGTAGACGCGATCGCTCTAATTGTCGGTATCGTGATTGGTGCCGGAATTTTCGAGACGCCCTCTCTAGTCGCCGCTGCTTCTGGGAGTGAAGCGGTTGCACTTTCCCTGTGGATTCTGGGTGGCGGGATGTCCTTAGTCGGCGCATTGTGCTACGCAGAATTGGCAACGGCATATCCTCACGCTGGGGGCAATTACTATTACTTGATGCGTGCCTTCGGCAAAAACATCGCCTTCTTTTTTGCTTGGGCGCGAATGACGGTGATTCAAACAGGTTCGATTGCCCTGTTGGCGTTCGTATTCGGAGACTATGCCTCGCAATTACTGCGCCTTGGGAATTATTCATCCTCACTTTACGCAGGGATTGCGATCGCCTTATTGACAGGCTTGAACATCATCGGCGTTCAACAAGGAAAGTGGGCGCAGAATTGGCTAACAGTTGCCAAAGTTTGCGGCTTGCTGTTGGTTGTAATCGCTGGTTTAGCTTTTGCCGTTCCCGGTCTCCCGGAGGTGCCTGCTGCACCGGCGGCAACCCAAACAAACTTTGGTATGGCGATGCTTTTCGTGCTGTTGTCCTATGGCGGCTGGAATGAAGCGGCTTATATCTCAGCAGAGTTACGCAACATCAACCGGAACATGGTGCGATCGCTGCTAGTGAGTATCGGCATCATCACGGCGATTTACTTAGCGATAAACTTCGCTTACATCCACGGTTTAGGATTGGCGAACATGGCAGCCTCAGAAGCCGTAGCAGCGGATTTGATGCGTCGTGCAGTTGGCGAACCCGGTGCTTGGTTTATCAGCTTCCTGATTGCCATTTCTACCTTGGGTGCGATCAACGCCACGATTTTCACCGGCGCACGTACCAATTACGCCCTCGGACAAGATTTTTCCTTGTTCAGCTTCCTCGGACGCTGGCACCATCGCGCCAGTACGCCAGCCAATGCCTTGCTAGTGCAGGGTGCGATCGCGTTAGCCCTCGTGTTTCTGGGAACTCTGACCCGCGAAGGCTTTAAAACGATGGTGGACTACACTGCGCCGGTGTTCTGGTTTTTCTTCCTGCTAACGGGTGTCTCGCTGTTAGTGTTACGAGTTCGAGAACCGCAAGTATTGCGACCCTTTCGCGTCCCTCTCTATCCTCTAACGCCCCTACTTTTTTGTGCAATCTGTGCTTATTTACTCTACTCCAGCGTTGCCTATACAGGGGTTGGGGCGCTTGTCGGAGTGGCTGTCGCGATCGCTGGCGCACCGCTATTGCTGTTATCTCGTCGTCGGCAAATTTGAGCAAAACGTTAACAACTCAAAAGGAGAAGATGCAATGCAATTACAACAAATTAAGCTGTTGCTGGTTGCAAGTTTGAGTGCGGGTAGCTTCTTGTTCGCAGGCTGCACCCAACAACGCCAGTTTGATGCACAAGCTCAATCTGATGCTCAAACCCAAGCGCCCGCCGCACCGAATATTCAAGCCGAAGCACCCGCAACCGACGTTCAAACCCAACAACAGCCAGCGGATGTGCCCTTTGTGCCAACCCCCGAAGTCGTCGTCGCCGAAATGCTCAAACAGGGGCAGGTAAAAGGGAACGATGTACTCTACGACCTCGGCAGTGGCGATGGACGAATCGTGATTACCGCTGCAAAACAATTCGGCACTCGCGGAACTGGTGTAGATATCAATCCGCAACTGGTTCAAGAAAGTCGAGAAAATGCCCAAAAAGCGGGTGTAAGCGATCGCGTGCGATTTTTACAACAAGACTTATTCGCCACTAATCTCAGCGATGCCACGGTGGTGACACTTTACTTGCTGCCTGACGTTAACTTGCGGCTGCGACCGAAGCTACTCAAGGAACTCAAACCAGGCACTCGCATTGTGTCGCACAACTACGACATGGGTGAATGGAAACCTGAGAAAGTGGTGCAGGTAGAAAGTAGCCCCGGTCGCCAGCATACTATTTACTCCTGGGTTGTGCCTGAAACTGTCCCGGATAATTTGAAATAACCGGGATATCCTGTTGCAAGTTCCATCCAGCCGAACTAATCTTGCTGATACTATTTCACCAATAATCTGCAACAGCTCCCCTAACAGCATCTTAAAAGGGAGAAGTTAGCCTCCCTTTTAAGATGCTGTTGGCGAATTCCAAAAAATTAATCTTAGGGGCGCTTATTTAGGGGCGCACCGATAAGCGCCCCTAAGCGATTAAACACTTTCTAAAACAGAATAGGAGTGCTGTTATTCTCACCATTTCCAGCGTTCACGAAATTATCCTTAAGCCAGAATAGGTTGGTTTTCCTGCCAGAAAGGCGGCATAGAAAATTTTATGCGATCGCGCCGAAATACTAAAGGTATTGGGGTCAATGCTACGGGGCTGGGTGCCACAGTTACGCGCATCTACATGACTTAGAAGCAAAGGCTGAGGTAGAAAGTTTATATCCCAAGGTTTCGGGCAAGTCCGCCGGAATAAATGGCAGCATCGGTGGCATTTTTGGCATCTGACGAAGCTACTTACATCACAAGCCAAACTCGGTTTTTTGACGGTGGGTTGACGCATTATCCCGCCTTTGGCGAGTCTTAGTCATAAAAAAATAGGAGGTATTCACGATGAATTTCAAAAATATTGTACAGCTATATACAGCCGGAAAAAGGAACTTTAGAAAAGCAGATTTATATAAGGCAAAATTAGCTTTTGTCTGCTTAAATGAAGCAAATTTTAGCAAAGCGAATCTATGTTTGGCGAACTTGAGAGGGTCAGATTTGCGCGGAGTCAATTTCAGCGAAGCAGACTTAACAGGGGCAAACTTACGTCAAGCAGACCTCACTGAAGCTAACTTGGGGGCAGCGAATTTAAGTAAGGTAAATCTTCGGGGAGCAAATCTAACCAGAGCAAATTTGAAAGGGGCAAATTTGGAAGAAGCCGTGTTAGGTGAGGCAAACCTGAACCAAACAAACCTGAGATACGCCAACTTATCTAAAGCCAAGCTAATGGGTGCCATCCTTACTGGGGCAATTTTACTAGGAACAAACCTAAGTAAAGCTATTTTACTCAGGGCAAATTTAACGCAAGCAAGTTTAATTGAAACCAACCTCAGTGAAGCTGTCTTAACTGAAGCCAGAATGCCTGACGGAAAAGTTCACGACTACGCTTAAGTACGCAAGGAAAACCTATATTCCTTGCAAAATCATCAACATACAGTGGTTAGTTGGATCTAAAATTATTTTCAACTGTGGTTGTTTCTAGCTGTTTAGGTGTAAAACTGGCGAAGCAATCAAACAGTAACTCCCGTTTCAGCGAGTTGTACTTGGTTTGACCTTCTTTTCGGATCTGGATTAACCCCGCTTCCGCCAGTGTCTTGGAGTGGTGACAGAAGAGAGCTAAACTAATCCCTAAATAATTGGCTATTTCGCTGCCACTCATTTCCTCGCAAGAAGCTAACATCTCCACAATCCTCAAACGTGTTGGATCGGAGAGAGCTGCAAAGATTTTAGCCCGAAGTTCTATGTCTTGAACGGCAGCTTGAGACGCAGAGGGCAGTTGAACGCTATGGTTGTTATCGATCATGGGAAGTAGGGGTTACTAAAAGAAGCCACGAGAAAGCCCCAACAAGACTCTGCATTACTCCTGATGTCAACGCTAAAAGAAGGTTGAACGACGGTATAGGCGTGTCTGACGTGGATGTATGCCGTTGGCGAAAACTCACCGTCTTACTTCTATTTTACGTCTTGGCGCTCAGTATTGAAATAGTTAAACAACCACTTGACTATTGGGGAAAGATTGTTCTAGTATTTAGTCAAATGGTTGTTTAACTACTAAACCCTTTAGGGGATTGAAACCAGATTGGTAACTTTTAGCAGCGAGTTGAGTGGATGCGATCGCATGAAATGATGCAATGCGCTTTCTGCAACAGCTGCTGATACTCTCCTCACCTTGATCTACAGCCTGAAGGAGGCTGGAAACCATGTCAGACAACGCGAAATATGTCACCTTGACCGAAGACAACTTTGAAACCGAAGTCCTCGCAAGTTCAGTTCCAGTTGTGGTAGATTTCTGGGCGGCTTGGTGTGGTCCTTGCCGGATGCTCAACCCATTAGTTGCAGAATTAGCTGCCAATTTTGAAGGAATTGCTAAGGTTGGCAAGCTGAATATTGACGCCTATGGACACATCGCTACACAATACAACATCCAAGCCGTGCCAACGCTTCTGTTCTTCAAAGATGGTGTGGTGGTGGATCGAACCACTGGCGTAGCTCCTTTGGAAGTGCTGTCTGACAAACTTCAAGCTTTACTTCCACAGAACAACTTAACCACAAAGCCAGTAGCGATTAACTAACTATCTAGTTTGTTGGCGGTGCGGGTAACTCTTATCCGCACTGCTCATACACTAGCTAGCTAGAGTTCCTGATGTCTGCGTTGTGCAATCAAAACTGTAATGTCATTCCAATGGAGATTAAGTCAATGAGCGAGAATATCAATCTTTTCTCAACTGTTCAGCTGGGTTCTTTAGAACTTCCCAATCGAATCGTGATGGCTCCCTTAACCCGGATGCGTGCGGGAGCGGGAAATGTTCCTAGAGCGATGAATGCGACTTATTATGCACAACGGGCATCGGCGGGGTTAATTATCGCAGAAGCCACTCAAGTATCGCCTCAAGGACAGGGATATGCGAATACCCCAGGCATTCACTCAGCAGAACAGGTGGCAGGATGGCAACTGGTGACAGATGCAGTTCATGCTCGTGGGGGGCGGATTTTCTTACAGTTGTGGCACGTTGGGCGGATTTCTCACCCATTACTGCAACCAGGAGGAGAACTGCCAGTAGCGCCCAGCGCGATCGCACCAGAAGGTGAAGCAATCACTCTTGAAGGGCCAAAACCCTTCGTCACGCCTCGTGCCCTAGAAACTGAAGAGATTCCAGGAATCGTCGAACAATACCGCAAAGGGGCAGAAAATGCCTTAGCTGCTGGATTTGACGGGGTTGAAATTCATAGTGCCAACGGTTATCTCCTTGACCAGTTTCTTGAGGATGGGACGAACAAACGAACCGACCAATATGGCGGTTCAATTGAGAACCGCGCCCGACTTTTGATGGAAGTGACTGAAGCAGTCGTCAGTGTTTGGGGTGGACAACGGGTAGGAATTCGCCTCTCCCCAAGCGGTACTTTCAACAGTATGTCTGACTCCAATCCATCTGCTTTGTTCAGTTATGTAGCCGATTCACTCAACCGTTTCAACCTCGCTTATCTCCACATCGTTGAGCCAAGAACCGATGGCAATACTAGCCTCGATAACTCTACAGGAGGCTTGTTTACCGAATACTTCCGTCCTATCTTCAAAGGGACTTTAATCGCCGCAGGAGGATATGACCGCGACTTAGGGAATGCTGTTTTGGCTTCTGGCAATGCAGATTTGGTGGCTTATGGAAGACTGTATATTGCTAATCCAGATTTACCAGAACGTTTTGCACTCAATACTTCCCTAAATAAGCCAGATCGCTCCACCTTTTATGGTGGCGATGAGAAGGGATATATTGACTATCCAAGCCTTGAATTACAGACAGCTTGAGTTGATTTATTTCCTCACAGAGAACCTCCTCCCCACCCCCTTTCCTTTAAAGAGCTACGGTCTACACACAAGTGACTTGTTTTGCTCATCAAAGCGCTCCCAGACCTGACAAGAACAGCCCCTTCCCTATAAAGGAAGGGGAGCCATATTCAAAGCCCCTCTCCGTTCACAGAGAGGGGTTTGGGGTGAGGTTCCGAGTGTATATTGCACTCAAGTGAGAACCCCTATAGTACAAAGAGAAGTAAAGTTTATTTCTGTCTTTAATTCTCGTTCATAGATTAACCGCATAGAAAGGTTATGAAGGAACTGTCAGCGACACACCATTGTCTTTTGGTGTTCTTTGCAATAAAAACGGAACCGCTTTTTTAACCCAATCTTTTACTGCTGTGTAAGCAGCCGCTTCTTCTCCAAAACAAGTCTCTAACATATCGGTATGAATAATGCCTGGGTTGAGGGGAATCGCTGCCATTCCCGAAGGTAATTCTTGAGCCAACGATTGAGTTAATCCTTCAATTGCCCACTTAGAAGCACAGTAGGGTGCAACTTCAGGCGACGTGGAGCGACCCCACCCTGAACTCAAGTTGACAATGATGCCATTGTTCTTTTGAATCATGGCTGGAACAAAGGAGCGGATTACATTCGCGACTCCTTTAATATTGACATCAATGAGTCGAGAAAATTCCGCGCTATCAACTTTCCAAAGCGGGGCGGGTTGATTGATTAATGCGGCATTATTAATTAATAAATCAGGGGATGAGTAGTTATTTAAAAGTTGCTCAGCCCAGGTTTTTACTTGATATTCATCCGCAACATCTACGCTGGAAAAATGATGGGGCGTTCCAAATTTTCGCTCAAGTTTCTGTGTTGCTTCTGTGGACGGGCGCACCCACAAACTGTATGACCTTGCTCAATAAATTTTTCAGTCATAGCAAGACCGAGATCCCGACTTACCCCTGTAATTACAATCAGTTTTTTCATGAGTTAGACTAATTTAGGATTTTAGATTTGGGATTTTTGAAGGGTCTGGCGGGAAGAAGCCATGAATCGCATTTCTACAACCCAAAATTTAATTGCCAGCTAAGGGTGAATTGTGCCATCAGGCATGATTGCTTTTTGGAGTATCGTCCGCGTCAGGTTAACGCCGGTGAGGTTAGCGCCGGTAAGATTCGCCGCAGTGAGGTTAGCGCCGGTGAGATTAGCACCCCTCAAGTTCGCTTTGTTCAAATTAGCGCCGGAGAGGTTCGATTTGCTGAGGTTAGTCCATCTGAAATCAGCCTGAGTCAGGTTCGCTTCGCTCAAGTTAGACCTAAAGAGATAAGCACCATTGAAGTGAGCCTCGATTAAGTTTGCTTTGTGTAGGTCAGCTTTGTAAAGGTAAGCTCCTAGTAGTTCAGCGTCGTAAAGATTAGCATTACTGAGATCGACGGCTATTAGGTTCGCTGCCATCAAGTTAGCTTCGCTGAGGTTCGTTCTAGCCAGCTTTGCTGCACCGAGATCGGCTTTGTGAAGATTAGCGCTTCTGAGATCGGTGCCGATCAGGTTCGCGTTAGTTAGATTCGCTCTTCTTAGGTTAGCGCCTCTGAGGTCAGCCCCGATCAGGTTCGCATCGCCCAGATCGGCATCGCTGAGGTTGGCTTTGCTGAGGTTCGCAATGCTGAGGTTCGCTTCACTCAGGTTTGCCTCCATTAGGGAAGCGGAGTGGAGATTTGCATCGCTGAGGGTAGCATGGCTGAGGTTAGCGGCGATGAGTAAACTATTGCCCAGATCCGCCCTTCTCAGGTTAGCGCCTGTGAGGATTGCGCCTCTGAGGTTGACCCCTCTGAGGTTGGCTTCGCTCAAATCAGGTTCTATTTGTCGGTTTTTTCTTCTCCACTCAATCCATTTCACTGCACCGTTCTGAAGTAGTGCAAGATGCTCTAGATTTGCCATTTGGATTTCCTTTGCTTAACCCACCAGTGCTAACGCATTGACTTTAATCTGAAGTGGCTTTCTTTGAAAGCAAGCGATCGCCCATTTGTAAAGAGCGATCGCATTCCCCTTCTCTCCCTCGTCATCCCCATCCTTTCGCTATTCTTGACGCCAACTAGCAGGATTTTCACGACCAGGCACGCCTTCTAGCGCCACCAACGCCGCCGCAGAACCCGCCAGAATATCCTGTTCTGCTCCGCCCAAATAGAGGCGTCCGAAGCTTCCCACAGCTTGCACTTCCAAGATGTTAATTGCCGCCGCTTTCTCCGCCGCATTCGCCGCCAGTGCTGCATAAGCGGCAGGTTGAACTTCTAATACATAAAGCGTTTGCCCTGCCAGAAGTAGCTGTCCTCGTCGCGTGCGATTGATCAGCTGCGTTTGGTGAGCATCAATGTTGCGGATAATCTGGCTAGAAACGACGTGCGGCTTGAGACATTCATTTCGATGCACTCCCAGCGCCTCCAAAATGGCTTTACCCGCCGCCCGCGTCTCCCCTTGGCGGCTGGAATGCACTTCTAGTAGCCCGTATAGTCGTTCGACCACCTGCACCCCTGGACGTACAGAGGCAGCTTTGAGGGCAACATCAGTAATCCGGTTAATTTCAATGCCCGGTGAGATTTCAATCCACAGCGACGTATCTCCTGGCAATGGCAAGAACCCTAGTGCTACCGTCCCCATGTAAGCTGCGTGCTGAGGCTGCAAGCTGTCTAGAAATACGTAACTGCGTAGTTCTATGCCCAAGGTAATTAACTCCGGAAGTTAGAAAAAAGGAATCGGGTGCAACATCTGAGTTTACCGCGATCTCAGATCGCCAGAAGCTGCATCTGGTCAGCCAATAAGAGAAGCGATCGCTTCCCGCCGAAGGACTCTCCCATTTAGGGATTTGAAGACTCACGCAACCAGGGTTCTACCTATTTATAGACAATCGGGTTCTACCCCTTTATAGACACAACCACCCAGACAGGCGCGTTAGCTTAATTCACATAAGTTAACAATAAAAGAATACACCTTTAAGTTATGATGCCTAACCTGTTTGAAGCAACCAAAGAATATTGGCGCAAATTAGATCAGTTAGAAGCTGCCTATGAAAAGGGCGAAGTCTCGATTGAAGAGGTAGATGCTAAAGTTCAATTGCTCATGGCTGAACTCGGACGAGAACGCCGTGCAGCGTTTACCTATGTTTTTTATGGCTTGCGCCGTCTTTGGGATGAGCAACGGGAAACCATTGTTGGGGTGGCAATTCTCGGAGTTCTCGCGGTTTTCCTTCAAATTGAATACACCTAAAATTCCTAAATCGGGTCTGACACTGAAAAATGGCGTGGGTTGTTCTGATGAATCCCGATCGGGGATTGTAAAGATGACCGACGCTTCGGCAACCTGGAATGTGTTGGGTGTGTCACGTTACAAAAGAGCGATCGCCCAGAGACCAGCTTAATATTGTAGCCGCCAAGCGATTTTCCCCCGTCTGGGCGCTCATCACCCATAATGTAAAGATTTTTATCAAGCGCGTGTCAGTTGATCAAGTGTCACGTATTAGAGTATTGGCTCGATTGAACAAGCGATATTCTTTAGTTGTGTGAGGAGCAAGTTTAGAAGAAAAAGCGTCTGGGGTCGAAACACGGCAAGACTCCCAGGCGCTTTTTCATATCTGTCAAAATCCTTCAACAACGAACTACAGCCCAGATTCATGGCTTATCTTGTCTCCAGAAACGACACATTTAGACTGATAAGCAGGTAGGCAATACTTTGAGATCGGGAATGGATGGAGCGTTTTACCTCTTCCCAAACCCTCTCCAATCCCCAGAGGAACTGTGAAAATGGCTCTGGCTCCCGTTCCCTGCATGGGAACGGGTTGGGGGTTAGGTTTGTCAGAGCCAAAAAATATTGGACTAGATGATTTATTACATTTTGTTTATTCCGAGATGCAGATACGCTGCTGAGTGATGAGCGTCTAGAGTAACCAGTATCAGCACACTTCTTGAGATTAAGCACTATGACAGACGAGCCACGCCTAGAGGAGCAGGCCCTCTCCCAGGCTGTCGAAATGGGGTTATCTAGCCAGATGGATAGCGTAGAGAACATCAATGTAGATGTCCGAACCGATTTGCTGAAGATGGCTCAAGGAAAGGCTAATTCAGTTTCGGTTGAAGGTCGGGGTCTGGCGATTCAGAAAGATATTCGCGTGCAGGAAATGGAATTGCACGCCGATAATATTGCGATCAATCTATTTGACGCGATTTTCGGGCAGATTAAGCTGAACCATCCGCTAGACGCGACTGCCCGTGTTGTCCTCACCGAACAAGATATCAACCGCGCTTTAAACTCAGACTACATCCGCAGCAAGTTTCAAAGCATGGAGTTGAATGCAGATGGTCAACTCGTGACCTTGGAACCGCAAGAACTGGAAATGCATCTGCCGGGTGAGGGCAAGATGGAATTCAGTGGAAAAATGCTACTGCATGACGTGGATAAGGCTCGACAAGTCGGTTTCGCCGCCGTAGTGCGTCCGCGCACTTCTTCAACGCCAATCTTGTTGGAGGGGTTTAGCTGTAATCCCGGACAAGGCATTTCACTGGAACTCACCATCGCCTTGATGGAGAAGTTAGGAGAACTGGCAAACTTGCCCTATTTTGACCTCCAAGGGATGGCGATCCGCATTAAGGAGATGGATGTACAAGAGGGTAGTTTAACCCTTTATACCGAAGCCTACATCAAGCAAATTCCCGATCAATGATTGAGGATGAAGGGCGCGATAGCGAAGCGCTGCTGCTTTCAGCAGATCGCATCCATCAAGCGGTTCTCCCTTCAACCCATTAGCGTACCGTAGGCTTAGCCCCGACAAAACCGCGATAACCCCAGCTTCTAGGAGGAAACCATGACAGAGTTTCAAGATTTTTTAAAGCACAAATTTGCCTATGTTGCGATTGGAGAATTCAAACCTGGCAAATTTGATGAGGCTGAGCAACTCTATGAAAAAGCCGTCTCAACGTACACGCACGGCTTTAAGGGGTCGTACTTACTGCAAGAACCGGGGACTGACCGAGGAATCGCTATTATTCTTTGGGAGAGTATCGAAGATATGCAAGCCAATCAAAGCGAGGCATACCAAGCCATCTTAAATCAGATGAATCCTTTGTTTGAGGAAGCGCCGACCACTGCTTTCTATGAAATCGTCAGTGAAATTCAGCCTACAAATGCAAGTGGTGAATCCCCATCCATATAATCAACCCGAAAAAGCGATCGCTCTATCCGGTCGGAGACATTTGAGTCATTTGATGTCAAAGGCTTTCTCGCGGGCACTCCTGACTCCAACTTGATGGCGAGATCGATGAGGAATCGCACATGACCAATGGTTGAAGCAAGGCCAGCTTCGTTTACAGGACACCCAAACCGGGGGAAGGATTCTTGGGGATGTTGCCAACGCAACCATAGCTTTCCATCAATCACTTTTGTGCTAATTGACCAGCCTTTATATTGGCTGGGAACTTCTTTAACGTCAGTATCAAGGACGTTGGATGTTACTGAGGGTTGGGGTTGACTCGGTGGGATCATCATTAGGGCACGGGAACTTAATGCCCTAAATATCGGTGAAAATACTATGGCGAATCGTGATTCAACCCGCAAGCAAAAGTGATTGTTTAAAAAGATTTAGGTGACAGAACTTTGGAACCCCTCGTGATGCACCTCGGATGGTGAGTGTGAGGTGCATCACATTCGCAAGCAGGAGAGCGGTTTGGTAGAATTCAGCTGGCGTCGCCAGGTCAAAATCTACGGCTAGCGATCGCTTGAAATGTGCAAGTATTGAAAAGCGTATCCACGCAACCGGCTCAACACCCCCCGATTTGTTGACGCACCTTACTCAACCCGTACCAGGTTTTTTCGCCCACAATTCCGTCTGCTAATAGACCACTACGCAGTTGAAAGGATCTCACAGCAGCTTCAGTGTGGGGTCCGAAGATTCCATTCACTTCTTCATCAAAATCACCAGATAAAGACAGTACACTCTGAAGCGTGATGACTATCTCACCTTTAGCGCCTCGTTTCAGCACTGGCATATTTACGGGAGCGCCGCTGTAGAGAGCTTGCCAGGTCATTTGACCCACGACGCCATCTTCTTTGAGAAACATCCAATTTTGAAAAACAAGAACGGCAAATTCGACTTCTTCATTAAAGTTTCCGTTGATAGCTCCGTTATAAGCAAACCTTTTAGTTAATAGTTGTTGTAATTCTTTTACTGCGGCTCCAGAGTTCCCTATTTGCAGTACGGGCTTATTGAGTTGAGCTGGTTTGACTGATATTTGATTTGATTCTTTAGCAAGCATGGCTTAAGTCTCTTGGAATTCCTGTGTTTGACTATTCCAAACTAACCAAAGCGTTCTCCCTTCCACCTCGCACGCTCAGTTCATGCAACTGGATATTTCAATATCCCGCTTGTTGATCACCCATTAGCAGGAGGCGATAAAAACTACTGAGTGGCTTCTTGATTCGCTCCCAGGAACCAGAGACAGCTTGGTCGAGAAGGTTTGTCCCAACTTAAGTTGGCAGTCTTATGATGGGTTTATGGCGCGTCAAGACATCGACTTGCGTCGAGTTGGGAAGTGGGATTTTTGCTTTTTATGATTCGTGGCAGCAGTTTTGGTTATTCTTGTCAGGCGTGACCTATGACAGTAGCAAGAGCAAATCTGCTCTTGAGGTGCGATCGCATCCACAGCTAAACCGATGAAGGTAATTCAGCAAACTTTTACATTACTCACCCTGCGAGAACGCCCAGTTGGCATTTGGATACTGAGTAGTTTTACCGCTGTTTTAGGGCTTCTCGTTTTTATCTCTTCCAATTGGCCGATTGATTTTTTTGGATTGTTCTGCATTTTTTGCGCTAACTTGATGATGTTTGGAAGTCCGGTGAAGACTTGCCGGTTTGATAAACATCTCAATCGAGTAATTCTCAAACAAAAAGGTTGGCTGGGAACTCAAGTAACGGGTTATTCAATTGACAAGATTACGGACGTTCAAGTAGAAGAATCTAACTTAGGAGGAATTCGCTTTTACCGGCTTACTCTGACGCTTTTATCAGGACAGCGATTTTATTTAACTCCGATTCCTAGCACTGACTGGCAATTACAACAAAGTTTGGCTAGCTACATCCAGCAATTTCTCAGCCATTAAAGTGGCGGCAAAAACGCTATGAGCGACTCTTTTGGGTAGACGCGATCGCGTGTCTTCAAAGCGAGGCGTTCGCCTACCCCTGACAAGTCTGTGCTATTTACCAATCCACCTCATCCGCATCAATCCGTTGGAGCTGGGAATGATGAGGAAAGTCATACCACCCATCATCCGTTGTGTAGCCTATGCGATCGCCCGCCTCGTATTTCACCACTACCCCTTCCGTACAAAAGTCCAAGCGCCTGACTCGACACCCAACCGGAAACTGCTCAACCAGTTTGGGTGAGATGCAGGGTTTGAGAGCGACCGCGCTAGTGTTCACCATTTTCAGACCTCGGCGCGAAGAGTGCTGCCACGAGCAATGCTAGTTTGAGTGTAGCCCCTTCACTCCACTACTGCTAGTGTTGCTAATTCTAGTAAAGTGTGTTTAACCCTACCAGTGGGGCTGGGATCAACTAAAGGAAAGGTAGAGGATCGTTGCGGGACGCTGATTTCACAAGCTTTTCCGGGGAAAAACGGTATCAAATTAAACAATCTTCACGGTAGGTAATTGGCGATCGCAGCATTGCTATGTAGTTGTCACCCTGATGTCACATTTGCATGAGTAAACTTTATGTAGGCATAGGGTAATTGCTTCTGACATATCCATCAGTTAAAGAACGATGTCCTCTCAGCAGAAGGAATGAGAGGGCATTTTTTTATGGATAGCGATCGCGACTGGGATTGGCAACGATACCCGGGTTGGGAAAGCTAGTCCTCGGCTACCAAACAAGCAAAGCGCTAGACCAGTTGCTCTTTGGCATTCCTGCCCAGTCTCGACTAATTTGGTCGAAGAGTATCATCTGCACCTCTGATAATGGAGTAACTGGTAGTCATAGCCCGAACCGCAAGGAGAGCTAAACATCCAGGCTTCGCTGGTCAAGAAGTGCGGCATTCTGGCAACAAAAACAGGTTGGGACTGGTGTGTATGTTTTACAAAATTCTCGTGGCAATGGATAGCTCTGAAATCGGCAAGCAAGTCTTTGATGAAGCCGTATCCTTAGCGAAAGCGTTCCATGCCAGTCTGATGCTATTGCACGTCCTATCTGCGAATGAAGAGGGCAGTCCGGGGATTCCTGGGATGCCCGGACTGGATTACTATCCTTGGCGACGCGATGATGTCCCAAGCGACTATCGACAGCAGTGGGATGCATTTGAAAGTCAATACTTGGCGCTACTGCGATCGCGTGCAGATGAAGCAACGAAGGCAGGAATTAGTACCGAATTCACCCAAAGCCTTGGCAGTCGGGGTGAAAACATCTGTGACTTAGCCCAAACTTGGGGTGCCGATCTCATCGTAATGGGGCGTCGGGGTCGTTCTGCAATTGGTGAGTTAGTTCTCGGTAGCGTCAGCAATTACGTCCTCCATCATGCCCCCTGCTCGGTTCTGGTTGTCCATCGTTGAGTTTGTAAATAACACGGTTTGGTTGTTTTAGAGGAACGAGGGCAAGACGAGCAACAGCGATCGCAGCATTGCTATTTACTTGTCATACCCCTGTCACATTGCCGACTTATGCTTGTTTTTAAGAAGCATGGTGAAAACCCTTCTCACACCCATCAGTTAGACGATGCCCTTTCAGCGGAAGAGATGAGAGGGCATTTTTTTTACTAAGCGATCGCGCAAGTGAATGTCACGCATTTAAGCTACCTCAAATAAGGTTCGCTCAAAAAAGCGACTGGAATCCCGCCTTAAACAATCGCTATATATAAATCTATCTACCACTCAAGAACTGCTTACTCATCAGTGAGATTCTGCCTTCTATAAAGAAGGCTTTTTTGTGAAATTACGGTTCATCCCAATGAGCGTAGGGACACGGCATTGCCGTGTCCCAATGGCAAAGCATTTGGATTCATCTTGGCATCTCGTAGAGGCGAGGCATTGGGTAAATAATTCCTCCCAGACTAAAAAATTGGCTGAGTTTGTGAGTTCATCTGAAAATGCCCCGGAAACAGCTCAATTTCTAAAGCATAGTGGTAAGAAATCACTGAACTACTTATCTTTTTTGCACAATGATGAGTAAGGCACACTGCTGTCGGAATCGGTAAAACCAGAAGCCGGGAAGCGATCGCTGTAAAACCATGCCAAATCAAGGAGGCGGACATGGCATCCCGTTATGGATTGGTTGATAGGAGTCAATTAAACTGGCTCATTCTTTATCGTCTAGGGATGATTGCCTGTGCGCCACTGGCTGCCGAGTTGATTGGCAGTGCATTTAATATCTGGTACAACCTGACCCAGATTCAATCGCTGCTGACTCCCGCGCAGAATAGAGTCTTTGTCAATACTCTGTTGGTTTACAACGTTGTCGTCTACCCAGTCGCTCTGTCCCTCTGGGTGCAGCTCGTGCTGTCGCTACAACGACCTTTACAGCAGATCCTGCACCAGCAAACCTTAAGAGCCGAGCATCTGATTAAAGCCAGACAACTCGCGATTAATCTGCCGTGGTGGGGAATGCTTCTGGCGGGAATCGGTTGGCTGTTGTGCATTCCCGTATTTATACTTGCCCTGCATTATGCTCCGGGAACGCTCGACCGGCGCGTATTCTTGCACCTGTCGATTTCGGTGATCGTTGCAGCGCTGATTGCTATCCCTCAAGGTTTTTTTATCGTTGAGCTGTTTACCCAGCGACTGTTATACCCGTTGCTGTTTCAAGAAGCTCACCCGGCGGAAACACCGGGGGCTTTCCCCCTCTCGCTGCGGCAACGAGGACTCGTGTGGGCAGTCTCGGCTGGGGTATGCCCGATCGCTTCGCTATTACTTTTAAGCTTGACTTATCGTTCATCCGCAACGCCCGACCCCTGGTTTACCATATCCGTCGGGGTGTTGGGTATGGTCTTCGGGTTTAGCAGTGCTTGGATGGTCGGTCAATTAGTCGTTGAACCCGTAGAAATTCTACAGCAAGCGGCTCGCGCTGTGGCAGCCGGGAACCTTAACATTCACATCAAATTGCTGCGAGCTGACGAATTTGGCCCCTTAATTGATGATTTTAACGACATGATTGAGGAGTTGCGAGACAAACAACGCTTGCAAGAAACCTTTGGTCGTCATGTCGGTCAAACAGCCGCTCAACAGATTCTCCAGCGCGATCCCAGCTTAGGCGGGGTCGAGCAGGAATTAACAATTGTGTTTGCTGACATCCGCAACTTTACAGCCCGATGCGCGGTTTCTTCTCCTCAGCAAGTCGTGACCATGCTGAACTTGTTCCTGACTGAAATGGTAAAAATTGTTGAGCAGGAACATGGGGGGATGGTAAACAAATTCTTAGGGGATGGATTTATGGCGCTGTTTGGCGTCGGAGATGACCCACACAATCATGCTGCCAAGGCTGTTGCAGCGGCTCAAAAAATGCTCCTCAGCCTGCAATTTATTAATAGCGACTTAGCAAAACAGGGACAAGCTCCTTTAGCAATGGGAATTGGCATTCATACGGGATCTGTGGTGTTAGGCAGTATCGGCTCACCCCAGCGATTGGAGTACACTGCGATCGGAGATCCGGTGAACGTCGCCTCGCGAATCGAATCTTTGACCAAAGAACTTGGAACACCGTTGCTGCTGAGTGCGGCGACTCATAAGCAATTACCCTCGACGATTTCGACTCAAGAATTGCCTCCCCAGCAGGTAAAGGGGCAACCCCACCCGATTATTGTGTATTGCCTAAAGGAATAGTCGGTATTCATGGCGGCAATTCTCATTTGGGTGCAGTACGGTTGAACCCCACCCCTGCCCCTCCCCGTAAACGAGGAGGAATTCAAGATCCCCTCTCCGTCAAGGTCAAGGGGCTGGGGGTGAGGTTCCGAAATTTCTCGCCCTGGTGCGCTCTGTTGGGGAACGGTACCGGAAAAAACTACGATTTTACAAGGGTTTCAGGAGCTGTGTCTGTGAATTATGCCTCCACGCTTTAGCTGTTTAATCGGCTGGTTCGTGGTACGGTTTTAGATCCGTTGATGTCTCAAGAGTTTTATACTCCTCCAAATGCATCCACCCAGCCTAAACCCCAAACACTTTCAGGAATTAGCCTTAGACAGCGGTATTGACCGCGATCTGGCTTTACTCAACTTCATCTCATTGGAAGGAGATGCCTTTTATGAGTATTTGTTGATCTCCAATCGCATTCCCCGGACGAATACTGGGATGGTGAGCAGTTGGTGGCTGCATCGCTATGCTCATGGGGCGAAAGGAGGCTGGTGGTGTTCGGGACTCGATCCCCTTAACGATTGGAGGTTGATGGAGTGGGGGTGTTATAAGCCGAACCATCCCAGACCAGATAAAAAGGGTAAACTCATCAAGTACGAGCATCCGCCCTGCACGCCGACACGGATTTTTTGTCTGAGAGTGCCGCTTCATATCTGGCAGCAGACGGCATCCCGCTACGGTATCCCCATGCCAGAGAAGATTGCGATCGCTCAAAACGGAGAAGCGCTGGGATTTTGGCAGTGGGTGCTAGAGATGAAAATCCCGACGATCCTTTGCGAGGGAGCCAAAAAAGCAGCGGCTTTGTTAACCCAAGGATATGCTGCGATCGCTTTACCGGGCATTACTAGCGGCTACCGCGTCACCAAAGACTTTCAAGGCAATGTTCTTAGCCGACAATTAATTCCAGACCTTCTCGCCTTCACTCGGCTCAAGCGCCCCTTTTTCATTTGCTTTGACTACGAAACTCAACCCAAAACCATTAAGGCAGTCAATCAAGCGCAAACTCAACTAGGCGAACTGTTAGAAGCACAAAATTGCCCGGTCAAAATTATCCGGCTTCCCGGCTTAGAAAAAGGCGTTGATGATTTTATGGTCGCCCAAGGTGCTGCCGCCTTCCAGGCCGTCTATGAAGCCAGCCTCACCTTAGAAACTGACCTTGCCAAAAGCAAACCCCACACCGAGTTAACCTACTCCCCAGCACTCACCCTCAACCGTCGCTACCTGGAAAAATTGCCTTTTCCCACCTCTGGATTAGTTGGAATCAAGTCTGCTAAAGGAACCGGCAAAACTACCGCGCTGGTATCGCTGATCCAAGAAGCGAAAAATAGAGGCGATCGCGTCCTGCTACTCACCCATAGAATCCAACTAGGGCAGTTCTTGTGCGAAAAAATTGGAGTGAACTGGATTAATCACCGCACACTCGAAAAACGGGATAAAAACCCGGATAACTTATTACCCATTGCCCCATCTTTAGGACTCTGTATTGATTCCATTTGGAAGCTGAACCCAGAACATTGGCAAGGCGCGATCGTGATTCTGGATGAAGTTGAGCAATCCTTATGGCATCTCCTCAACAGCGACACTTGTAAAGACAAGCGAATCAAGATATTAAGAGTCTTCCAGCAGCTAATCTCCACCGTTCTACAAACTGGCGGTTTGGTTATCGCCCAAGATGCTGACTTATCAGACCTTTCCCTAGACTACCTGAAAGGACTCGCAGGCATTAAAATTGAGCCGTGGGTTGTATTGAATGAGTGGAAGCCTGATGGCTGGGATGTCACCTTCCACAACACCCCAAACCCTACTCTGCTAATTCAACAGTTGGAACTCGATCTGATAGCCGGACGAAAGTGTTATGTTACAACCGATAGTCGTTCTGGTCGTTACAGTTCAGAAACCATCGATCGCTACATCAAACAACGTCTAGAACAGTTCCTTCGACAATACCCCAAGACCTTAGTCGTCAGTTCTCAAACAACCAGCACTCCTGGTCATGAGGCGGTCAATTTTGTTGAAAGCATCAACCAAAAAGCCTTAGACTATGACGCAGTTTTTGTAACTCCTAGCCTTGGTACGGGAGTCAGCATTGACGTGGAACATTTCGACCGGGTTTATGGAATTTTTCAAGGCGTAATCCCAGACTCGGAAGCACGACAAGCATTAGCCAGAGTTCGTCAGAGCGTGCCGCGAATTGTTTGGTGTGCCAAACGAGGCATTGGCATGATTGGCAGTGGTAGTAAGAATTATCGGGTACTGTCTCACTGGTACCAGGAAAATCAGAAAGAAAACCTAGCTTTGATGAGTCCGCTTCATCCAGTTGATGTTGATTTGCCTTTAGTTTATGACTTAATTCACCTCAGAAGTTGGGCAAAATTTGCAGCCAGAGTAAATGCTTCGATTACTCTGTACCGTCAATCGATGTTAGAAGGATTAATCGCTGAAGGACATCAGGTAAATGTCATGAGCGATGCTCCCCCTCACGAGCGTCTCAGAGAGCTACGGATGGCGCTTTTAGCAGCAGCTCCTCGCGATTGGGAAACTTCTAAGAAGCTGGTTCGAGAAATTGTTAAAATTCAACAAGAATTTGAAGTGCGCCGCAAAAAGACTAAATCTATCAAGCATCAAATTGTCAAAATTCGGAATCAAATTGAATTACAAGCAGCGAGTGCAGTTGCGAATTCTCCAGACATTGAACCCAGAGAATATGAGCGTCTGTTAACCAAGCGTTCTTTGACAGATGAGGAGCGAAATCAAGTGCAGAAATACATCTTGAAACAGCGCTATGGGGTAGAAGTGACTCCTCAATTAAAGTTACGGGACGATCGGGGATATTATTCACAGTTGTTGGTTCACTACTATTTGACTCACGAAAGCGAGTATTTTCAACTACAAGATCAACAAGAATGGCATCAGCAGTTGGAAAGAGGCGATGGTAAAGTTTTCCTGCCAGATTTGAATACTTATACTTTGAAAATAGAGGCACTTAGAGCATTAGGAGTGCTGCAATTTATCCATCCGGAGCGTGAATTCAAAGAAACTGATTTAGACTTAGTTGAACTCAAAGCGACTGCACTCCGGTGTAGCAAACACATTAAACGTGCTATCGGAATCAGCATTCCGATGGAAACCGAAAAAGAGCGCCTAAGTTGCATAAAAGTGCTTAGCAAGGTTTTGAATTTACTCGGCTTAAAGCTAAGGTCATTTAAAAGAAAAGAAAATGGATATAAAAATCAAATAAAAGTTTATAGAATTGACTCAAAAACTCTTGATGATGGCAGGAACGAAATCTTTGAAGCGTGGCGTTACAGGGAAGGCTTGATAGAGGAGAGTGTTTCCAACCAGAGAGTTTTCACCCTGAAATCTGAAAGATGTACTACCCCATGCAAACCAACGCTATTTCATTCCCAGCGATAAACGGATGAACGGGGAGCAACACCGATGCAACAACCAGCAATTTTAAGAGTTTTTGTATTTAAAGTTACAAATTTAGTTCATACAGAATTCAGCCTTAAGTGCAAGTAAGACATTCTATAGGGATGAAGCTGTAAGTTAAAGGCTGCCCTTAAATGTAAAACAGGGAACAAACGACGGGGAATATTACCTGTAGGGAATTCCAACCACTAGACACAGCGATCGCAATCGGGTCAATAGCCAAACCCGGCTTTAGCTGAGCAAGCTCCCTAAGCAGTCTTTCTTTACGCTGCTAGGTGCTTAGGCTTACTTAGGCTACAGGCAGGGATGAGTGCGATTGTTTCACAAAGCCGTTTGCGCGATCGCATTTACATACATCTAAGCAGAATTTAGAAATAGGCACGTATGACAATAAGCATAATTGTTCATGGTGGAGCAAAAACCATCAAAGAAGAGAAGATTGAAGCTAACCATGCTGGCTGCTTGGCAGCGGTAGAAGCAGGTTGGGCAGTACTTCGCAGTGGAGGCAGTGCCGGAGAAGCCGTTGAGGTGGCAATCCGTGTTCTCGAAGCTGACCAGACGTTTAATGCCGGATTTGGTGCAACTCTCAACAGTGAAGGAGAGGTAGAGCTAGACGCGGCGATGATGGAGGGCGCTAAATTAGGTTGGGGAGCGGTAGCAGCAGTTCAAGGAGTGCGTCATCCAATCTCGGTGGCACACAAGATTATGGATGAAAAAGCCCGGCTCCTAGTGGCGCGGAGCGGCGAACGCTTCGCTGTTGAACACGGGATGGAGATGTGTGCAAAAGAAGACCTGATCAGTAAGGAGCAGCAGCAGGAGTGGGAAGAGGAGCAGGAAGTTATCGACCGTCCTAACACTGTCGGTTGTGTAGCTCTAGATGCTAGCGGCACCATAGTTGCCGGAACCTCCACTGGGGGCACTACAGGTCAGCCACAGGGTCGCGTTGGCGACACAGCCCTGGTTGGTTGCGGCTTATACGCTGATAACCACTTGGGCGGTTGCTCAACGACGGGTGATGGCGAGTCAATTATCCCAGTGGTTCTTGCCAAGACAGCGATTGATTTTTTGGCTGGAGACACCCATCCAGAGGAAGCAGCACAGAAGGCGATTGACACTCTTGTCTCTAAGGTTGAAGGAGAGGCTGGCTGCATCCTGATAGACCGTCAGGGACGTATTGGGTGGTCGTACAACTCGTCTGACATGGCGGTAGCTTATATGACCGCAGAAATGGACAAACCAGTGGCGTTTATCAAGAAAGAAGAAGAAAACAACTCAAAAGTAGCATCCTTTGAGCCACATACAGAACAGATGCAGACGCCTCACTCACCAGCCGCATAATCGAGTTGGCTACCCATTTAAGACGGGATGGAACCCCACCCCAACCTTTGTGAGATGGTAGCAGTTCAGATACCCGGCTTCTTGGAGAAGTCGGGTATCTCGTATTCAGTTCAGCTCAGATTGAGGCGGTGATGCAAGTAGCTAGAAAAGCTCAAATTGCTGAATGATAACAATTCATTCTCTAACTAAAAGTTGTGTGGGCATTTTATCAGCTTTGCTTATCTTCCCATTTCTCCTGAAGTGAATACTCCCTAGGAAGATGATAGAAAAATTGGTTTTTTGAGAGAATACTGATTGTTTGCTGTGCAGCCTGCTTTTGCTTCATAGGGGTAATTTTTTATGAACTCAACATACGACTTTCAATACTTTCAGGGGAATTCTCTTTCCGATCTGTTTGCTCAAGACATCACAGATGGGCGGTATGCATTTATCCTAAATTACCCGGCGACTGCGACTTGGGCTGCTTACCCTAACAATAAAAAATACTATATTCAAGACGGTAGTAGTGAAGCCACCAAAACTTCCTTCGATAAAATTTGCCAGAAGGAACCTTGGAAAAATCTAGCGGTGTTAGGCGATCTCCTTCCAGGAGTTATCATCAGTTCGCCAGAAGACGCGCTGATTAACTATTGGCGGGAACATTTTGGTTTCAGCTACAAAAACATAGAGAGGATAGACTGCTCAACTTATCTGGATGAACTCAGCCAGATACATACTCCGGAAGAATCTCAAAGCGATCGCTTTGACAAACTCATCACTCTATTTCCCTTCGATCATCTCAAACCAGAAAAACACGCTGTTCATCCGGATACTCACTACCGCTTGCTTAGCAAAGTAGCGCTAGCCGATCTGGGGATACAATGTCCAAAATATAAAACCTACAATCTGCACCAAATTAGCCTGGAAGACATTCAGCTACCACAATTCCCATACTTGATCAAAACCTCCCACGGACTCTCAGGCGAAGGTACTTATATTATCAAAAGCGCCAGCGAGTTAAACTACTGCTTGCATGAATTAAGGAAATACCTAGAGATTAAGTTCGTGGATACGATTATTGTTTCGGAATTTGTCAAGAATGAAGTGCAGAACTACTGCGTGCAGTTCTATGTCAGCAAGACAGGAGAGATTACGCTGATTGGCACTACAACCCAACTTGTCACTCCAGAAGGCAATTATTTAGGAGGACTCATTCACTACCGAGAAACCGACATGAGCAAGTTCTTTGAGATGATTGCTGCGGTTGGTAAGTATGCTCATCAACAAGGGTATTTCGGCGTGATTGGCTTTGATGTATTGGAAGATAAAGACGGACAACTCTATGCAATCGATGCCAATTTTCGAGTGAATGGCTCGACTCCACTCTGCTTACAGCGTCATACTTTGCTGGGACTGAGAAAAGAAGTCGCTAAGTATTCTAGCGATTATCGGATGGATGGGACATTAGAGTCCATTCTTGCCACGTTGAAACCAGAATTGGAGCGTAAAGATTTTACGATATTGTCAGCTTTGGAGAAGGTTAAATACGGGAAAATCTACACCGAAATTTACGGAATTGTTGCTGGAGAAACGACCGAAGAAATGCAACAGATCGAGCAGAGTTTACAACACAAAGGATTACACATACTCAGTTAGAGGTTACTGGAGAGCTGATTTAAATACCGGGTATTAACTGTTGAATCTTTGTCAATAGTTATACTCTATGTATTCAGAACCCCGACTTCTTAGAGAAGTCGGGGTTCTGACGTTCACGAATCAGTAGGACTGCTTCATATATAAGGTCTGCCTAGTAGCAATAATGACTGTTCTCAATACTGACTCGCTCAAACTTCTACGTTTCAGCTTCATTTTTATTCGATTTTGCTGATTGCAATACTATCCAACCAGCACTAGCGATTAAGGCACTAATCACTAAAAAGCCAATATCATAAGCTAACGTATGCGAACCCGGTCTGACATGATGAATGCCTAAAATCTGATGATCGATAACTCCTTCAATAAGATTGAACGCTCCAAATCCTAGTAATAGTGAACCAATAAAGGTTGGTGCTGACAAAGAATGACTTTGTTTTGCGGCTCGCCAAAACAGAAAAAGCCCAATTAATGTTAATAGCCAATCAAACAGATGAAACAACCCATCGCCAAGAGTATTTAGTTCCAAACCGGCAACGGTAGCATCAGTTTTAACACTGGAAAACATATGATGCCATTGTAATAATTGATGAATGACAATCCCATCAAAAAATCCAGCCTGACTCATTCCTAACACAAGACCAGCCACAATCAGAGGGCGGCGATCGCGCTGATGGACGGAAGAATTTCCTTGGCTACTCGCCTGGGATGTAGTTTGGTTTGAAGTCATGGCAATACCTCTGTAACAACCTCAGCGCGTACAGCACTCGCAACGAAAACGAATTCTTGAGTGCGGTTCGTTATTGACGATGGGGAGAAGAATTTGACTCCCAGAAAATAAACGGAAGCGGAAACAGACCTATCTTCGGGATTAGGCTGCTTCAATTGTTTCGCTTCCTCTCAGAAATTACATCTAACTCCTAGAGGATTGACGATTGTTTTTTGGTATACAAGCTGGGCTAATTCTCTGGCGTTGAGCAGCGATCGCATTTTAGGCTATTGGCAAAATCCACACTAGAAAGTATTCGGTTGCGTCCTCCGCTGCTGAAGTCAGCTTGTTAGCCTAGAGAAGCGACAAATCGCCAGCATCTTTACTGAAAACTAGAACCAATAATTGTTGAAGTTGGTTTTAATCAGGTAAAAATAGCACTCTTCGGATCTTTCAAGAAAGAACCAAGAAAGAACAGAATTTTATCAACAGGATTTGAGACCTGATTTTTGTCATGGCTGTACTCACAACATCTATTCAGAACACTCATCCGATTACAGAACTCTATGTGTTTGGCGACAGCCTTTCGGATGCGGGGACGGTGTTCCGAGCGACGGGAGGAATGTATCCACCCAATCCACCCTACTTTCAGGGACGTTACTCAAATGGTCGGGTTTGGGTTGAGTATCTTGCCCTTCGCCTGCATCTCGACTCTAATCAAACCAAAAATTTTGCTTACGGAGGAGCAACTTCTGGAAACGATCGCAATAGTTTTGTCCCTGGTTTGCTAGCCCAGGTGCAATCATTTATCCAAACACATCAACCGCTGAATTCAGAAGCGCTGTATGTGTTATGGGCGGGAGGAAATGATTATTTACAGGGAGTCGAGCTAGCCACAATTCCTGTTGAAAATATCACTAAAGCGATCGCTTCTCTATCTGATAAGGGCGCTAAAAAGATCCTGGTGGTAAACTTACCCGATTTGGGACGGTTGCCGACTACCCGAACCAGTGCAAATGCTGCCAGACTCAGTGCATTAACCCAAGCCCATAATCAAGGTTTAAGGCGATCGCTTAAGGTAGCTCAGCAGCATTCTGACCTTCAGATTGCCACTCTCGATGCCAATCGGCTGTATCGAGAAGCGATCGCGAATCCGGCGGCGTTTGGCTTTACCAATGTCCTCAATGCGTGTTTGGCTGGTGCTGGGACTTCTGGCAGTCCAGACCAGTTTTTGTTCTGGGATGGCATTCATCCTACAACAGCGACTCATCGCATTTTAGGGGAAACTGCCTTTGCCGCCATTCAAGAGGCAGGGATGCTCAATTCTCCTTCGGTGCTGTTTGGGTAAACCACTCCATTGCTTGCTGAGCGATCGCGCCTGGAACCGTATGGGGGCCGTTGAACTCGTGATACTGCACGTCATAGCTTGCCCGTTGTAACTGCGGCACAATCCGGCGGCTGCATCGCTCAATCGGCAACACCGTGTCCCCCTTCCCGTGAGAAATAAATGCCTGCGGCTTCCCTTCCTGTCCCGCAGGAGCCATGAATCCCGGTGAGAAGGCAATGACATGACTAAATAGGTCGCCATTGGTAATGCCCACTGAAAGGGCGTAGGAAGCCCCATCCGAGAAACCTGCGATCGCTACCTGATTTGGAGCGATCGCGTAACGACTGAAGGTTTGTGCCAGCGCCCGATCGATAAAAGTAATATCGGCACCGTAGCCACTCCGAATCACGTCCCAAGTTTGTCGGCGCGAGTCTACTGCCAACAGAATCGTCTGGAAGGGATCTGCCAGATGGCGGACGATGTTCAGCGCCCCTTCTGAATCGCCTCCGGCTCCATGCAACATCAACACCAGTGGCGCGGGTTGTTCTGCCCGATAAGTTTTGGGTACATAGATAAAACCATCCCGCTGTCCGTCCAGCCCTAGCGGGTGCAATCCGGTAGTTGCGGTTGCTGTCGGGCGAGTTGGGCGGGATAATAATCGTCCTTCTGTGGCGGAAGAATCAGCTTGCTTTGAACTTTCCATTGTCAATAAATTCTGTTGCAAACAACTAGAGAGTTGAGAGACCGCGAACGGTAAGATCGTGCCTGCTACCCCAAGCTGAAGTAGTTCGCGTCGTGTCCAATGAGGAGGAATGCCGTTGTATTGCCTCATAGCGATCGCTATAGCGTCCCCAGCTCGCTAGTCATGAGTATGAGCCATACCTTCACGCTAGGATGCTTAACGATTTCCTGCCTAACTCTTTGGAAAGATTCAGACTTATTCGATTACCAGACTTTACAATCCTGTCGGCTCAAGAGTTGGCTAAATACAGAAATCTACACCGAAATTTACGTGATCGTTACTGGAGAGGCGATTGAGGAAATGCAGCACATCGATCAAAACTTAAAGGATAAGAGATTGCATTGACTTAGGTGACAAGAGAGCTGACACAACTGAAGGTTAAACTCAGTTTACTCAACGGTTAAGATAGCCCGTCCATCCTCTAGCTGTCTTATTGCTATGTCAATTGAAAAAGAGGCTAATGACCAAACTCATCGGGGGGCATATACCCTCTGCATCTCAACCGACACGTTTATTAGTCGTTCCGGTACAGCGGTTTGTTAGGCTGCGACTGATACTTGAATTTCATCTACCTCATCAGATTATTCATTAACTTATCCACTTGCAAAAGTCCTTGAGCAATTTGCTGTACCCTACTCAGTTCAGTTGCAGGATCTGGTGGTTGAACAGTTCTATAGGACGTAGCTGAGGAATGCGCTACAAGACCTCGTTGCTCCCCAAATGTATTCATCGTAGCAAGCAAAACAGGATCTAAATCATCACTATCTATTCCTATTGGCAAAAGCAATGCCAATAGGTTAGCTTCTTTTACTCCATGATTCTGCCTAATAACCCCATTAAAACAGGTGATAGCTGAGTCAATTTTTTTACTGATCTTTAATTTCTTTTTCCAAGCGTCTTGGCTGGAATTGGTTGGAGTAAGCGTGTCCGGCGGGGTATCCATCATTTGACCAGAGAAGGCAAGCAGGCAAATCAAAGGACGACGAGTCTTACCTGTATTATTCCAATCATTTTTGGCATCAATGACTACTTCCCAAACTCTATCCTCAAGATAAGCCTCAATTTCAGCATGAGCTAAAACTCTGTAGGCAAGAGTTAGGGCTAACTGTCTGTCAGAATATAAACCTGTAGGGCTAATCTTAGGAAGAAATTGCTTTTTTAACCTATTTAGCTCCTTGGTCAGAGTACGATATCTAACGGATCTTGGCATACCTATACAAAAAATTACCTCAAACCCTTGAAGATAATACGATTATCAACGAGTTCAGGTACATTAAACTCTACATCTAAAACCTCTAACAAAGCTCTGCCCCACAGTGAAAGACGAGTGTGAGTTTCACGAACGTTTTTTGTATTCCCCTCAACAGATTCTCGGAATTCGCTATTAGGTGATGAGCATAACTTCTTAAAAGCATCTTCCACTGCTGCCTTATTTCTTTCAGCCGCTTGTCTTATTATCTCGTCCGAGAAATAAAAAACCATTACATCTAAAATAGCTCGATTAAATTGGCTTCGATAAGTATTAGAGCTGCTCAACCACAGACGAGAGATATATTTTTCTCCGAATATATTAATATTTGTTTGCACTGCCTTCTCAAATTGACTAACTGTATCTTGAATATCAGACTCTCTCTTTTTCCAATTTTTATTGAGTTCTTTGCAAGTCATATCAAGAAATGCTTTAAGATTACCACGATATTCGGAGAGGAAATAATGGAATGCTACGTATCGTAAAAGTAATTCGACATCACGCATCCGAAAATCAGAATCTTTTGATTTGAAGATTTTTCTCAAAGCCTCACTTTTAAGTGATTGGTCATCTAAAAAGTTGATAAAATCTCCTGGATGTAACGCTTGCCTCAGCTCTTGTGGAGATAGGGGGGTACTCTCTACATTAAGGCGGAGGAAAATCTTGTAGAGAAAATTTTCAGTATGCCAATTCCGAATCAATGTAGTACGAATGGTTTGGTTATCGAGAGCATCAAGTTCTGATTTAAAGTTAGGATTATTTTTTATGTCTTCATGTTTGCAACCATTTAGATCGGGTCTAAACTCTAACCCTTTCAAAGCAAACCTATTATTTTGGGTTTCACTTTTCCCATAAAACTGAAGAATAGTAAGTAAGCGTTGCTTACCATCAAGAACTATAAACTTACCCCGTTGTTTTTCATTAGAAGCTAACACTATTTGTGGAATAGGAAACCCCAGAATAATTGATTCTATAAACCTACTTTTACGAATTATATTCCAAGCATCCCGCCTTTGGAATCTTGGATTAAGTTGGATGTTTTCACGGACAAGCTGATCGACTATAGTAGCTGTTGTCCAGTCAGTTCCAGCTACAACAATTCCTGAAATTTCCTCTAATTCTGATCTCCGCCTAACATTAGACTCAAGCCCATGTTCTTGGTCTTCATCTTCCTCAAAAAACTTTACTTCTTCTTTTTCTTCCAAAAGTTCTAGTTTAGGCATAACTGTGATTTGCAGGGGGAGTTAAATTTGGACAGACTATAACAGACTATAGTTGTATTAGCTAATTATATTCGATTTGGTCAAATGGCAACCTTTGCCATCTACTTACCAAGAATAAAAACTGTATGCAAACCTAAATTTTTATATATGATCTTGAAGTACCGCCTTTACCGAGGACTCAAGCGGCTTACCTATTTATTCAAACGCTAATTAGCGGTCTAACACCTTTATACCGAGGATTATCCTGCATTTGTGCGGTTTAACTGCTCAAGAGTGGCGATTTATACCGAATTAGAGCGGTCTAACAGCGTCTATGCTTTAGATATACGGCATCCGACCAAACACGCGATCGCGCTGGCAAAGAGTATTAAAGTTTAGTTCGACGTGCAGAGCGATTTAGTAAGCCTTTTAAGTTAAGCCCCAGAGAGAAAATTCCTAACACTATCAAACTAGCTCCGAGCGGATAGACGAACCAACGATTATCCTGCTCCAGTTTTAAAGACTTGGCTTCTGAATCTTGCACAAATGCATTAATCTGAGAGGCTTTGTCATCTGTAAAGCTAAAACCATTATTAATTGGAAAGTAGAGTTTCCCGTCAGAGGTTAGCAGGACAAGCTGACTTGATTTTCCATGTTTCTGAACGTCTGCTTTCTCTAATCGATCGAGTGGGAAGGGAGTCACGGTTTCCCCTCGCAAACTAGACACCACGAGTTTACACATACCCAAAGACTGAAGGCGATCGCATTCTAAGGTTGCCAGTTGGGGATTCAGCAAAAACATTCCACCCCGGACAACAAGGACAGTCCCTAGAATTGTTAACCAGAATGATTTTTGCTTGTGTGCAGAAACCCCCTGAAGTTCAAATGAGGTATATCGCCGTCCCGATTTTCTGGAATCTTTCTCAGTTCCCATGCTTGTCCTCTCCTGTCGGGCATTGAACAAAATAAGTGCCGTCAGGAGATACAAGCTAGCGCAGTCTTACTCCGGTTTGGGTTGTGAATTGAAACAATTCAGGGCGATCGCCAATCAGCTGTAACCACGTATCGTCTGGCGCTATATAAGAAGTTGAATTCTGTAATACCTCAAGATACAGATGTATTCAGAGGAGCTATGTGCTTTGAGGAGCAATCTTCTCGTGAGAAAAAATCTAGTAGCGGTAGTGGCTGTGTTGGTGGGGCTTTTATCTGCATATATCGGCACCCTGACGCCTATGAACTTTTATTTCCTCAACTATCGTGCAATGAGCATTACTGGGTGGTTTAACTTAGGGGCAATTATCGCTTTTACGCTATATCTTCTTGGTGTCTACACCACGGCTCTGGTGTTTCAGCAAATTTCAACCCAAAAATTAGCAATTGAGCCGTCATTTCTGGTGTTAGGTTGCATTATCAGTTTGCTGGTTGGTACCTTACCCTTTTCTCTCAGCTTACTAACCCCGGTGTCATACTCTTCACCAATTCTTAGTTTGTTTATTTCATTTTTGCTATCTTTCTTAGGAATTTGGATTGCTTGTAAATTCAAACCAATTAAATCTAATTACACTCTAATAGTTTTCTTGTTTAGAGCCTTAATTCCGTGCGCGATCGTCTTAACTTTGCTCTCGCTTCGCAACGGCAGCTTCCCCGGTGTAAAGGCTGCTGCTGAAGTTCGGCAGCAATGGGCATACACACAATTTAGTGATTACAACGAAGTGGTGGACTCAATCAAAAGGTGTCAGCCCATTCTAGAGCGAGTAGGCAGCGTGAAAGTTGTTGCACCGACCCAGGGCAAAAACTATATTATCTCCGATCTAGGTAGTTCGGGTCATCAGGGAGAATTGACTTTAGAAGTAGTCGGTGAAAAAGGTGTAGGCGTCGCTAACTTTAGCTTTCATATCGTGACTTCGGTTTCACAGGTTCGATTTACCAATCGGGGAATAACAGAAAATATAGTCTGTCGAAGATAGGAGAAAATCTAATTCTTTCTGCCCCAATTACATTGCCTCTGCAAAACCGATCGCCTCTGCAAAATTGCTGCACCGACCGCTCTAGAAACCACCAACACCGATTCTTTCTGGAACTTCTCCAACGGCTCCCCAGACGAGCGGCATAACTATTTATTCAACCGTTACTTAACTCGATAAAACCGTCTATCTCGTAGTTATCTGGCACCCGACCAAAAACGCGATCGCAATAACTTCCGGTTGATGAAGATAGTTAACCCAACGGAGCAAGTAAACTCAAGAGGCAGTTAAGGTTAAGCGCATACAGTTACAGACTGTTCGCGCATTTGCTTGATTTGATGTCATCACTGAAGGAGACTACGATGACTTCGACCACCCTAAAGCCTAATTTAACCGTTCCCGGCCCCCGTCCAGGACCCATTCTCGGACGTGCTACCCATATTTATCGCTTCGCATCCGACTCGATCGGCTATACCCGCGACCTTTTCCAAACCTATGGCTCAGTTGTCTCCCTGACTTATGGTGGGGGCACAAATCTTTATTCACCGCTCCCCAATTGTTCCGGTACTGTATTTGTCTATGGCCCGGAACTCGTGCGCCAAGTAACGACCCAGCACGAGATTTATTATAAGCATCCCTTATCCGGAAAATTGTACCGCAGGCGGGAAGCCTCGGCGCGGACAGAACCCCTGAAGCACTTTGCCGTGGGACTCTTTGGCATCAATAGCGATCGCCATCGGCAAGCTCGTCAACTCCTCATGCCCGCCTTTCACAAACAGCGCATCGAGTCCTACCGCAACGATATCGTTACCATCACCCAATCGGTACTCGATCAAATCCGGGTTGGGGAAAAAAGTGACATTGACCAGATTATGCGGCTGCTGACAATGCGAGTGGCGACAAAGACGCTGTTTGGTGCTGATGTTGGTGAGATGGGCGGCACTACCGGGAGAATTTTTCAGGATGCTGTCGGTTTGCTGGGAACGCCAATGATGGCACTATTCCCTGTGGACTTACCAGGACTGCCCTACCATCGCTTTCTGAATCTAATCGCCCAACTTGACGACGAGATGCGATCGCTGATTGCAACTAAAAGGGCAAAGGGCACTGACGATGGGGATGTGCTGTCGATGCTGATCCAAGCTCGTGACGCCGAAACTGGCCTCGCTCTGAGCGATGATGAATTGCTGGGACATACTGGGGTATTCTTTTTAGCCGGACACGAAACCAGTTCCAATGCACTTACCTGGACGCTGTTCCTCCTCTCGCAGCATCCGCAAATTTTTGCCGATCTCCTCGACGAACTCGAAAGCGTGCTGCATGGTGAAGCGCCGACAGTCGAGCAATTGCAACAGTTGCCGTTATTAGAGCGAGTTATCAAAGAGAGTATGCGTGTATTGCCGCCAGTCCCCTGGAATGGGCGCGTCACCGCGCAACCGACTGAACTCGGTGGTTATGCCTTGCCTTCGGGAACGGAGGTATTTGTCAGTATTTACCAGACTCACCAGATGCCCGAACTCTATCCAGAACCGGCGGTTTTTAATCCGCACCGTTGGGAAGGATTTGAACCCACTATTTTTGAATACAATCCCTTCAGCGCTGGGCCTCGGATGTGCATCGGTGCAGCCTTTGCCATGATGGAAATCAAAATAGTGCTGGCAATGCTTTTACAACGCTACCGCCTGCAATGCATTCCCCATCTGAAGGTAGACCGTTTTGGGGTGATTGTCATGGCACCGAAATATGGGATGCCAACGATCGTCCATCAGCAAGATCGTCAGTTTAGCCAGGGAGTGGGTGGCGTGTGCGGTAACGTGCGAGAGATGGTGAAATTGCCTGAATAATCCGTGCGAGTAGGGGCGACGCATTCGGACAAAAAATCTTGGGCGATAGACACTCGGAACCCCACCCCTGCCCCTCCCCGTGAACGGGGAGGGGTTCAATATTTCCCCTCTCCGTGAACGGAGAGGGGTTAGGGGTGAGGTTCGGGACTGCATCCAATAGAGAATTGCGGCTATTTGAGACGGCAAACCAGGTTATTTCCTCTGTAGCGTTGTTTCCTCTGAAGTTCCCCGGAAGTGGGAAAATGAGACAAATGGCGCTTAGTGACAAAATTGCAAGGAAAGAGGGAAATGCTAAAACGGATTGCCGCACTACTACTGGTGGTATTAAGCGTAAGCTTGCAAAGTTGCACTGTCGCTAGTGCCACCAGTGGCTTAAAAAGCTATGTAGATAGCACCGACGGTTATCAGTTCCTATATCCCAACGGCTGGCTTCCAGTCGAGGTGAAAGGTGGAGCCGATGTAGTGTTCCACGATATCATTGAGCCTTCTGAAAATGTGTCAGTCGTCATTAACCCGGTTGGGGCAGAGAAAAGCCTCGCTGAGTTGGGGACACCGACGGAAGTGGGATACAAATTATCAAAAAGCGCGATCGCACCCCCAGGATCGGGACGCGAGGCAGAATTAGTGAACGCTGAAAAGCTGGAATCTAACTCTAAGACTTATTACATACTGGAATACACCGTCAAACTCCCCAATCAGCAACGCCATAATCTTGCCTCTATCGCCGTCAGTCGCGGTAAACTTGTCACCTTCAACGCTTCTACCACAGAAAAACGCTGGGAAAAGTTGAAGCCATTGTTAGAGCAAGTCGTTAGTTCATTTTCTGTCTATTAATAGCGATCGGCTGATGGCTAATGGCTCATAAAAGTGATGAGAGTGATAAGAGTTGAGGCGAAAAGAGAATTATTTAATTCAAAACTCAACACTTAAAACTTTTGACAATTAGCAACTCGCCACTGACAACAGAACGATGACCCTTCCCACTTTAGTCTTAGCCTCCGCTTCTCCAGCCCGCCGTCGCCTGTTGCAAAGTGCCGGAATCGAGCCGGTGGTTTGCCCTAGTGATTTTGATGAATCCCAAGTCTCAACTAGCGTTGCATCCGAATTGGTGCAAACTCTGGCGTTGCGGAAAGCGGAAACGGTTGCGAGTCAATTTCCAGATGGTTTGATATTGGGATGCGATTCGGTGTTGCTGGTTAACGGTGAAATTCATGGGAAACCAGCAGATGCAGCACAAGCGATCGCCCGTTGGCAAAAAATGCGCTCCCAAATCGGCGAACTCTATACGGGTCATGCTTTAATTGACCAGCAGCAAGACAAAACCGTGGTACGCTGCGGCATCACAAAAGTTTATTTTGCCGATGCTAGCGATCGCCAGATTGAAGCCTACGTCGCCACTGGCGAACCCCTCAAATGTGCTGGCTGCTTTGCCTTGGAAGGCAGAGGGGGACTATTTGTAGACAAACTGGAAGGTTGCCATACGAATGTCATTGGTCTGAGCTTGCCACTACTTCGCCAGATGTTCGGTGAACTGGGATATGATGTCACCGACTTTTGGCAGGATAAAAAATGAAAGAAGTTTGTTGTCCATTGCTACTAGCAAATAACAACTGATAATTGATTTGTGCCTTTTTCTTGAATTGCTCCGGAATTTGTTAACGTTCCTAGATTTTTGATAAAGGCAAAGGATCTGCGTGTCTAATATTGGCTAAGGCAAAGCTTTTGGAGGGCTTTTGTTCATGGGAGTAAGTAACGAGTTTAAAGCACAACTCAAGGCTGGCAAAATTTTTGAGGCGCTCACCTTGGCACTCAGCGAAGCCATCGAGTTAGAAATCACCACCTGGGTTTCATCGGCTGACTCAGACGCCTCGCCTGGGGTGAGGACAGACCAATCTTTATCCGGTCAACCTTTACCCGGTCACTGTATGCGAACCCGCATCAATATTGTGGATGGTGATATAGAAAATGAAGTCGGCAGCGAATTTCTGAATAGCGGCCCCTACAACGAACTGCGGGAATTTCACCTCCAGCAAGTTCACGAAGGTCGGGAAATTATTCAGGAAAACCTGGCAAACTTGCAACAGCTGTTTACAGTTTTAACGAACACGCTGTCTGAGATACCAGGATCGCGATCGCGTTCAAATCCACAACAAGTGTTACCTTCCATCAATCCCGAAAATCCTTGAGACTCAGAACACTGGAGAGCCAAAATAAATGCAAGTCAAAGGTCAAGCTTCTCTTCAGGACTAGAGTTTTGAGTGTTGAGGATACCTCAAACTTAAAAATAGGGGCTTGAAATCAGGACGCTTTATTCCTTGGGGCTACATCAACTTGAAACAAACTGCGCCTCTAATTTCCGTTTTGAAAAGGCTTGTACCCTAGTTGCTTTAAACCTCAGTCCTCAAACCTCAGTCCTCAGTCCTCAGTCCTCAAACCTCAGTCCTCAGTCCTCAGTCCTCAAACCTCAGTCCTCAAACCTCAGTCCTCAAACCTCAGTCCTCAAACCTCAGTCCTCAAACCTCAGTCCTCAGTCCTCTTTCTATTGACAACTCACAATTGGCTGGAAATTTGGTTATGGCGGCAAGCGATAAATTCAAACAACAACTCAAAGCTGGCAAAATTGTTGAGGCACTTTCTACGGCACTCAGTGAAGCGATTGAGTTAGAAATCACCACCTGGGTTAGCTCTACCGACATAGATGACAGGACAAGCGAAGAACAGCCTCAACCAGGTTCGCGGATGCAGACCCGGATTAATATCGTTGAGGGCGACATCACCAACGAGATTGGCGATCGCTTTCTCAACAGTGGCCCCTATAGCGAACTGCGACAATTCCATCTAGAGCAAGTTCAGCAAAGCCGCGTGATTATCAACGACAATCTCAAGAGTTTGCAAAAGTTATTTGGGATGTTGCTAAGAGTCGGGTACCAGAATCCTAAAGCTGCCCCGATTCCTCCAGACAAGTCTAGAGTTGATCCTCGCCTACCGCCAGACGAAACCGCAGCTTCTATCGTGACAATTGAGCCTGAAGTTTTGCTTGTTGAGGGGTCGCCAACAGATGCGATCGCATTTGACCCCCGAGTAGAGATTGACACCGTTCCTGCCATTGCACCCACTCCATCCGTCACACCCGATTTCCTGCCCCCAGCGACCCCAGAAACCCCTGTAGAGCCAGCCGTGAGTGCCGAATGGGAAGAAGCCGTCATCCAGGAACCACCGTTTCAGCCAGGGTGGACGCCGGAATTCGGCTCGGCGCTTCCTCCGGATTTCCTGCCCCCAGCGACCCCAGAAACCGCTGTAGAGCCAGCCGTGAGTGCCCAGGAATGGGAAGAAGCCGTCATCCAGGAACCACCGTTTCAGCCAGGGTGGACGCCGGAATTCGGCTCGGCGCTTCCTCCGGATTTCCTGCCCCCAGCGACCCCAGAAACCTCTGTAGAGCCAGCCGTGAGTGCCCAGGAATGGGAAGAAGCCGTCATCCAGGAACCACCGTTTCAGCCAGGGTGGACGCCGGAATTCGGCTCGGGGGTGAACTGGGGAACCGAGGAGGAGTGGGAAGAAGTGGAAGTTGAGGAGGAACCGACACCCCGCTTCTCAGCGAGGTTTGCGCCTGTTGAAGATGAGGACTGGAATGACAATGACGATGGCTGGGAAGAAGATGAGGAGCCGTCAACGACGCCCGATATCAGCAGCAATCCTAGCGGCATTTCAGATCCCATAGCGGTTTTGTTTGGAGAGACTCCCGTGGAGCCTTCCCAGCCTTCTCCACCGATGTCAGAGGATACGCGATCGCCCGTCAACATTGAAGAGGCTTTATTTTCACAAACACCGCCTTCACAAACACCGCCAAAGCCGTTTGATGAGTTTGATGAATTTGAAGAAGATGATGAATTTGACAACCCATCGCCTCCACCACCCTCCAAATAATCATTAAAACCAAACTGGATTCGTACAACGATGGTCAATACACCAGATACCAATAGCAACGAGATTAATCCCAACCTGCGGAAAAATTTTAACAACTTTTTGCAGTCTCTGACCGATGTGCTAATCGACATCACGGCTCTCGAAGTAAATACAATGGTCGTGGATCATATTAGCGGGACTAAGTTTATTCCTTGGGAAGCGTATCGAGATATTTACCCAATTTCCACAACCTATTTGGAAAGGGCAGGAATCCATCCATCTCTAAGGCCTCGGTATCTGAGTCTGCGTAAACAAATCGAGACAGAGTATTGCTTGTATTACCTTGAGGAGAAACTTTTAGAACAGGATGCTTCACAGCTCAGAGAATATGTCCGAGTTCTCAGCGATCCCACAGCAGAACTGGATATTCAAAAAACAAAACTGCCTAACCCGCTGAGTCCTTCTGCGAATCCGGCTGTTGAGATTAACAAGATTCAAAACTTACTCGATGACAGTAGATTTTTACGGAGCTTGCGGAAGGTTGATGAGCTGAAAGCAGCCCTGGATAATCGGAATAAGTCTTTGCAAAAAAGCGAAGCATCGCAAGCATTAGACCCGGTTGAAGAAGTAACAACCGATATGATTTATGCCCAATCAATCATTCAGTTAGATGGAGATATTATCAACCGCTATCATCAGAGACTTTTTGAACACGAGCATAAAGATATCATTTTAGATATCCATAGACAGGGTGTTACTGCGGGTGAAAAACAGTGGCATGGGTTATTAGAATTTATGGTGAATTTAGTAGAATCGTTGGTCAATCAAGGTAGTTCCTCAATGAAAAATTTATTCAAAAACCGCAATTAATCCTGAAAAAACCGATCCAAAAAAATAGGCCAAAAAAATAGGAAAGATGAGCTGAGAAGGAGTGGGAAATTATCTATCAGGTTCCTTTAGGCAACCTCTTAATTTAGATTCATGCATTCAAATCGAGGAAGTCAAAGACGCAAAGGGACAGTTAGTGTCTCATTTCATCAGATTCAACTTAGATGAAAACATCCTCGATCAAATTTTGCAAGCGAGAACCAATGGACAAAACTTATCCATTTCCCGGCGTTTGCTAGCAGAGTTGCGTTCTTATGCGCTAGTAGACGCGGGAAGCTGCTTACAGTCTGGGCTGATTTTTTGCACTCACTACGAGCAAGCGGAGAGTAGTGAGTCAGTAGCGGAAAACTTTGTCATGCAGAGTACGATCGCTCTCGATGGAGATATCATTCACCAAATTCGCCACGATTGTCTTAAAGATTCTATTTGGTGTTTAGCGATCGCAACTGCTCACCATTGGCTAATCGATCAACTGCTCAATCAGCTACAGCTCAAGATTGCCTTATGGTTGAATGGGCTATCTTGGATGCTCTCTTTGCTAACTACGGCGGCGACAGTTATCTCTAACTTACAGCGCCTGAATTTATGGACGCTGTTAGCATCGGCGGCGATGGCATGGTTCTTGCAAGTAGGCTTTAAGCGTCTGTCGCTGTTATTTTTGCCGTTGCTGAGGCGTTGGGTTTTTCGTCAATTGTTGTTGCGCTTGCTTTCTTCCAATCCAAGGGATAGAAAGATTGCGAAAGGCATTTTAGGGCGGTTCGTGCCTTAACAAGAGGAGTTGGAGGTGATGCGATCGCTTATCGAGTTGCGTTGCATAAAGCGTAGCGATCGCTCTACTCGCATCCTTCTAACGAACTCTAATAAACTGGCTTGTATGCAGCACCGCTTCACCATGATCCGGAATCCATGCTACCCATTCGTCCTCAGACTGCTGGCAAAGTAGCAACGCTTCATCGTGGCTATAAGGGTTGGGAAGTTCTAGCAACTGTACCCAAGTCGAATCCTGATAATCCATCTGAGACTGGGTTCGATTGGTTTGAGGTGCCCAGCTTCTAGTCCGAGACAGCAAAGGAAGTACGCAATAATTCAATGTCATATCTGTTTCCCCTCCAATAGCGATAACAGCACTCAGAGTTGGCTGACTGCTCTCCGTCGCAGTTAAGAGCCTCCACTGATAAGCTATTTTCAAAACATTTCTGTAACAAATGCTACGGAATTTTTGCCGATCAAATCAACTACCTGTCGTAAAACTTTATGTTTGATAAGACGAAACCTAAGAGGGATGCAAGATCCAGCGAATAGCAATTCTCTATTGGAGGCAGTAAAGTTTAACCCCACCCCCGCCCCTCGACCTTCACCCAGAGGGGTTCAATATTCTCCCCTCTCCGTTCACGGAGAGGGGTTGGGGGTGAGGTTCCGAGTTCAGCAAAGAATGCAGAGGTAAGCAAAGTTAAAAAAACGACCCAGAATTGACTACTTCATTGTTGAAGATTTGAGGGGAATAGCGGTGGAATCAGGTGAGGCTTCGACGATAACACCCGCTTTATTTTCGGCTATCAATTTAGGTTTTAAGTAAAGATTTTCCAACAGGACAGCGGCACCCGCCACCCAAGGAGGAACAATCAACGCGCCAAGAATGCCTAAAACCTGCGTTCCTCCTAGCACCCCCAGCAGTTGATACAAAGGATGGACTTTCACAGAAGAACCTACCAGTAGCGGATCGAGGACATAAGTTTCCACATTCTGGATAATCACGAACAACAGCAGCACCCACAGGAACGTCCACCCACCTTGAGAAACTGCCACGATGAGAGCGGGAATGGCTCCCAAAACTGGCCCCACAAAGGGGATCAAATTGGTGAAACCAGCGATCACGCCAAGTCCGAGTGCAAACTCTGATAGCCCTAAAAAACCTAAGCCAAGGGTAATCGCTACCCCTAAAATCCCTGAAACCGCAACTCGACCTTGGATATAATTCCCCATCCGCTGGCTCATCGGTGCCACTTGAGCCTCCAGACGTTCATCCCAAGGCGACGGGAATAGCTGCACCAAACCTTTAACCAGGTTTTGACTACCCGCCACCATATAACCGGAAATCAATAAAGCCAAAATTAAGCTAAAAACGCCGCCAATAATTCCTTTGGTGATGTCGTAAGAGCGCAGCAGGACTTGTTGACTGGAACTAAACACCCACCTAGTTAGCGCTTGGGTATCAAGGAGTTGGTTGACTAAATCGGGTCGCTCGTCGTTGTAACTGATTACAATTTTCTGAATGAGTGCCCGAAGATTTTCAATGTATATTGGCAAATTGACGGCAAGCAGTTGAATCTGCGCGGCTACGGTAGGGCCAATAATCAATCCCGCCCCAACGATGCCAGAAATTAGCGTTACATAAACAACAATGACCGCCAACCACCGGGGAAGCTGCAAGCGTTCAGCCTTGTCGATGAGGGGGGAAATCGTCGCTGCGATGACTACGGCAACCATGAGGATGACTAGGAGACTCCGCAGCTGCCATAGCAACACTCCCAACAAACTGGTGACGACAATTAGCAGGATATTCGATAGAGAAATCGCAGTGCGCCGCTCGAACATGATTTAGTAGCGATGGGCTAGGTGTAAACTACCTACACAAAGAATAGCGCTATCGTGTGGGCTTGCAGCGTCACCGAGAAATCCCTCTGTTTAGACTTGCGCCACTTTGTTGCAATACACACTCCTAACCTTACCCCCAACTCGATCTCCACAAGTGGAAAGGGGCCGCGATGGGGTTAAATTGCACTGCATCCCAACGAGAAGTGCGATAAGAGGGACACAACGCGCTAGGCGACTCCATGAAATTTAGGTTGAGTCATCTTCTTTAACAAAGCTTTGGCTTGATTGAGTTCTTCGTTGCGCTGGTACAGTTCTTCACTGAGAGACTGCAACTCCTGATTCATCGTCTGTAGTTGTTCGTGGGTGGACTGGAGTTCCTCTTGAGTCCTGTTCAACTGTTTTTTGAGATCCAGACGTTCTTGTTGAACGGTTTTTAGCTCTTCTTGAAGCACCAGGAGTTGTGTCTGCTCGGTTGTTAACGCTTGATGGGTAGACGAGGGTTGCTTGGTTTTTACCTGTGGCTGAAACACTTGCTGGAACTCTGGCTGGAACACTTGCTGGAACGCTTGCTGCAACTCTTGCTGCAACTCTTGCTGGAAGTATGAGGGTTGCTTTTCTAGAGGCTTCACTGCCTTTTCAGGGCTTGTCTGGGTAAGCGATCGCAACTCCTCTCCCTTAGTCTGGACACCTTTAGTCTGGACACCTTGGCTAGTCTGGACACCTTGGCGGATGCGATCGCGTTTGGAGTCCTGCACCTCAGATGCATTCAGATGCACATTCACCTTTGGCGTCTTTGTATAAACACGTCGCTTCAAATCTGCGGTGCTGAAAGTCTGAGGGCTGTTGAGCAGTCCCTCCGCATGACCTAATACGAGAAAGCCACTATCCCGGAGCGCAAAGTGAAAGCGGGACTGGATTTTTCGTTGGGCTTCGGGATTAAAATACATCAGGGCGTTGCGGCACATCAGCAGATCGAGACGGGAGATGGGCGCATCTTCAATCAAGTTGTGGCGACTAAACAGTAGCGCAGAACGCAACTCCTTATGAACAATGTAGCTGTTAGGAGTGCTATCAAAGTATTTCTCTAACAAAGCGGGAGGAATCCCCGCAACTTCCTTAGCCGTATAAGTTCCCTGACGAGCTTGCTTAAGAGCTTCCTCATCGATATCTGTGGCGTAGATTTTGACCCGCGCCTGGAACTGTTCGATTCCCAGTATCTCCGCAAGGATGATTGCTAACGAGTAAGCTTCTTCTCCAGAAGCGCATGCAGCACTCCAAACTCGAATCGGTTCGTCTGGTTCCTTCTTCGCAACGATCTGAGGGATCAGCTCGTGAGACAAATAATCCCAAACTGAGCGATCGCGGAAGAAAGAAGTAACATTGACTAAAAGTGTGTTAAATAGGTGAGTAAATTCTTGGGGATGCGCCTTTAGGTAATCAATATACTTTGTACAGCTGTCGATCCCCACTTTCTGTATCCGGCTCATTACCAGACGCATCAAACTAGGACGCTTGTAGCTGGTGAAATCAAAACCACGACTTCGCTTTATGTAGTCCAGCAAAGCTTCTAACTCATAAGCTGCTTTAGTCCGGGGCGGAGTCGTATAGGCAGTTGATTGTGATATTGGCATCATTTATCGTTATACAAGTAAAAGTGTAGCGGCCTGTCAAGTAGAGGTATATTTTTTAGCAATTGTCCTAAATCGATCCCGCCTTGCCCCGCAAGCGGGGCAAGGCGGGATTTTGATGTTTATTTTTTTGATATTTAGCATCATCTAGATAAATTGCGACCGCTGTAATTACTTTATCGGTGAATGCATCTAGATTCATCCCCACAAAGTAGAGCAATCAGTAACAGATATTCCAACGGATGAAGAGGTCTTTAGCCTACCTTAATATCCAAGCAACCAACCTTGAGGACAAGGCACTCTGAAAGATAATTATCTACCTATTTTTAACAGGGAGTCGCACTACCAGGCTTCTAGGCTTCTTTGTTTTAAATTCCTAAGAATTTCTGAAACCAATTCTTTCTGCTTTGGAGTTAGTTTATTCCAACCATTTCCCCAAAGTTTTTCTTGGTTCGTATCATTATATGTAAAAGGCATTCTTGTTAAATTATTCATTTTACACCTCTTATTTCCTTTGACCCTGACAGATGGAAACTCCCTAATTCAGTCGTCTATTAAAGGAGACAACAAGGGACACGAGAGGAACTTAATACTCGACTATTTCAAGCATAAACACGAGTAACAGTAACGTCTGTCCGGTTTCGCACATATTTAGGGAAACCTACAAGATTTATCGGCATCTAGTCATGTTTTGTGGTCAAAAACCCCTTTTAGCTCAGCTTTGCTGAGACTTATCACATTTGTCAGTTGCCATCTTCGCCTTCATACTTGGCAACACGACGGAGCTTCAAAGCTGTCTATCTAATGATGTGTAACTGTCTCTTGTGATGGTGACGGTAGCATCTCACCATATACTACGATTGTGCGCTTTGTGCTTGGCTCCCCTTAGTAGCGCTTAGGAAACCGCGCAGAATGACAGTTTCAGCTCAAGTTACACTTGGTACTATTTAAACAATAAACGCGATCGCAAACGCCGTCTGTCCGCTTTCGCACATACGAGAAAACAAACAATTTAAAAAGAATTTATCCGCCATTTACCCAGCGTCGCCCGCTTGAAGAATGAATTTGATAGCTATTCGTGAACCCAGGGTTGAATATTCTCCCCTCTCCGTGAAGGTCGAGGGGTTGGGGGTGAGGTTCCGAATCTATTGCATCCAAAAGAGAAACCCTATATACAACGCTCGCCCAATCATTAATCCTAGCCGCAGTTGTGCAACAGCATCTAGGGCAACACCATCTAGTACAACGCCATCTAACGGTGTTCCGTGCCAAGCAACCGACCGAACTCGGCTTTGATAATTCCATAACACTCGCAGGAGATCGCTTCCAAGTCGCCTTGATTCAGAATGGTGATTTTGCCACGGCTGTAGCGAATCGTTCCCGCTTTGCTGAGGGTGCCAGCCGCCACCGTGACGCCAGAACGGCGCGTGCCCAACATCTGGGCGATAAATTCCTGAGTGAGGGGAAACTGGTCTGATTCCACGCGATCCTGAACGGTTAGCAGCCACCGGGCAAGTCGCTCTTCTATCGTATGCAGGCGGTTGCAGGCGACTCCTTGAGAAACCTGAGTCAGCAGTGCTTGCGTATAGCGCAACAGCAGGCTTTGCAGTGCCCCTCCCCGCTTAAACTCGGATCTGAGCTGCTCTGCCTTCATTCTCATGCCATTGCCTGCGACCTGCACCAACGCTCGGTTGCTCGTTTTGTTGCCTCCCAAAATTATGGGGAGACCTACCATTCCGTCATTACCCACCATTCCAGCTTCCACAGTCGAGCCATCTTCCAGCACGCTGAGTAAAGAAACAATTCCCTGTTGGGGAAAATAAACGTATTCAATTGGTACGCCAAGTTCGTAGAGGACTTGATTGAGTGGGAGCGAGACGGGTTCTAGATGGGGAACCAGGCGTTCGTACTCCTCGTCAGGCAAAGCGGCAAGAAGTCGATTTTTTATTGGTTGAAGAGGATCTTTGGGGACTGACATGAGGAGTTTCCTTAATTTAGCCGTGTTAGAAAAGGCATCTAACGGCAGAAGGAGAAGAACTCAGTAAACCAATCCTAATACCAAAAGGTGTATTTTCTGAATAGAAAGCCGCACGCTTAGCAGGTTAAAGTCTTACAGCCGCTTACTGATGCTGTATTCATTCTAATGGGGTGTGAAATTTTCTCACATTAATAATATTCCCTAGATTCCTAGAGCAACTTTCTAGGTTATGTTGCAAAAACTTGCTGAAAAAAGTTTGGGTACGGAAATCGGGATGTAAGCGCTGATTCTATATAAACTCTCAGCACTTTACTCCTAGATACATCGCAACACTCCCGACCCAGAGGCATAGGATGTCGAATTTTGATCTCGTTCTAAAGTTATTGCTGCAACTAACCGTTATTCTCGCTACTTGTCGCATTGTGTCGATGATTGGGCGGCGCTATTTTGGTCAAACCGATGTTGTCTGCGAGATGATCGCGGGGGTGATGTTAGGGCCATCTCTGTTTGGTCTGCTGCTTCCTGATGTGCAGCAATGGCTGTTCCCCAAAGCCCCGATTGTGATTGATGCGGCGACGAAAATTCCCAACCCATCGATGTCGATTCTCTTTGCCATCAGCCAGATTGGGTTGGTCATTTATATGTTCTTGATCGGCTTAGAGTTTAATACCGATTTGATCAAGCGCCGAGTCAAGAGTGCCGGTTTGGTATCTGGGGCAGGAATTTTGGCTCCTTTTATCTTAGGCGCGATCGCAGCTTTGTTGTTGTACGGCAATGGCGAACTCTTCAAACCTGGAATTACTCGTCCGGCAGCAGCCTTATATCTGGGCGCATCCATGTCGATTACAGCATTTCCGATGCTCGCCCGGATGCTATACGAACGCGGCATCGCCAAAACCCGCTTCGGGACGCTGGCACTGGCAGCTGGTTCGATCGATGATGCGACGGCATGGTGTTTGCTAGCGATTGTACTTGCCAGCATTAAAGGCAGCGCCAGTATTGCCGCTTTTGCGATTGGCGGGGGTTTTGGCTACGTGTTGTTGATGATTTTCGTCGGACGACCGGCATTTACCTTTTTCGCACGTCGGACGAAGCAAGAGAAGGGCGTGACGATGCAAACCCTGACATTAGTTTTAGTCGTTTTGATGGTATGCGCGTGGTTTACCGATTTGGTAGGCATCTATGCGGTGTTTGGGGCGTTTATTCTGGGCACAGTGATGCCACGGGGCGAATTTGCCGACCAAGTGCGCCACCACACGGAGTTTTTGACGACTTCGTTTTTGCTCCCGATTTTCTTCGTTTTCTCCGGACTGAACACGCAAATCGGGTTAGTCAACACGCCGCAACTCTGGGCGATCGCATTACTGATTATCCTGATAGCGATCGCGGGGAAAGGGCTAGCTTGTATGTTGGCAGCAAAACTCGCAGGTGAAAGTTGGCGCGAGTCCGCAACCATTGGGGCGCTAATGAACGCACGAGGATTGATGGAGTTAATTATCCTCAACATTGGTTTAGAGGAAGGTGTAATTACTCCAACCTTATTTACCATCATGGTCATTATGGCAATTATCACTACCCTCATGGCATCCCCGCTGGTTTCATTATTGTTGCAAGGAACCAATTATGAACCTGTTCCCAGATAAGCCACGCCATGTGCAAGTTTTTCTAATTCGCTCAAAGCCCTGGCAAATCTAACCCAGTCCCTTCCTCTTCAAAACCCCTCTACCGGGTCGGAGAGAGGTTTGGGGAGCCTGCTGTGCCTACAGATTTTAAAAAGGGGCTGAGGGTAGCAAAAATAAATTGCTGAAGAAATACAGAAAATTGCCAATAGCGATCGCAGATATAGCAATTCTATTTGAGTAATGAGCCAGCCCTTGAGATCCCCAACTTCTGTCTGGAAATCGCGGATCTCGCCTTCACAAATCATTTAGGATGCAAATAAGATAATCAGACAGAAAAGCCTTGACTCCAAAAGGAGTCAAGGCTTTTTTGCATAGACAATGAGTTGTTACAGCACAAGCGTTTACTACCTAAGACCGCTCTGATGGAGGGTTGCGCCTCCCCTCGGTAGTAACAAAGTGGAGGAAGCGACAAAAACTCCACACCTTCTAGGCCTTTTGTTATTTAAACCGTTCGGACATCTGACGTCGCTCTTCTTTGATGTCCGATTCTGGGCCACTGCGGCATAACGCCCATCCGGTGTTTTTTTCCTTAATCAGAATAACAATCGCCAATTTAAATGTTGTCGTGCTAGCGGTAGAACCGCTGTCAGTCTGTAGGTGCAACTACTAGCATGGCTAACATCTATCTCTGGTGGGGAAGTTACGGGCTGTAACTGTGTATACAGCAATTACGATGGCTATCTGTACAAGCCTATTTGCAAGAGGGTGAATCCCTCCAAAAGCCGCAGCCACAACTGAAAGTAACCGTTTAGCATATTCGCTGCCTTTCTAAGACCAATCTTTGTTTTTTGTAGAAAGCTCTCTTTTGCTCGGATTTTAACTTTTACCGTTACATTTTTTAATCCAGAACCCAGTTAGAAAACTTGACAGTAGGGACGCAAACAACTAAATATATTGCAACAGATAAGAAGCCATGTCCCCAAGGGACGGCTTCTGCGAGAGGTTCGCATCCTTAACCCGCTACAATTTCAGAAAACTCTCCTTGAGGCATCTACCTATGAAAATCCTCCACGGTACTTGGATTCCTAAGGCAGAAGCTAATTTCCTACAAACAGGTGCATTTTACCTGTGGGTAGAAACCCCAATTTTCAAAAAACGCCGCAACTCGCAAAAAAACATCCATCCCAGCCATCTTGCCAAAGACGACTTGGAAGCTTTTCTAACCAATGAACTGGGAATCGCCACAGCACCCTATCATAAGATTAGCGAGAATATTTCTACTCAATACATTGCTCTTCCCACCGCGAACAACCAGCCTCTTCCTTCTCCTGAATTAATTAAATATTTGGAAGAAGAAGTTAACGAAGACTATGAAGAATTTACGGACTGGGAAATTGATACCTATGAAGTTAACGCTAGGGTAAAAACCGGCAGTTATAGCTATGCCAAGGTCAATAATGTTATTAAACTGCTTAACGATATTCACTTCTTGGCTCTACATAACTTTGGTGAAATTATTATCGGTTCAGACCTCCTATTTTGGTATCACTATACCCAAGCATTTAAACAAATTATATTCAAAGACCAATATATTCCCAGCCTCAAATATCGAGAACTTCCTGCTGTAACCAAAGGAAAACGCAAGCAAACCGCTAATTCCTTTGAAATTTATTCAGGATGGGAAATTGTTTCTGAAAAATATGAAACATTAATTCAAAGATACGTAGACTATATGCCTTTAGTCTGCGTTGCCGGTTCTGCCGTACCCCGGACAGCAGTAGAATTCTTTTCTAAAGAAAGCTTACTTCGTCACTTTTCTGAATGTCTGTTGCATGAAATTGTCACCCATACTCCCTCGACTGCTAAATTCGATCAGCAGATTACAGATACCATCCTTTATGATTGTTTCTATCCGGACAGCAAAAATCCGCAAACTACCGAAAAAGCTTTAGAAGAATACAAACAATGGTATGGCTGGAAAGCTAAACTAACCCGCAGCCAAAATACGGGAAATTTTGACCTTTGCTTTCAGTTAAAAGAAGCTAACTCTGAAACAGATAACTGGCAAATTGTTTTCTTGGCTAACTCCAAACAAGATCCATCCTTAAAACTTTCTTTAGGAGATTATTGGCGGCTGAATCAGAAAAGTAAAAAAGATATTCAAAAATACTTTGGCAAAGATTTTGAAAATAATCTGCTTTTGAATTTGGGATATGCAGCGCGGATGTACCCTAAACTATGGCAGGGATTGGAAACTGACCAGCCAATCGGGTTGCAACTTAATCTGCAAGAAGCCTTTGAATTTCTCAAAGAAAGCGCCTGGGTATTAGAAGATTCCGGTTACAAAGTCATCGTTCCCGCCTGGTGGACGCCGGATGGTCGTCGGAAAGCTAGAGTTCGGCTAAAAACGTCTTCTCGAAACGTTGGTAAATCCAAAGCTGCTAACAAAGGATACTTTAATTTAGACGCGATTGTTGAATATCAATACGAGCTATCAATTGGCGGTCAGCCGGTTACTCAAAAAGAATGGCAGCAACTCGTCAAAGCTAAAACGCCGCTGGTGCAATTTCGCGGTCAGTGGATAGAACTAGACCAAGAAAAGATGCAGCAGATGTTGGAATTCTGGCAATCTCAGGCTAAAGAACAGCCAGAAATGACTTTGTTAGATTTCATGAAATTAGCCGCAGCAGCGGAGGATGATATTGAAGTCGAGCATGACCAGACATTGTCAGAAATGATGGCGAAATTGGAGGATAAAAGTAGACTAGAGCCGGTTCAAAATCCGCCGAAGTTGCAGGGAAATTTACGCGAATACCAAAAACGCGGCGTGTCCTGGTTGCAATATTTAGAAACGCTCGGTCTAAATGGTTGTCTTGCTGATGATATGGGATTAGGTAAGTCGGTTCAAGTAATTGCTCGGCTGGTGAATGAAAAAGAATCGACAAATTCAATCTTACCAACTTTGTTGATTGCACCGACATCAGTTGTTGGAAATTGGCAAAAAGAAATCGAAAAATTTGCGCCTCATCTACAAGCAATGGTGCATCATGGCAGTAGCCGCATTCAACAAGTCGCTGATTTTAAAGAAGCTTGCCTTAAGCATGATGTCGTGATTACATCGTTTACTTTGGCTCGAAAAGATGAAAAACTTTTGCATAGTCTGAAATGGCATCGAGTGGTAGTGGATGAAGCGCAAAATATCAAAAATCCTAAAGCTGCTCAAACTAAGGCAATTTTAAAGTTGACTGCTAACCATCGGCTGGCACTAACCGGAACACCAGTAGAAAATAGATTGCTGGACTTATGGTCAATATTTAACTTTCTGAATCCTGGCTATTTGGGTAAGGAAGCACAATTTCGCAAGGGTTTTGAGATTCCAATTCAGAGAGATAATAATCGGGTGAAGTCTGCGACCTTGAAAAAATTGGTAGAGCCTTTTATTTTACGTCGAGTCAAGACTGACCAATCAATTATTAACGAGCTGCCAGATAAAGTTGAACAAAAATTATATTGCAATTTGACAAAAGAACAAGCTTCTCTTTATGAGGCTGTCGTCAAAGATGTGAGCGAAAAAATCAATGATTCTGAAGGCATTCAGCGCAAAGGGTTAATTTTGTCAACATTGCTGAGGCTGAAACAAATCTGCAATCATCCAGCGCAATTTTTACAAGATGGGAGCGAATTTTCAACCGCGCGATCGCATAAACTTAGCCGTCTTGCAGAAATGGTTGAGGAAGCCATTTCTGAAGGCGAAAGTTTGTTAATTTTTAGCCAATTCAAGGAAATCTGCGACTCTCTAGAAAAATACCTCAAGCATACTTGTCACTACAACACTTATTACATTCATGGAGGCACCAACCGCAACAAGCGAGAACAAATGATTACCGAATTTCAAAACCCAGAAACTGAACCATCGGTGTTTATTCTTTCTCTCAAAGCTGGCGGAGTTGGCATTACGTTAACGAAAGCAAATCACGTTTTTCACTTTGACCGCTGGTGGAACCCCGCCGTTGAAGATCAGGCGACAGATAGAGCTTTTCGGATTGGTCAGAATAAAAATGTATTTGTTCACAAATTTATTGCAATTGGGACTTTGGAAGAACGCATCGATAAAATGATTGAAGATAAGAAAAAGCTGTCTTCTGCTGTTGTCGGTACCGATGAAGCTTGGCTGACAGAACTTGATAACGAAGCCTTTAAACAACTGATTTCACTGAACAAAGCTGCAATCTTGGAGTAATCATGGCTCAATTTAGCCGTACCTGGTGGGGAAAACGCTTCATTCAAGCCTTAGAAGCTTTTACCGATCCTGCGAGATTAGGACGAGGACGTTCCTATGCGAATGGGGGGAAAGTCCTCCACTACAAAATTGACCAGAATGAAATTAATGCTGTTGTAAAAGGTTCAGTGAATCCCTATTTTGGAGTTTATAAAGAGCCAACCTATATTATCAATATTGAAATTACACCGATTGATGAATCTAGTTGGTCGAAGGCGATTAAACACCTTTCATCAAAAGCTAGCTTTGTCTCCAAGCTATTGATGAATGAAGTTCCCGATAATATTGAAGATGCTTTTTCTGACCTAGGATTGCATCTTCTACCCCACAATCGCAAAGATTTTAAAACCAATTGTTCTTGTCCAGATTACGCCAATCCCTGCAAACACATCGCGGGTGTCTACTACTTGGTAGCGTCCCAACTAGACCACAATCCGTTTCTCTTGTTTGAACTCAGAGGCTTATCTAAAGAAGCACTGCAAGCGGAACTGGCAAAATCTCCTTTAGGAGAGGTTTTATCCACTGAACTCACAGCAAAAGAAATCCCTTTAGAACCCTCCGCGTCTTACTACACCCCTCTGGAAAAAGTCCCGGTTACGGAGAAGATAAATCATAGAGAATTTTGGCTGGGGACTAAGCGACTGCCTCAAACTGTTGAAGTGGCATCGCTGGCAAGCTTGCCAGCAATTTTGATTAAAAAGCAGGGAGACTTTCCACCTTTTTGGAAGAAAGATAGTTCTTTTATTGAAGTAATGGAGGAGTTTTATGAGCGGGTGAAAACAAAAAATCGAGATGTGATGTAAGACTGCTTATTTCTCACGTGCATTGTAGAGACGCGATTAATCGCGTCTCTACGCCAATTAAAATAGGCTCATACAAATTACCTTTAATAGCGATACACTTGGAATTTGCTCTTTGCCCCTTTTGTAAGGGGATCTGTATCAGTCTTTTTGTGAAGTGGAGTGAAATCCTTTACCAATAATTTTTAGAGAATTTTGCCAATCTCTATGCAGAATTGCCCATAACGCCACATCCTCAAATACTCCCGACTTTCGCACTCTCTGGCGTAGCAACCCTTCTTGTACAAACCCGTTTTTCTGAAATACTTTTCCCGAAGCTGGATTTCTGACCATCTGATAGCCATAGAGCCTATTGAGAGATAAATCTTCAAAACCGGAATGAAGCACTGGTTTCAATGCTTCACTCATGTAACCTTGTCCCCATGCTTCAACTGCTAACCAAAAACTCAGTTCAGCCTGAGAATGCTCCCGTTCAATATCTCGAACTTCGATAATTCCGCTAAACACCCTCTCAGATTTGCTCTCAATCACAAATGTGACAGAATGACCCGCTTCAAACTCTGCAAGTTGCTTAGAGATGTATCGCTCAGCTTCACCATTAGGGTAGGGATGAGGAATGGAAATCATGGCGTCAGCGAGTTCACGGACGCTAGCAAATGTCTGGATAAATGGGGCATCCTCAAAGGTGAGTGGACGCAAGACTAACCTATTTGTCTTTATCGTGGCTTGAGCAATCATGAAACGTATCTTATCGCAACCTACTTTTTAGATGTAACTTGAGTGTTGATTTTCTTGTTTTTCGGCTCAACCTGGGAACGAGAGATATCTTTGCAATGTGGCATCAACTGTTAGCTGAATTTCGTGAGAATTGCTCTTTTTTACATTTTCTAAAGCCAACTTTACCGTTTGGTCGGGATAGATAATTTGTCCCAACCGTTTCACAGCATACAACTGGCGAAATTCATCTGGATGCTGCAACTCGGCAAGCAAAAACGCTTTGTAGCGCCAAAGAAAATAGTTCTCGAAAGCTAAAGCGCTTTTACAATATTCCCTCAGTTGCTTTCGATTTGCCTCTGCTTCGGGCACCAGATAATTCCAATAATTGCGGCATTGTTCGTAAATGTCTTCTACAAGCGCCGTCCACTCGTCATTAATCCATTTGCGGTACTGGATAACACATTCGCGCTTCGTTACCACATATTGTCCGGCATCTAGAGCGATGAGTGCTGTCGCCGGACAAAGGACATTTAACACCAAATCTTTAGTTCCGTAGTGAATCGTTCCATCCGACGCACGCATCTGACGGCGATCGCAACCATAAAACTCACCGTCCGGATCGGGATAGTCGAGAGGAAACGTTAACACCTCCGGATTGCCACGCGATCGCGTCAACAACCGATATGGAAAGTGCATACTGTCCAGGATATAGCTATCTATTGGCTTTATTGGAACCAGAGGGCGAATGTCTTCCCCATATATCAGAAGCGTGCCTTTCTGGAACCTAACCGCACCAATCCGAAACAGCGCCTCTTCACTGTCTGCGGTCATACCCAGTTCTATCGAGGTGATTTTCTGGCACTCGTCGCTTACCTGTGCGAATTCCTGTCGTTCGTCAGAAGTCAGGCTACCCTTAAAAACGACGCGCAGATCGATATCGCTGGTAGCTACCGCAGTACCATCAGCATAACTGCCTTCCAAATAATAGCCGCGAATGCGACCTGGAAAACTTTCCCCGATTTTGCCGATAATTTCGCAGGCGATCGCGTCAACTTTCTCGACACCTGTTGAGGCAATAAGAGTAGTATTTATCATCTTCGGTTAAAGTCTGCTTGTAAACTTCCCGTCGTAATTGTGAAGGGATTGAATTATACCAACTCTTCATAACAATGCATTCGATTGTTCTGTAAGGACATGGCATTGCTATGTCTCTACTAAAATAAATCATGCTCATAAAGAATTGGTATTAGCAGAAATTAGCGATCGCACCTCTTCTAAAATTCCTTGAGAAATCTAACACATGGCAGCAGATCCCCCCAATCACATGAATTGGGGGGCTAAGAAGGAACGCAAATACCGACAGAATTAATCAATGGGATTAAGCCGTAAGTCCACATGGTTTTTTGGCAGAGAAATGAATAGGGGCAGGTTTTAAATTGAAACCCACCCCTACTTCCGATATATTTCGCCCAACAGCTGCTGCTACAGGTCTTAAGCTATGAACGAGATCCACCATATCTTCTAAAGAAAGCGCCTGACGAGCATCGGAAACAGATTTTTCGGGTTCTGGATGACACTCAATAATTAAGCCATCTGCGCCACAGGCGATCGCAGCCTTTGCCAAAGGTGCTACCAATTCCCGCTTACCGACGGCATGAGACGGATCGACAATGACTGGTAAGTGGGTTATCTGCTTCAAAGCCGCTACCGCGCCTAAATCCAGCACATTGCGCGTATAGTTATCGAAGCTGCGAATACCCCGTTCGCACAGTACCACATCGGGATTGCCGTGGCTTAAAATATATTCCGCCGCCATGACAAATTCTTCAATCGTAGAAGCTAGACCGCGTTTGAGCAATATTGGCTTGCCAACTTGACCCAAAGCTTTCAGCAAATCGAAGTTTTGCATATTACGGCTCCCAATTTGCAGCATATCCGCGTGAGTCGCAACAGCTTCTATTTGCCCAATTGACATCACTTCTGTGACGACGGGTATGCCATAACGCGATCGCACATCTGCCAAAATCTGCAATCCTTCCACTCCCATTCCCTGGAACGCATAGGGAGAGGTACGGGGTTTGTAGACACCGCCACGCAGCGCCTGAACGGGTGCGGCGGCGAGTTGGTTAGCGACAGTTTCCATCTGTTCCAAGCTTTCCACTGTACAAGGACCACCGATAATCACCAGTTCCGTGCCACCAATGGAAACTTGTTCGGAAAGTTTGACAATGGTTTGGTGGTCAGCGTGAGATTGCGAGGCAAGTTTAGCGTTAATCATGATTCGAGTCTCCTTGAAGTTAAAAGATTGTTTCTTCCCCTTCCTTGTAGGAGAGGGTAGGGGAGGTTGGAGGTTAGAGTTTGGCAATAAAAAAGCCCGGAACCTTTTGTAGTTCCGGGCTATAGACGATTCATTGGCATGACGCTATTTACCCGGAACTTGTGGGCCAAAAATAAAAGCCATAAAACCAGCTACTGAAATAGGTCATCACCATGAAAAGTTGCTCCTTAAAACAAAAAAACCGCAGATTTTACTCTGCGGTTCACCGGGCGGTTCCAATGCGGGCACTGGATTCACTGCCGGTGAACCGTCCTAAACCAATAAAAGTAAAAACTGCTGCTGAACATAGGGGGAAGCGTCTAATTTGGTTTAATTTTGAGAATTTACTGCGTACCTGAGAATTTTGGCAAAAGCCAGTTTTTTCTAGGTCGCTATGGAACTTATCACTCTTTTATTTAAGTTTTATGCAATAAGTCCATTCATCCATGAACTTAGCAAAGGGATCAAATTGCGTCAAGACCCCTGCGAGGGTAAATCAAGCGACTAATCTTGAGGAAACGCCTGAATTAACACCACCGAACTGACTACCAGTAACCCTCCCAATATTTGTCTGCCTACGAGTTGCTCTCCTAGGAAAATGATTCCCAGCAGCACCGTCACCACGGGTTCGATGGTGGAGAGAATGGCAGCTCTGGAGGTTCCCAACCGCTGAATACCCGCGAACAGGGTAATGATGGGCAGCACCGTGGCGATCGCTGCCAACCCGGCGATTGTCCCTAGGGCGACAGTTGTTTGGGGGAAAATCAGCCCCCGCCCCAAACAAGCGGCTCCCATAAAAGAGAGGGCGGCTCCCAGAGACAGATAGGCGCTGGTTGTCACCGGAGAGAGCGATCGCACTAATCTCGCCCCAAAGGTTAGGTAAAGTGCGTACCAGGCTCCCGATGCGATCCCCAAGCTTAACCCTAAAGGCTGCACGGTGGTTCCACCCAAATCGGCAGTCAGCAAACAGCCGGTGAGGGCTAAACCGAGGGCAATTTTTCGGTAGAACCCAGGGCAATCGCCTTCGATTACCCACGTCAAGACAGTGACAAAGGCGGGATAGGTGTAAAGCAACAAAGCGGCAACGCCAGCGCTGGTGTAAGCAAGAGCGCCGAAGAACAGAGTTGCTTGAATCGCATACCCCACGCCTCCCAAAAGGGTGGAAGCGATCGCGTCTTGCGGTTTTAAGCGCCACTCGTCTCGCCACACCAGCCACGCCCAGAGTACCACTGCCGCGCCTGTAAATCGCCAAGCCAGGGTGCTGGACAAATCTAACCCTTCCGCATAGGCAAGCTTGGCGAAGATCGCCAGCGTCGCAAAACCCGTTGCGGAGACGGCTATCAGAGCAACTCCCACTCGATTGGGGCGAGGCGCGGTTCTTCCTTCCTCTCGTTTGTCGTTTGGCATCGAGTCCTCCTGCTTCTACATCAGCATACGAGAAACGACAGGGTGCAATTGACAAGTTTCCAGATATTCTTACAGAGGTGAGAGGTGCCCAATTTTCGATGACATCAAGCAGTGAAAGTATGACTCGTCTCAACCATCCAGGGGAGAACTCGTTGCTACTTTCCTACGTCTCATCGGGTGGGAAAATTCATCATGCTCTGCAATTTCAGCCACAATTCGCTATGTCAATCAAGAAAATTATTTCTTACGTCCTGCTAATTTTTGTACCCATTTCAATTGCTGCTGAATATTTAGGATGGGGTTCGCTTGCCATTTTTATTACATCAGGGATCGCGATCGTCCCCCTAGCAATTTGGTTAAGCACTGCGACTGAAGAAGTTGCCGTCGTTACGGGGCCTTCGATTGGTGCATTGTTAAATGCAGTCTTTGGAAATGCAACCGAGCTAATTATTGCTTTAGCAGCTCTAAATGCTGGTTTAGTTGACATTGTTAAAGCAAGTATTACTGGAACAATTATCAGTAATTTACTCCTGGTCATGGGACTTTCCATGCTGTTAGGAGGACTGCGCTATAAAGAACAGGAATTCAAGCCGATTGTGGCGCGGGTGAATGGTTCGTCGATGACGCTGGCAGCGATCGCTCTTATTTTGCCCACGACGGTCATCAATACCTCAAATGGTGTTCCACTCGATGCAATTCGCAATCTCTCCCTCACAGTTGCCACTGTGTTAATCGTAGTTTATGCTCTGACGTTACTGTTTTCTTTAAAAACTCATAGCTATCTTTACGAGGTGGGATTAGTCGATTTAGACTCACCAAATTCAATCGGTTCTGAAGCTGAATCAACTGCCCACAAACCGAATCTTTGGCTCTGGATTGGTGTGTTAGTAGCCTCTACGGTTGCAGTTGCCTTTGAGTCAGAGATTTTTGTGGGAGTTGTGGAGGAAGCAACAAAGGGTCTGGGTTTGACTCCCTTATTTACAGGTGTTGTTCTGTTGCCTCTCGTTGGCGGTGCAGCCGAATATGTAACTGCGGTCAACGTCGCTCTCAAGAACAATATGGATTTATCCGTCTCTGTGGCGATGGGGTCTAGTTTATTAGTTGCCCTGCTCGTGGCTCCAATTTTAGTTTTGGTAGGAGTTGTCATTGGTCAACCAATGGATCTCAACTTCAATCCTTTTGAAGTGATTGCGGTAGCGATCGCTGTCACTGTTGCCAATCTTATCAGTCTAGACGGACGCTCTAACTGGTTAGAAGGCGTACTGCTCTTAGCAACCTACATCGTCTTGGGAGCAGCTTTTTACTTTCATCCCGCCTAAGGGTTGTTTTTTGATAATTGGGAAAAAGTTTTGAGTTAAAGGACTTTCTGCTCGCCTCAAAACTCAAAATTCAAAACTCTCATTACCAAATCCTTACGCCGAACGTCCGCTTTCTCCCTTCACCACCGCTGCTCCAATTAAATGCGCCAGACGTAATGCCTCTGGAACGTTGCCGCAGTCAGTCAGACGTTGCAGCACCGCAGCGGTTACGTCTGGCTCAGCACCGCACACTTGGAAAAAGAATGGCGGGAAGGTATAAATTCCACCAGCACGCTGCAAAAGCTTGAGCCGTCGCTCTGGCTGTGGCAAGTGGTGAATGGCTTGTTTGACAGCGGCTAGATCAGGCTGACGCCGCATCACGGCAACGCAGGGGAGTTCCAATCGCTCGGCAAGCTTAGGAAGGTCAATTACGTTAAAACCGCCAAAAGCGATGCCGTCGAGCAGCACTAAGTGTAATTGCGGCAAGAACTTTTTACCGAGCAGTAGCTTACAAACGGTATCAGTTGCATTCCAGCCATCTTGCCGCACCTTTCCCCACACCATGCCCTCAAAGCGGGTGCCTGCACAAACGATCCCAGCGATGGAGGCACTACCACCCCTACGGCGTGCGAACGGCGCATCATCGAAGCCGATGACGCGAATTAGGCGATTGAGTCGGAGTAAAGATTCAAGATTCATCTCACACCAAAAAAGCGCTCGCATCCGTGATTTTAAGCTAATTTTCCCTTTTAGAAGCGCTTAAAGCAGCATTTTTGAGCTTAAGAAACTAAACCATACTAATCGTCCTAAAAAAGCTTATTTCTGCCAATTTTTAGGGAAATATGCTTAATTCTAACTTGATCGCTCGTCTAACTCAGGCCTCTTGGTGGCATCCGAGGTACTAAAGTGCCCAAAAGCACCCGTGAAAGCTGAACCAGTCCGCTCTAAATAATGAGAAAATGTTAAGTTATCTATCATAAAAACTTGGTGGCAGAATTATGGCTCAAATTCAATTTTCCAGAGGGATCAACGAAGAAGTCATACCGGATGTAAAGCTAACCCGCTCTAAGAGTGGCGCTCATGGCACCGCTACGTTTTATTTTGAAAGTCCCAACGCCTTTAACACCGAAACCTCAGGGGAAATCACTGGGATGTACATGGTTGACGAGGAAGGAGAACTGTTGACGAGAGAAGTCAAGGGCGTATTTGTCAACGGTCAAGCAAAAGACCTCCAAGCAACTTACCTGATGAAGTCTCCTGAAGAATGGGATCGCTTCATGCGCTTCATGCAACGGTATGCAAAAGATCATGGTTTGGAACTTAGCCAGTCCTAAATAAAGAGCTAAGTGCTTGGGGCACAGGCAATACCCATGCAATCCGGTTCGGATAAGCTCATTTGCCTACCAGTAACCTCCGGTAGAGACGCGAAATGGTGCGGCACTGCACTGCGTTAACGTGTCGCAGCACGAATGCACCATTTCGCTAATGCGTCTCTACACCCCTCCACTGAGCGGTTGAAACCGCACAGCGACAGCAAGCACACATGAAAACCTGCCGGGAGCAGGTTACAGAACCCTAGATTTTCGGTTGGTTCGCGCTTTTAGGACTTGGAATGCAATCGCCGCAAAATTCCATTCTGAGGGCTTGATGCAAAATTTGAGTTAACCGAACAGTATTTGAATGCGCGTGCCCTTACCGAGAGCTAGCGAAATCAGGAGTCAAGATTCGTAGGAACGGTTAATCGGACAGCCGTGTGGCAGTAAGATATCCCAGAAAAGCCCGTTTTTAAAAACTCAAAACTCTTGAGGGAATAGCTTACCCATGACCAATCTGCCTCACCCAGACCCGGAGAGGATGACAGTGACTTGCGCTGTTATCACAGTTAGCGATACGCGATCGCCCGAAACCGACAAAAGCGGTCAATTGATTAAACAGTTACTCCGAGATGCCGGTCATGCGGTCTCAGAGTACGCCATTCTCAAAGATGAACCGGAGGAGATTCGGGCGCAGCTGCAAGCACTCGCCCAACGCCCGGATCTGGATGCTTTGATCTTCAATGGAGGCACTGGCATCGCGCCGAGAGATACCACCTACGACGCTCTAGAAAGCTTGCTCTCAAAAATCTTGCCTGGATTTGGCGAATTGTTCCGGTTTCTCAGTTATCAAGAAATTGGCTCGCGGGCGATCGCATCTCGCGCCGTTGCCGGTGTCTATCAAACCAAACTGGTATTTTCTATCCCCGGTTCTACCAATGCCGTTAAACTTGCCATCCAACAGCTAATTTTGCCAGAACTCGTTCACTTAGTTAGCCAGCTACAGAAAAGTGAGGAGTGAAGAGTTAGGACTGAGGACTGAGGACTGAGAAGTGAAGAGTCAGGAATCAGGAGTCAAGAGTCAGGAGTGAAGGCGTCTTACAGGCGAGTCAGTGAGAAATAGAGGGGGATAGGCGAGTGAAAGATAGAGTAGAGCGATTTGAAGATTTGATTGCTTGGCAAAAAGCTAGAATCCTTACAAAATCAATTTATCAAGTCACTCAACAGGGTGATTTTGCAAAAGACTTTGGGCTTTCTAGGCAAATTCAACGAGCAGCAGTCTCCATAATGTCTAATATTGCAGAAGGCTTCGAGCGAGGTGGTCGGGCAGAGTTTCATCAGTTTCTTTCTATCGCCAAATCTTCTTGTGCCGAACTTCGTTTTCAACTCTATGTCGCCTTTGATATGGGTTATCTCAAGCAGACTGAATTCAACCAGCTTTTAACACAGGCACAAGAAGTTGCTCGAATTACAGGCGGTCGTCGCGCTGCCGTTGAGAAACAAAAATACCAACAAAAAAGGACTGAGGACTGAGGATTGAGGACTGGGCTAGAAGAAAAGAAGTATTTAAAAGCAGTCAATTTTTCTCCAGTTTCTTCTTACTTCTTCCTCTTTTCCTCAGTCCTCAGTCCTCAGTCCTCAGTCCTCAACCCTCAGTCCTCACTCTTCAGTCCTCACTTCCTTTGCTCTTACCGGACGCTAATCGGTCGGGTCCGTTGAGGTTTATTGGGTTGGGCAAGGCGGGTGTTTTCCAAAGCTGCGATCGCGCGAGCATATTGGGGATCTTGCTGAGTTCCCACCAGCGATGGATTCGTCCCCAGACGCTTTCGCTGATCGTCGTTCAGGTCAATCTTGATATCCGGAGTCACCCCCTTGTGGCTGATATCCGTTCCTAGGGGCGTGTAGTAGTGGGCAATCGTGACCGCTAAACCCGAACCATCGGAGAGAGAATGTACCGACTGCACTAACGCTTTGCCAAAGGTTTGAGAGCCAATAATTGTGGCTCGACCATTATCCTTCAACGCACCTGAGAGAATCTCGCTGGCGCTTGCCGAGTTGCCGTCTACCAGTACAGCCAAAGGCAACTGTGTCAGCGCCGTGCGATTTGTCGCAAATTCTTCGTTGTCTCCCTTGCGGTCTACGGTACGGACGATAGCACCTTTGTCCATCCACATCCGGGCAATTTCCACACTCGCGTGCAATAATCCACCCGGATTTCCCCGCAAATCCAATACAAAAGCATCTACTTTGTCGTTATTCAGGGATTGGATAGCGCGGCGCATCTGCTCTGCTGAGTGAGCGCTAAATTCATTCAGACGGATATAGCCAACGCGCAACTTGCCTTCCTGCTTGACCGACTGACGGACGGCTGCTATTTCAATCTGCGCTCTGGTCAATGTCACATCAAAGTCGCCTTTTCCGTCTCGTGACAGCTTAAGCTTTACTTTCGTCCCCACCTCACCCCGAATCAGGTTAGCGGCGGCTTCCACACTCATCCCTTTTGTGGCTTTGCCATCAATTGTCAAAATCTTGTCCCCAGTCTGAAGTCCCGCTCTCACTGCTGGGGAATTCTCAATGGGTTCTACGACGGTAAGAACCTGAGTCTTTTCGTTCAGTTCCAAGCGCAAACCGACGCCAGAGAGTTCGCCGGAAGTTTGACTGGTGAGGGCTTGGTACTGTTTAGGATCTAAAAAGCGGGTGTAGGGATCGCCTAAGGTTTCCAATGCTTCCCGAATCGCCTTATAGGCATCTTCACGGGAATTATAGTTTTTGTTCAACAGCTGTTGCCGCTTTGCTTGCCAATCCACCTGATTAAAGGTGCCATCAACATACTCGCGGTTGACAATTTGCCATGCCTCATCGACGACTGATTTTGGACTTTCCTGTAGAGCAGCGCGAACGGAGGAGCCAAAGAAAGATAAAGCTGCTGTCGTAGCGATCGCTCCACCAAAGAGAGCAACATGGAGCAAGGAAAAGTTTTTTGGGGATGGATTCATGAACGGTGGCTCGAACGGGTGGGGTTTAATGTGTAGATACCGCGTGACGCCTGAAACGAACTATTTCTAAGATACTCAGGTTAATTAACCAGGCTGCATCAATTTTGTGCCAGTTCGCCCAGTGTCCTCCTTATTCGTCTCTGTAACAAGGATAACAGTCTAATTTAGCTAGACTCCCCTGCAAATTTTTGTCTACCTAAGTGTAATCGCCGCCAGAGTAAAAGAACAACAAAATCGCTTGGCTAGCTAAAGTAGTGTTAAGCATCGGCTAAATACCCTTCAAATTCTCAAAATGCCCGGAAAACGCAGAGGTAGTTCAACTGTGCGCGATCGCATCAACTTATCTAGGCGGGCTGGTTTCAGAAGATGGCGACAACTTCTAACACCAGGGATCGCTATCTTTAGCGTCATCTTGGGGACATGGTTATTAACTATTATGCTAACTTTGCGCTCTGCGGCGTCCGGTCCAGTAGATGCCTATTTGGTTTTAGGAGGTAGTATTCGTAGAGAAATATACGTAGCTCAGCTTGCAAAAGAATACCCGCAAACCCGCATATTAATTTCTCAAGGTTCTCCCGAACCGTGCATTTTGCTAATTTTTCAACGGGAAAATGCTCCCATAGAGCGAGTTTGGTTAGAAAAGTGTGCAGACTCCACCTTTGGTAACTTCTACTATAGTGTGCCGATTCTACGCGAATGGGGAGTAAAAAAAGTCAAACTAATTACTTCCGGTACCCATCTACCACGAGCTAAGTGGCTAGCACAGATTCTCATGGGCGCTCAAGGCATTTGGGTAGAGCCAGAGATTGTTCCCGAACAAGGCATTCCTGGCAATCGAGAATCCTCTTTCAAGACAGGATTGGACTTATCTCGTAGTTTGTTGTGGGCAATGGTGAGTCAGGTTTATCAGCCTAAATGTTCAAAATTAATTCCCCTGAAGGATGTAGATATAAAAGATTGGCGTCGGCGGGGTTTTAAGTGCGAACACCAGGGGAATATTCAGTAGCGAGTCGCGATCGCATTCTCTTACCCAGCCGTAACAAATGCGATCGCCGACTCATTTTTTAATAAACCGCAGTTTGAGCAGCCATTGCTCGAATGGTAGACAAGGGAATTTCATAGAAGTACCTTTGGCGAAATTGTTCTTCTTGAACTGCTGCGATAAATTGTTCAATGGCTGTCTCTGCTTTCGGTAATTGTGCGTTCCCTAAATCAGAATGACCGGCATCTTCCTGGGAATGCCAAGTAATTTGAACCATCCAGTCGAGTTGTTTAACATGGAAGCCGAGATGAGAGATGGCTTCTAATCCGAGTTGGAGAGTGCGATCGCTAATTCCCAGCTTTTGGTGCAGTTGAGTATACGTCGCCTCTTGACCCGTGCGACTCAGATATTTGGCAATTCCTAACAGTTGCAGCCAGATTTGGCTGGGGGGAACGGGTTCTGGGGGAGGATAAGCGATCGCGAGGGTTTGATTCGCCTGAATTGCCCGCCTGAACCACACTTGCAGCTCATCCCAGCTACTGGGGCACTCTCGAACTGGCAGAACTGATAGCGCAGCAGTAGCAAGTGGGGACTCCTCACGACAGTCTAAAATCCAGTCTATCTGGTTCGGAGTGCCTAACTGCTGCGGCTGTTCTAAAGAACGCACGGCAATTATCCGCACTTCATAGTGAGGTCTAATCCCTTTATTAGGATTTTCGTAGCTATTAAAATCAAGCTCGACAATTGCATCGCATCTACCTTGGGGTAGCTCTTCCTTATAATGTCCCCACCAGATTCCGGAAAACCCAGTTTCGCAAGAGTTATCCCGAATTTTAAAAGTAGTTTTGATATATTGAACTTTTGCGCCTTTTAAGTCCTGAGTATTGCTATTCCAACTATTTTCAAACCAGCAATTTTGAATGAGCAGTTTTGGTACTGGATTGCCCATTCCGCAGGGTTCTAATAGTTTCAGTTCCCAAAATAAATCTCTTCCTAATTCACTGACCGTACACACCAAATCTGCCTGCACAATCGGCGCTAAAGGTGTCCCATCTGGCGTGCCCACAGAAGCTCGCAATTGCTGGTTAACAGCTTCTGTAAACAGGGGAATCTTATCAACTGGGAGACTCAACCCAGCAGCAAAGGGATGACCGCCAAATCGATGTAAGAGGTGTTCTTGCGCTTTCACCAACTGGTAAAGATCGACTTGATTCACAGACCGGGCGGAACCGCGTGCTAAAGCGTTTTCACTCAAATCGCCCTCTGTACTCAACAAAATCGTAGGACGCCCTGTTTCCTGTGCCACTTGCCCCGCCACTAAACCCAAGACACCGACAGGCCATTGCGTATCGCAAAGAACAATCACGCTAGTGGTTGATAAGTCCAACTGGCTTAATTTTTTATTAACTTCAGCGGCGACATCTTTTTGCAATGATTTACGACGGGCATTGGCTAATTCTGTTTCTAATGCCAACTGCTGACAGCGCTTCTCATCGCGGCTGGTAAGTAACTCCACACAGAAAGAAGCATCGCCTTGAATGCGGCTAACTGCGTTAATTCTAGGCCCAAGACCGAAAGAAATGTCCGTTGGGCGATCGCCACTTTTCTGACACAATTCTAATAGACGCGCAACCCCAGGACGATTCCGCTTTTTAGTTTGCTGTTGCAGCACTGAAATTCCTCGCTGTGCCAGGTAGCGACAATCACCGCTTAACTGCACTAAATCTGCAATTAAACCAATTGCCACTAAATCCAATAAATCTTCTAATGGCTGTTGGGGAATATCCGGCAAAGTTTCATAAAGCGCTTCTACCAGCTTGTAAGCAACTGCCACACCGGAAAGGTGAAACATCGGATGGTCATTGGATAAATACCGGGGGTTGATGATAGCTGTCAACGCTGGACGTTCCTCTGGCAGCGTGTGGTGATCCGTGACAATTACATCAATCCCTAGTTGATGGGCATATTCAATTTCCTTCAGATTTGTGCTACCAGTGTCGCAAGTTACAATTAGCTTTGTTCCATCCTGGGCAAGGGCTTCAATCCCCCGTTCATTGAGTCCATGAGACTCGGTTAAACGATTGGGAATGTAATAAACTAGCTGCTGCTGCTGGGTAAAAAACTGTCCCAGTCCATCCCAGAGAACCGATGTTGCGGTAATCCCATCAGCATCAAAATCTCCCCAAATGGAAACTTTTTCCCCCGCGTTACGGGCTTTTATTAATCGTTCTACAGCCCATTGCATTTCCTGCCCAAATTCAAAGGGACTTGCCGGGTGATACAACTGAGAATTTAAAAACCCCGACAATTGCTGAATATCGCGAATCCCCCGTTGCCACAACATCTGTGCAGCATAATGTCCGGGTAATCCTGGTGCGTGGCGTCTGACTTCCTCAATAAATGCCGCCGGTGGTTGAACAGTTGACTGGATTTGCCATTGAAGTTGCTGCTGTGACATTTTTCTCTTTTATCCTTCTTTCTGGCATCCTATCTCACAATAATTGCCCAGAGGCTAGCGAAGAGATCGGCGTGCTATATGTTGCAAACAAAAAACAAAATAGGATTACAGATGTGTTGATAAAGGGATATGAATCTGGCATCAGCATTTAGCTGAAAATTCATACAACTACAACACTTTCTACTTTCTAATAATAATAGGAGTTACGCAGAGATCCCCCTTGCATCCCCCGATAAATTGGAGGCAATAGACGGAGCTGTTGTAGATATAAAGTGAAATGGGATAAAAATGCCGCCACAGCCTGATTAGACGCTGGGTACTAAAAGGATGTTTTAAAAGGGGAGGCTGCGGTAAGAAAGCTCACAAGGCTTAAGCTGAAATATTGTAGATACCCGCACCTTGTGAGCAAATGACTAAAGCATATCCTAGTAATCTGACGTGTGTTCAGTGGGAATTAATTGCAGACCTATTTCCGTCAGTAAAACCAGGTGGATGGAAGCGCAGTGTAGCTTTGTTGGCGGTGGTCAATGCAATTCTCTATGTACTGTGTCAGGGTTGTACCTGGCGAGCTTTACCAGGTGATTTTCCAGCTTGGTCAACCGTCTATGGTTATTTCTGGAGATGGAGCCAAGATGGTACTTGGTTGAAGATTCACGATCAACTTTATCAGTGGGTTCGGGTCGCCGCCGGAAGGGAACCTAGTCCATCAGAAGTTGCTGCTCGTGTGCCAATCAGTAGAAACAGCAACAATGATTTCAATAGATGTGGGTTATGACGCTCTTAAACAGATACACGGGCGTAAACGACATCTGACGGTAGATTTGTTAGGGTTGGTTTTGCGCGTCTTGGTCACATCTGGTAGTGTTCCGGAGCGTCAAGGAGCTAAAAAAGTCCTTAGAGGATGTTTTATAAAGTCTCCTTGACCGACTTTGACTAGCTCAACTACTGAGGGTTTACTACGGTAGATTGAGCATTTGAGGCTACTTAATCTCCTACTAAGGTAGCTTTCAGAACTTAAGTTGACCCTTTTAAAACATCCTCTCAGTGGCAGTAACCAGTAACTACTACATTAACGATGTGGACAAACTATACAAATAGGCGTGAGAGCAAAACCTCTTTGGGCATCAACTGAGTAATTTTATCTTTGACGCTTCAGATGAAAACTTGTCCCCAATGCAGTTCTACTCTCTGCCATTGTGTTGCGTTTGAGTTTGGGTCGAAAACAATCGCCCGGTAGCCTATCTCAAGCCGACAGCATTATTAATTTGAAATTCATCGCGCTGCCCTCTGGAAAAATATTGATAAAAAGAGTGCAAACAATCCCAGCACAATCCCAATCCAAATCAACGAATTAACTATTTTTTGGATTGGTGTTTCAAGTGAAGAGGCTTCTTCAGGTTGACTGGGTGTAGCATCAACCAGCGACAGAGTGGAGTCCCAAATAGGATTTCCGTGAATGGTGCCATGATTAGCATTGCTAGTTTTGTCATGGGCGATCGCACCCTCTCCTTCGTTCAACGGCCAATAGCTCACCAACCCTGCTTCATCTCCCCTCAGACGACGTGGCATACTCTCTTGAATCTCTGCCTGGGATAGCACTTTGTTCCAAACACGGGCTGCCGTGATTTGACCTTTAAAGAAGGAGCCAGAAAAATGAGACCCAATTGTGAGGGTGCGGTCTGAGGGAGTAAACGGTGGTACATTACTGGCTTGGCTGATGAGATGACCATCTCGATACAAACACATGATTTGTGTTTGGTTATCATAGGTAACAGCCGCATGAATCCAAGTATTAGCTGGGCTGGCGCTAGAATCTTTCACAAGCCACCACTTCTTGTTATGTCCAGATGCCAGACATCCGCCATTGGGCATAAATAAGGCATGGTCATGCCCAGAAAGGATGTTGTTGTACTGCGCCAGTGGTTCAGAGAGCTTCACCCAGGCTTCCTTGGTATAAGAGCTATTGACAATCCCTTCAGGACAGGTGATGAAATCATCTTGACCATCAAAGGTCAGCACATATTCAATAACAGGCTCAAGCAGGATTTTCTGATCTTTGGTGGGTGAAGTGGATGCTTCTTCGTCTTCAGATGGGCTGGGTGTAGCATCAACCAACGACAGAGTGGAGTCCCAAATAGGATTTCCGTGAATGGTGCCATGATTAGCATTGCTAGTTTTGTCATGGGCGATCGCACCCTCTCCTTCGTTCAACGGCCAATAGCTCACCAACCCTGCTTCATCTCCCCTCAGACGATGTGGCATACTCTCTTGAATCTCTGCCTGGGTGCGCTCGCGGCTCCATAACTGCACCTCTGCCAGTCTACCTGGATAGAATAATTGCGAACCACCCAAGGAGCGACCCAGTCCCGCCTTAGCTGCTGGGGGGATAGGCATCGTTCTATTTGTTGCCTGATGCCACAATTTTCCATTGAGATAAATTTTCATCGCCCCGGTAGTCGCGTTTTTGGTAAACGCCCAATGTGTCCATTTGCCCTTGCAATCAGCCGCGTCAATATGCTTCGCCAACCGATCAAAATTGTTAACATGGGGATCGTTATTGCCACAATCAAAGTAAACCGCACTGTTACTCCAGGGTAAATGGACATTCAGTATTCGTTGATTGTTCGCACACCATACCTCGATTACTGAATTCCCTTGCGGTAGTGCTTCTCCGCCATAAGCCCAAAAACTACAAGTGATTTCCTTGCCCCAGGGAATACTTGCTGGAGGCAATTCCACCCAATCATCTTGACCATCAAAGGTCAGTACATATTCAATAACAGGCTTAAGGGGTGCTTCCTGGTTTTGTTTGGATGACTTAGCCATAGCTGTAACCGTTTTAATTGAGTTTTTTATGGTGAATAGAAGCGGAAAACTGAAGCAATTGAACTACACAAATGCACCCCCGCCAAAGGCGTGAAAGCATCCACAGCCAGACGTTTTAAGTTGGTTATAGGTGCGATACTCAAACGCTGCTGGATCGTTGTAGTTTGCGCCATGCTGCAATTTCATCCGCACGTTTACCAACTCCTCTACGAAGCCGTGAACTACATCAACGGCTTCGTGCGTCTGAATTCAATCGGGACCTTTGACGGGAGGAGATTGTTTGGGGAGTTTCATAGTTTGGTTCCTTTGGGTGAATTGAGGCGTGGGCAACAACTTGGACGACTTCGCCCGCAAGTATCGAGGATTTTGCAAGCGCTACAACCCGAAAAGTAAGCCAGCTAGAAAGTGCGGTTGGGGGAATACGGTTTCCTAGATTTTTGCCTGGTCATAAGTTATAGAAATAGATAAATTTAGGTTAATCAAGAAATTGTAACGTTTCTTCGTATCAATGAATACTTATTGGTAATAGCTGAATATCAGTGTAGTTGCGATGTTACAACAGCATCCAAAAGTAAGATTAATTGATGATGTACGCCACAGCATTGACGGCTTGCGCCATCGTATAAGCTAAATCGAGTTGGGGCAGATTGAGGCGAGCGTCGTGAAACATGGGCATACTTAACCCTTTGCATTTAGGAGCAATCCCCATGACTGGACTACCCGGCTGATCAAAAATGACGCTGGCGACATGAGTGCCGTGAAGAAACATCCCGCCATTTGGTCAAACCAACTCTGCTATTTTCTTGAGCCGTTCTCGCGATGGTTTGGCTCAAGAGATTGACAATTGGGCGGTAGGCGAATGCGAATACGGTCAATTGGTAGCAACTAGCCACGAAATGCTAATTGTCGTCATTCAGTTTTTGATTATTTGCTAACAATTAGTGAGCCAACAAAATTATTCGTCTCAAATGGATTGCGAAGCTGTCTGCCAGCTAAACTTGCTACTCTAGCGTTTGTTCGACGACGTTTGCGTGTTTTTTTCATTTGGGTGACTCCTATTTCTTTCTAGCCTGCAATGCTTCCAGAGTTCCCAAAGCTTCCTTGTCAATTTGATGATTTTGAAAGATTGCTTCCTAAGAGGATGTTTTAAAAGGGTCAACTTAAGTTCTGAAAGCTACCTTAGTAGGAGAATAAGTAGCCTCAAATGCTCAATCTACCGTAGTAAACCCTCAGTAGTTGAGCTAGTCAAAGTCGGTCAAGGAGACTTTTAAAACATCCTCTAAGTGCATAATCACGACAGACAGAACTGGGACAAAAGGCGATCGCGCGATCGCCTTTTTGGAGGGTGCGTTTCTCTTAGCACCCTAAATTCGCAATCTAATGAGGTAAAACCTGTTTCAATGCGTCCAGGAGGCGATCCACAGTCTCTGGACGACTGTTGAATCCCATAAGACCCACACGCCAGACTTTACCTGCGAGTTCGCCTAGTCCGCCCCCAATTTCGATATTGTGTTCGTTGAGCAGCTGACGCGCGATCGCTTTGCCATCCACACCCTCTGGAATACAAACAGTTGTAAGCGTTGGCAGGCGAAACTCTCGTTTAACGTGCAGATCGAGTCCTAAGTTTTCTAACCCTTCCCAGAGATACTCGACGTTCTTTTGATGGCGCGTCCAGCTATTTTCGATTCCTTCTTCTGCAATCAAACGCAACGCTTCCCGCAGAGCATAGTACAAGTTAATCGGGGCAGTGTGGTGATAGGTGCGTTCCTTGCCCCAATACTTACTCAACAACGTCATATCTAAATACCAGTTAGCTACCTTAGTACCCCGTTGTTGCAACTTCTCTACTGCACGGGAACCCATCGTAAACGGCGAAGCACCGGGAGGACAACCTAACCCTTTCTGGCTACAACTATAAGCTAAGTCAACCTTCCACTCATCCAGAAACAAGGGCACGCCCCCCAGACTGGTAACACTATCTACCAATAGCAGACAGTCAAATTCACGACAGAGGTCGCCGACTCCTTCTAACGGTTGGCGTGCCCCTGTGGATGTCTCAGCATGGACTAAAGCCAGAATAGCGGGGCGATGAGTTTCTAAGGCGGTTCGGAGTTCCTCTATGGGAAACACTTGCCCCCAAGGTTTAGTAATCGTTCGCACATCCGCACCATATCGTCCTGCCATATCCACGAGGCGGTTGCCAAAGTACCCGTTAACGCCCACCAGAACCACATCATCGGGTTCGGTGGCGTTGGCAAGGGTTGCTTCCATTGCTGCCGTTCCCGTACCGCTGACTGCAATGGTGAGGGGGTTTTCTGTCTGCCAAACATAGCGCAGCAACATCTGGATTTCGTCCATCAGTCCCAGAAATGCTGGATCGAGGTGCCCCACGGGAGGGGTATTCATCGCCTGAAGGACAGCGGGATGGGCATTGGATGGACCTGGACCCAGCAGCAAACGAGTCGGGATTTCTAGAGGGGCGAGTTGCAGCCGAGTTGTGTTGTTAATTGAGGAGGTTAGGGTCATGATTGGTTCTAGGCTCGATCAAGCGAGGACTATTTTAGAGTCTAAAGGTTAGCTGAGTGCAAGTAACGCTACTGATATAGCAGTCTTAAATAATTCGTGAAGGCGAGATCCCGGACTTCTTAAAGAAGTTCGGGATCTGAAGGGCTGCCTCACAGCTCAAATAGAATTGCGATAAATCATCTAAGAGACTATTTTTGAAGAAAATCTGAAAGCAGAAACTTAAGGACTTGCTAGTGTTTTTAAAGTAGTCCTAAGGCTTTAAGACTGCGCCGGGTAATTTCAATGCGATTGACGCCATCATTATCATTTCGCATATCCATATTTGTGGCAAAGAAATAAACATTTTTGTTCTGTTCCAGATATCCCACAAACCAGCCATTCCCAGGAGTCGTACTGTCCGTCCAGCCCGTCTTTCCGCGCAGCACATAGTCTGGAGTTTGTTCGCGCACCATAATATCTTTGACCAAATCTAAGCTGCGTTGGGAAAAGGGTAAGTCGTTGCGATAGAGACGTTGCAGGAACTCAATCTCTTGTTTGGGCGTAATTTTTAAAGGGCCATCTAACCAAAATCGATCGATTTGCTCAGATGTCCCAATTTGACGGTTTCCATAGCCGACTTGATTGATAAACTTCTGCATCCGTTCGTGCCCAATTTTCCGAGCCAAAATTTGGTAGAACCAAACCGTTGAGTCTTTGAAACCTTGGCGCAGGTTAGTGTCTCGGTTCCAAGCTGCGATGTTCCGTTGAATGCCGTCCCAGGTTAAAACAGTCACCTCATCTCGAATCACCCCTGTTTCCAATGCCACAAGCGCGTTGAAAATCTTGAAGGTTGAAGCGGGGAAGAATGCCGTTGAATTTCGAGGCGCGTTATGTTCGTAGAATTGATTTTTATTTTGGTCATAAACCACAATTGACCCTTCAATGCCCAGTTCTCGGAAAGAACGCCCTAGGTCTATCCCTTGAGTTGTAGTGATTTCCGAAGTTGGTTGAGCTGGCTGAGAGTTCGCAGCAGTGCCGAGGAAACCGCTAATGGTCAATAGCGTCACGAGGCTAGCAATGGCGATCGCGATCGCCAAGGGCACTTGCTTAATTCGATACATCAGGATTTTCCTTATGTGATTTTCAAACCAGTCGTAATACAGGAATGGGTTTGGCAATTCCAGAAATCTAGTTAGGTATCTGGATCTTGCTGGCAGCAAATTCAAGTATTGCGACTGTTCTGGAGATACCAGGTATTGAGAGCCAGTTGATGCACCTCGCGCCAGGGAAGGTTATTTGCCTTCGCTAATTCGGCACAATCTTCGTATTCTGGCTGCACATTCGCGATTGCTTTCAGGTCAGGATGCCCCGTCCAGGCAACCTTGACGCGAACGAAGCCATATTCTGTCAGAACCTGTTGAATTTCTCGCTGCAAAATTGAGCGTTGCTGTGTCTGACGCCGGATGCCGAGTGTCGTCGTTTCTCGGAATAAGATCGCTTCGCAAGCGGATATCTGTTCGGGATGGCAAATAACCGTCAGCAAAATGCCAGGACGAGACTTTTTCATCCCAATCGGTTGCGTGAAGACATCCACCGCACCGGCGTTAAACAGTGCCTCAAACACATAGCCGATGGCTTGGGGACTCAAGTCATCGATTTGGGTTTCCAGCACCGAAATTATTTCTAAAGAGGGGCTTTCGGAAGGCTGAAGGAATCCCGACTCTTGTTGAGAAGCAAATCGCGTCTCCACACCCTCACCAATCCAGAGGCGCAGAATATTGGGAATCGGTAACTGACGGGAACCGGCACCATTTCCAACCCGCTGGATCGTCATGGGGGGTGGAGATCCAAAGCCGGTGGCAAGCGTACAAGCGATCGCTGCTCCAGTCGGTGTCACCAGTTCCCGATCGATGCCATTACTATAAACTGGCACCTGGCGAGATTCCCACAGCTTTAATACAGCCGGTACCGGCACCGCTAGCTGACCGTGAGCTGCTCTAACCATCCCGCCACCAGTGGGGAGTGCCGAACAGTATAGTTCGTCAATCCCCAACCAATCCAAGCCCAGACAAGTGCCGACAATATCTACAATGGCATCAGTCGCCCCGACTTCATGAAAATGAACTTCCTCTGGGGGAATGCCGTGAACCGCTCCTTCTGCGTCTGCCAGCCGTTGAAACACTGCCAAACTGGACGCTTGTACTCGTAACGGAAACTCCGCTTCTGCAATCAACTGGACAATTTCTGGTAAATGCCGCGTCGGGGAATGAGAATGAACCCCATCGAGATCGCCATCGCCATCGGGATGCTGATGCTGATGCTGATGCCCACCATTTTGCCGGTGATGTTCGGGGTGGTGATTTGAATCGCTGCGATCGCGATCGCTCAAATCTACGTGAAATTTAGTAGCTTGCTGACCGTTCCGGTGAACGTGTTCGGCTCGTAACTGGTATTCTTGGGAAATTCCCAGCCTCTTGAGCTTTTCTATCAAATAATCTAGGGGAACTCCCGCATCTACAAGTGCCCCCAGGCACATATCACCGGCAATTCCTGTTGGACATTCTAGATACGCTAGCTTGTTCATAAGGAGTAATCAGGAGTCAGGAAAAATTCTGGATTCTGAATTCTGTAGTCTCAGTTCTGGATTCTGCATTATGGCGACAATCTACAATATCCATCCTGATACACCGCAAACTCGTGGAATAGAACAAATAGTAGGTGCCCTAAGAGCAGGCGCTGTGATGCTATATCCCACTGATACTGTCTACGCGATTGGCTGTGACCTAAATGTCAAGTCAGCGGTGGAGCGTGTGAGGCTCCTTAAGCAGCTATCTAATGATAAGCCCCTGACGTTCCTGTGTCCGTCTCTGTCCAACATTGCCCAATATGCCATCGTCAGTGATGTCGCTTATCGGATTATGAGGAATTTAATTCCTGGGACTTACACGTTTCTGCTACCCGCCACCAAATTAGTGCCGAAACTGGTGATGAGTCCTAAGCGCAAAACGACGGGTATTCGGGTTCCGGAGCATACAGTGTGCCAGTCGCTGTTGCAGGCATTAGGCAATCCGATTATTTCCACCTCAGCTCACCTCGTGGATGAGAATGGCAACGCCCCAACCCTAGGGTTGGAGAAGGCAAAATTGTTTGACCAGCTAGACAAGCTAGTCGATCTGATTGTGGACATTGGCTCGGAACCAGGAGATGGGGTTTCCACAATTTTAGATTTGACAGATGAGGAACCTGTCATCGTCCGGCGCGGTCTGGGATGGGAGGCTGCAACGGCTTGGGCGACATCGGTCAGTTGATTTTAGATGAAAGATTAAAGATTAAAGATTGAGTTAAAGCTTTTACATCCAAAATCCCCAATCGCTAATCTAAAATCCCTTTGCGAACTAAAGACAATTAACTACAGCCTCGGCACTAGGGAATTCGGACGATAACCCTACCAGCAATCCACTTCCTGGATTGTCCACTCAACACCAGCTCCTACCGCTTTGCGACAACACTTGTGCGTCGATAGTTTGAGGGGCGCAAGCCCAGATACAGCAAGGGTTAGTGCTTCTTTTAGGTCAGATGGAATGGGGAGAGAGCGTAGAGATGACCCATAGTGAGCTGAGAGTAGTAACACACCCGCTGTCCGGTGTCTAACAATCAGCCCCTACAGTCTATATATAGAGAGTTGAGACGGTCAATCGCAGGCGCTGCCTGAAGGGAGACAAAACTTTTGAACCGTTCTCAGTGGCTCTTGTTGACTTTGAATACTGTCGCTACCAGGGGCTTTCACCATGACAACTATTAATTCTCTCAGCCAATCTTCTGAAAATCTATGCCACTCGACCGAGCAACTGTTGGGAATCGACGTGGAAACGATGACCGGCCTGTTGTTAGAGGAATTGCGGACTGAAATCAAAACGACGTCATTGCACGTTCAGGCGATCGCTAACCGGATCGCTCTAGAGGTACAGCGGATTTGCAGCAAGAGTCCGCGCATCCAGACTTCTGGCGAGGTTCGCTCTTGGCAGTTAAATCTGGGACGGCATCGGTTGCAAAAGTGTCTGTCATACTACCGGCTGGGTTCTAAGCGGGGTCGGGTTGAACTGCACAGCAACCTCAGCGCGATGGTTTATCGCTATGTAGTGTCGCCCAACTCTCAGTTAGGTTTTCAAGCCCGCTACAACCTGATTGAGGACTTCTTGCAAGAGTTTTACGCCGAGTCAATCAAAGCTTTCCGGCGGGAAAATGAGCTGACAATAGACTACACTCCCCGCACTCAACTGGAACTGGCGGAGTATATGGCATTCAGCGAACAGTATGCCAAGCGTCGCATCAATTTACCGAATGGCACCAGCCAGCAGCTAATTGTGTTGAGGGCACAGGGGTTTGCTCGCCGCCAGCCTGCTGAGACGAGCATGGATATTGAGAAGGCGATTGAGTTTCCCAGAGGTGAAGATGCGGACACGCAAAGTCGGTCAGCGGCGATGCACCAGCTGCGATCGCAATTGGTTGCCGATACGATTGATCCGGCGGAAGCAGTGTTGCGCGATCGCGTCGTTGCCGAACTGATGGAATACCTGCAAGCCCAAGGTCAAGAGGACTGTGTCAATTACCTGGTTTTAAAGCTGCAAGACCTCTCCGCACCAGAGATTGACGAAATCCTGGGTTTAACCGCACGTCAGCGCGACTACTTGCAACAGCGCTTTAAGTACCATGTGGAAAAATTCTCTCGTCAAAATAACTGGAAGCTGGTACATCAATGGTTGGGAGCCGATCTCGACCAAAAGCTGGGACTCTCTTCTCAGCAGTGGGAAGCGTTTTGGAATCAACTTTCTCTGGAACAGCAGCAGCTATTGCAGTTAAAACAAGCTCAAGTCAACGAGCGGGAGATTGCTCAAACACTCGGATGCACGCCCAAACAGTTACAAAAGCGCTGGACTCAAGTGCTGGAAATGGCTTGGAAAATCCGCAACCAAGGAGATTTATGACTAATGAGTTTCGAGTGTTGAGTTAAGATAATTCTCTTAATTCAACACTCATCACTCATCACTTTCCTCTAACCCCACTGGAATTTCCCCGGAATAGAATAGGAACGGGAATCGAGCAAATGCTCCGCCTGACCGACTGCAACAACTTGTCCTGCTGCCAAGATTACTAAACGATCGGCGAGTTCCAGGGCATCGGCTCGTGAATGAGTCACCAGGACAACCGGCAAGTTAAATTGACGTTGAATGGTTTTCAACTCGGTTCGGAGGGTTGCTCTCAAATCATCATCGAGGGCGCTGAAAGGTTCATCAAGAAGCAGAATTTTGGGGTAGGGAGCTAAAGCCCGCGCAATCGCTACTCGTTGAGCTTGCCCACCAGAAATCTTCTGCACGGGTTGATGTACCAGATCCTCAAGTTCTAACAAATTTACCAATTCGCGAACGCGCTGCTGCCGCCGGTGCCGTTGCCAGCGGTTGAGAGCAAAGCCAATATTTTCCGCTACGTTCAAATGCCCAAATAAGGCGCAGTTTTGGAAGACATAACCGACATTTCGCCGGTGCGCTGGCAAGTTCAAACGCTCTTTAGTATCCAGGAAGATTGTTCCCGCCACTTCAATCCGGCCCCAGTCCGGACGCAACAACCCTGCGATCGCTTGTAATGTCGAACTCTTGCCACAGCCAGACGGTCCAAATAGAACGGTTAAGCCGCTAGAAACTTCAAACTGAATATTTAAATGAAACTGCCCGCCAATGGTCGCCGACTTAGGCAGAAAATTTTTGCCAAAGGCGACTTTCAGCATGGAATACACATCGAATGTCCCAACGCAATTCCTCTTTAGTTTTGTTAGGGTATATGTTAACAATTGTCAACGAACGCGCACAGCTACTCGGCGGTTATGGCGATCAATCTTGCTCAATCTTCTGCTTCACCCCAGCCACCAGCCCAGAATACAACAGCACTCAGGCAAGTCTTTGAGACGATTCAGGCTGATAGTTGTCCGCACTCTTATAACTTTCATATGCACACCGTCTACTCGGATGGTCGTTTGTCACCGAGTGCGTTGATGGAACAGGCGATCGCGATAGGTCTTAAAGGGCTGGCGATCACCGATCACCATACGATTGGCGGTTTCAAAGAGGCTCAATACTGGCTGCAAAACACCTACACGAATCCTGATTCCGCCCACTTACCCCACTTGTGGATCGGCACCGAAATCACCTCTAGCCTGCTGAACACAGAAGTCCACATCCTTTGCTATGCTTTTGCTCCAGAACACTCTGCGATGAAGCAATATCTGAAAGGCTCTGCACCCAAGGGAAGCGATGCTGACGCTGCCAATGTGATTGCCGCCGTCCATCAGTCGGGTGGTTTTGCCGTCTTGGCTCATCCAGCCCGCTACCGCCTTCCTGCTGCAAAACTTATCCCTGCTGCCGCTGAGGCAGGCATTGACGGCGTTGAAACCTACTACGCCTACAACAACCCTAGCCCTTGGCAATCCAGTCCGAGGGAAACGAAAGAGGTGGAACAGCTCGCTGCCACCTATCGTTTGTTTAGCACCTGCGGCACCGATACCCACGGCTTAAATTTGCTCCAACGCCTGTAATTAGAACACCTCGCTCCCAATCCCTCTAGACAAGCTCTAGAAGGGAACTGGAGCCACTTGCAAAGCGCACTCCGGCGGATTTGATCTGGCTTTTTTTAATCCAGGGCTAGCAAGGACATGACGGTAGACAGATCGGGAGAAACCCGCTGACTCAGATTTAGTTCATTCACGACTCTCTGGAAGGAGCCGCCCTGCTGCAAGCGATCGCGCATCTCCTCCACTTCACCCCAGGTTAAATCGCTCTCGACATAGGCTTTAGCTACTGCGATTACTAAGTCTGAGTATTCATTGCCCTCTGTTTTGGTCATCATATTGTGCTGAATATTCAGAGTTTGGTCAAAACGGTGATACCAGCACTTGGGTTGTTGGGGGAGTAAGGTTTTAAACAGAGCTTTATGTTCTTCGTCGCCAACTGCGCGATCGCTTTCACTCGACACAATCAACATGGGTGCGGCGTAACTCGTTTCCGCCCGCTCGAAGATATCTTTTCCCATGTCTAAAAACAGACGCAAGGATGGCATCAGAAAGCCGTCATAGCCAAAATGTGCGACTCCCGGGTCAGTCTTCCACTCAAAGTAGATATTAAATACCCGCACCAACAAATCGACTACTTTATTGCTGCCACTCAAATAAGGGGCAAACAACAAAGCCCGATAAATTTGTACGGCGCGTTCTAGGGATAGCCAAGCTGCTAAAGTGCTACCACCAGAAAGCCCTCCCACCACCACTTTTCTTCCCAAAGCTTGAGCTTGTTGTAGCCAGTAAATCCCAAACTGTTGATAAACTTCTTGTTCTTCGGGAAGCGGAGGAGGGTTATCTCCATCCCAATTGCCTGCAATCCCATGCCCAGGGAGCAAAGGAATCAAGACGTTGTAGCCTGCCTTAAAGAAAGCTTCTCCTATCGGCACAAACTGTTCTGGAGTGGCAGTAAACCCATGAAAGAACAGACACACTTTGTCCGTAGGATTAGAGTAAAGAAAAAACCGAGAGCCGCGGGTTTCATCCATCAGCGGTAGCGCATCTTCACGGGCTTTCGTCTCTCGCACCAATGCTGCGGTAAAGGTGGAATAGTTGAACATTGTTATCTAAATCGTTTTTGCATGGGAAGCCCGAATTCAATGCGGCGCAGCACATCTATATCTATTTAGATTAACAGCCACCAGAACGCAGTGAATCCTTCATAAGGATATTCAAAAATGAAGTCATGTCTCAAGTGCGCGTTTTCTGAGTCAACCGAGTCAGTCCCATCAGCCACCTGAACAGGGGTAGGGTGCGGGGTAAGGGTTGAGGCGTGGGGAATGCAAAAGAACCAAAGCTGCTTTCCGATAAGATGTGGACTAACTTCTGCTGTAAAAGATTGAGTGCCAAGTTGATTTCTTGGGCGCAGTGGCGATATCTGGATAAAGATTTGCCAACGGGATCGCTAATATCTAAGGAATTGTGTTCCCCGACAAATTCTTTGAGCGTGAAAGTCTTGTTGAGCGCCTCAGGATACATCGCGATCGCAATATATTTATGAAACTTTGTCATCGTCAGCACTAAATCTGCCCATTCGATGAGTTCTGGCTTTAACCCTTGCGGTTCGCAGTCATATTGAATTCCGTACTCTCCCAATACTGTTAGAGTATGGGGCGAAACGGGTATCCCCTTAAATTTATAAAGTCCAGCTGAACGCACCTCAGTTTGGGCTAAGATTTCCTGCCTTTGCCTCAGTTCCCGAATCTTTTTCTGAAATAGCGCTTGTGCCATCGGGCTGCGACAGGTGTTGCCAGTACAAACAAATAGAACTTGCATACCATAAGTGAGTGAAGCAATGATTTATTTTGCTACGCTACGACCGATGGTGAACCCTTTCACCTTTTAAAATCCATTCGGCTGATTTTTACAAACGAATGGGTGGCACCCGCAGCTACAACTTTTGATTTAACAAGTACTTACGTATCTAATCACTTTCCGCTTCTATCTAAAGGAATATCATGTCACTTTTAGCCAAACAAAAGCCGCTCATTGCGGAGCGGCTTTTGTTTAGGTAAAATTAGCAAAAATTAGCTATTTTTAAAGTTAGATTCCACTTTGAATAACCATCAGGACGGTAACACTGACGCTCATCAATACTAAAAGAATTGCTAGAGAAACTGATTGACCCAGATGTGGCGCTTGTGAAACTTTCATGTGGTTTTCTTTTAATTTCTGAATTGTATTAAATGAAGAATACCAGCAACCTTAAGGGATCAATGAGAAAAGCACAAGTTTCTTTAATAAACGCAACAGTTCTTAAGAATCGCCAGTGCGATCGCTCTTAAAGACAAGCACAGATATAGATAAAAAAACACGTAAGGAAACGGGCTAAGCCCGTTCCCCTAAACGTTTTGAGAGCGAGGACAGTTATCGAGTCAAACCGTGTTCAAGGGCATAGCGCACTAACTCGGTGCGGCTATTCGTCCCTGTCTTGCTAAACAAGCGGCTGACATACTTCTCAACGTTGCGGACACTGGTTTCCAAGCGTCGGGCAATTTCTTTATTCATCAATCCTTCCGCTACCAAGTCTAAGACACTCTGCTCTCGCGGCGTTAAGTCTATGCGGATATGGGAAGGAGACTGGGGGATTCGATTTGTATCTTCTAACATCCCCCGGATGGCAGCAATCTGTTGCTTGATGTCCTCAATATCGTTACCGCCAGTGGTGTTCGTTGGGGTAGTGCGACGTTCCAGTAAGTTTTTGACAATTGCCTCCAATTCCTCTGGATCGAAGGGCTTCGGGAGATACGCATCGCAACCCGCTTGATAGCCTTGGATGCGATCGCTTGTCATGCCTCTAGCCGTTAAAAATACTACAGGTAAATTTTTGAAGCGAGGATCTTCCCGCAGCTGCTTGAGAAATTGATACCCATCCACCTTGGGCATCATCACATCTGAAATCACTAAATCCGGCTGGTTCTTCTGCAACATCTGCCATGCGTCACCAGCATTACTGGCAACCTGAACGGTAAAACCACTGTCTTGCAGATATTCTTTGACTGCTTCGCGCAGTCCGGGTTCGTCGTCTACCAGTAACAATTTTCCTGTCATTTATCTTTCCTTGCCGCTACGTTTTTTAACAGTATTTTCTTAACAGATGTGTTCCCTTGCTGCTGGTTTTTTAATTAATGTAGCGAACTTTTTAAACCTCTATTTGTTCGGACTTCTGGACTATCCAAATGCAACCATCAATAATAAAATTAAACGCCCTCAAATTGTCTTCTGTTTAACAGAAGTGCTTCCCCTTGCCTACCCAATTAGGGAGAGGAAAAAGGATCGTCTTTCTGCCAGATTTTTGAACCCCTGAATTTCAGATGCCTTAGAAATGGGGGTTTGTTTGCCTTAAAGTCGGCGCATGGAGTAGGTGCGATCGCTACCGACTCAGTCTGTTCGGTAAAACAAGCGATCGCAGACCTTGATTGATTAAAAATTAACCCTTGCTCACTTGTAGCTGAGTTAAGTCTATTTAATTAACGGAGGACAAAACACAACAAAGCTAAAATGCCGTTAATCAGATAAAAGGCGGCAACCACTTGGGTTTCACTCCAGCCACTCAGTTCTAAATGGTGGTGAATCGGTGCCATCTTAAATAAACGCTTGCCGATCCCATCCGGGCCTTTGGTGGCTTTATAGTAGCCCACCTGCGCCATCACGGAGAGGGATTCCACGAAGAAAATACCGCTGAGGATAAATAGCGCCCAGAGATTGTTCGTCAGAAGTCCGACTGCTGTCAGTGCGCCTCCCAGCGCCATCGAACCCGTATCGCCCATAAAGACGCAGGCTTTGTTGCGGTTGTGAACCAAAAAGCCTAGGTAGCTGCCACTCATGCAGGCGCAAAAAATCATTAAACTTGGCGACACGGGAGCAACAATGGCACCGAGTCCCAAAAGAGCGATCGCGCCCGTTCCCGCTGCTAGTCCATCGACTCCATCCGTGAGGTTCGTCGCATTACTTTCCGCCACTAGCACAAATACTGCTAAAGGCCAGAACAGTAACCCCAAAGGAATGGCTAAACCAAAAGGCAAGGCAATCGTGGTGATACTTGCTGGTTGATTCCAGACAAGCCATAGAGAAAACAGAACACCCACCCCAATCTGCAAAATCAGTTTCATCCGGGGCGAGATGCCTTTATTCGACCGGCGTCTAATGACTTGCCAATCGTCAACCCAGCCAATCGCACCGTAGGCTAAAGTTACGATTGATACGGCAAGTACGGGAAAGAATCCTTGTATGCCTACAGCCAATCCAGACCACACCAAGGCGGCGATTACCCCGACTGGCACAAAAAACACCCCGCCCATTGTCGGAGTGCCTGCTTTTTGTAAATGCGCTTGGGGGCCATCCTCCCGAATAAATTGACCCGCTTTTAGGGCTTGCAGGAAGGGGACTGCCCAATATCCTAAAAGAGCTGTCACCAAGGCGCAAAGCCACAGGGGAAACGTCATAGAGATGCCTACCGATGGGAAGACACCTGCTTGCAGATCGAATAATATCGTCCCTAGGGAAAGCCCAACTGCCAGTAACGCTAGCAGGCTAGTTCCTGAGGGGTTGAACGACCGACCAGAAAATAATTTAGCGTCCACAAATTTTTCGTTCACTTCTCACACCAGAATTCAGAATTTCAGAATCCAGAATTTACTCTGACGCCTGAGTGCTGAATTCTTTTCGTCTGACTAATCTTCGTCTACATCGATGATTTCATCATCGTCTTCGAGATCATCGTAAACATCATCCGGTGCCATCAGATCGGAGATTTCTGCATCACCATCGCGGAAACTATCTTCAGCTTGAACATCCCGCGCCAACAAGCGTCCTGTGGATTCCAGCCAGTCCAGAATCGATGGTTCTTGTTGTAACGGAATCAGACCAGCCAGCTGGTGACGAGGTTCTTCACGCAGAGACGGGTTGTACATATTTGACATATTTGAGGATTTCGGATTGGGAGCTAACTAGACATATTGAGTTTACCACTCCCAGAAACGCGATCGCTGGCGTGGAGATTATTGCGTGTCAAGGGAGTTGTTATCAAACTTATCAACTGGTCGCTGATGCCATCTGCGTATTGAACAAAAGTTAAGCTGGGGGTAGAGAAGTCACCCACAAGAGAGGTCTAGGAGGAAATGAGGAAAGCAGCACTGTTGGAAGCGATCGCTTCTCAAAATCGCGGACTGCTAGCAACCGAAACCGACAAAATAGCGATTCTCTCAGCGGTTGCCCGATTGGAAGACCTCAACCCTACTCCCCGTCCGGTTGAGGCAACTGACCTACTAGATGGCAATTGGCGACTACTTTACACCACCAGTCGCGGTTTATTAACCATTGACCAACTGCCATTCCTCAAACTTGGTCAAATCTATCAATGCATTCGAGCCAAAGACGCCAAAGTTTACAATATTGCTGAAGTTTATGGCTTACCCTATTTGGAAGGATTTATCAGCGTTGCTGCTCGGTTTGAACCAGTTTCTGAACGTCGTGTATTGGTAAAATTTGAGCGTTCTATTTCTGGTTTACAGCGTCTCATTAACTATCAGTCGCCTTCAGAATTTATTCGGCAAATTGAAAGCGGTCAGCGATTTCCAGCTTTGGATTTTGGTATCGACAGCAGCAACCAGCAAGGTTGGCTGGATACTACTTATCTAGATGAGGATTTGCGGATAGGCCGAGGCAATGAAGGCAGCGTGTTTGTGTTAACAAAAGCTTAGGTTAATGGCTAGTGGCTAATGGTTAATGACTATTAGCCATTAGGAAGATAAATTCCTGCAAAATAGGGCGGGGTTAGTCTTTTTTTTACGAACCACTAAGAACGCGAAGGATGCCAAGGAAGAAAAAGAGGATTTGACGAATTAATTGGGATTACTACACATAAATAATATCCAGTTATCTAAAAATTATTACCCGTTAGCAATTAATCAGATGGAATCTACGCAAGAAGTTTTGTTCCGCTTGTCCCAAGGACAATTAAATCTACTACAAACTTGTCCTCGAAAGTTTCAACAAATCTACTTAGATAAACTGAGTTCACCCACCAATCCAGAACAACTAGAACGGCAAAATTGGGGCAGTCGCTTTCACTTATTGATGCAGCAGCGAGAACTGGGATTGCCGGTAGAATCTTTGGTGCAAGAGGACGCCCAATTACATCGTTGGGTGACGGCATTGGTGGATGCAGCGCCAGAAATCTTGATATCTAACCCGAAAACCTTCCGCCAAAGCGAACATTGTCGCACGCTGAATTTTGAGGGATATTTACTGACGGTCATCTATGATTTGTTCATTGAAGACACCCAATCTGCTCAAATTTTGGATTGGAAAACTTATCCTCAACCAAAAAATCGGCGTTGGTTAGAAAAAGATTGGCAGACTCGCTTGTATCTTTATATTTTGGCAGAAACTAGCGATTATTTGCCAGAACAGATTTCTATGACTTACTGGTTTGTCCAGTCTCAGCCTCAACCAGAAAGCCTCAAATTTACTTATAATGCCGTTCAACACGAGCAAACGAAAAGGGATTTAACAGAACTGTTGACGCAGCTAACCAATTATTTGCAACGTTATCAGCAAGCAGAAGATTTCCCTCAAGTTCCAGAAACCGCTAATCGTTGCCCTGACTGTAATTTTGCGATTCGGTGTCAGCGCGATCGCAATTTTTCAAATACTTCGCATCTTACCAGTGAAGAAAATTTCTCTCATCAAGATTGGCTACCCAATTTAGCGAAGATTCAGGAAGTTTCCCTGTAAAAAATAAAAAATTAAAATTTATGACAAATCCTGATAAAAACGAGCCTGCATCTAACTACTCTTCCATCTATATCCGCGACCTTGAAATTGACGATCTTGCCCCGGTTTACCACTTGGGAGAAGCTGTATTTATAAGCAATTTGTACCCTTATTTATATCGCACCTGGGATGAATGGGAGGTGATTGGACTTTACAATACCGATCCGGAATACTGTCTGGTTGCTGAAATTGACGAACAACTGGCAGGGTTCATTTTGGGAACCGTGATTAGCAAAGCATCCTGGACTTATGGATACATTATTTGGCTGGGTGTGAATCCGAATTTTCAGCGTCGAGGCGTCGGGGACAAGCTCGTTGATAAGCTGGTAGAACGGATGATTGAAGATGGGGTGCGGTTCATGCTGGTGGATACCGATCCCGCGAATGTCCCAGCCGTGAAGTTTTTTAGCCGCAAAGGTTTTGGCAATACTCGCCAGCACATTTTCTTGTCGATGAATTTGAGCAAGCACGAGTATTATGGCAGGCTGATTGCCTACGAGCGCGAAAAAGCTGAGAGGGCAGCTTATAAACGATCGCGCCGCCGTCCTTCCACTCAAACCCAAGGAATTGCTAGCGAAGCAGCGACAAAAGTTATGGTGACTGACACTCCATCAACCCCTGTCGAACCTCCGAATTTCTCCGATCCCGAAAGTTAACCTTTTCTTTTTGATAACAATTTTCCTTAGCTACTGCTGCGGCTAAAGAAAATCGCCGCTAAGACTATCAAACCCAATAAGGCTAGGGGAACCCACAGATTGACAAGCTCGCTCATCTCAGTTGTTTTAATCTTGGCAATCAACTTAATTAATTAATATTTTTTATAAAAAATGGCTAAAATGTAAAGCGAAATTTATTTTTAAGGCAACCATGACATCAAAAGATACGGTGACATGGCTACAAGAGAGAACAGCGCTGGGTGTACTATCGGCAGAAGTGTTAGAAGCGATCGCGCAACTTCTGGAAGAAAAAGTCGTACCAGCGCAAACGACTTTAGTGGCGGAGGAAACGCCCCCCGAAGGACTCTATATTCTCAAACAAGGGCAACTAGAAGGCGATTCTCTTTCAGAGACGCTACGCGAACGTGCTAACCAAACAGGTTTAGCCTGGGTGATTAGTTTTCTTCCTGGAGCCACCATTCACTTACAAGAGCTACTGTTAGACCAGCAGGCTCAAAGAACTATCAAGACACTCAGCGAATGCACGCTGTGGTTTATTCCCGCAGAGCAATTTCGGCAAATAGTCGCCCAATATCCCGAAATTACCCAAGCGTTCTCCCAGCGGTTGGCTCAAGAACTCGCTCAACTATCGTCTCAACTGAACTACGAACAAGAGCGTCAAACCGCCTTGCGCCCTTATCTGGTAGCAAAGGCAAGACGCGGGGTGGTGGGAAAAAGCCGCTATGCAGTCCGGCTGCGCCAGCAAATCAAAGAGGCGGCTGAGTCAAGGCGTCCAGTCTTGATTTTCGGGGAACCGGGACTAGAAAAAGACAATACCGCTGCTCTGGTTCACTTTGGTTCTTCCTATCGGCGCGAACCGATCGTTAAAGTAGACTGTAGTACGCTGCAAGCAAGTGGTGCAGAACTATTTGGTCGTGCTAGTGGCAAACCAGGGCTAATTGAATCCCTGGGGACAGGCACCTTAGTCCTCAACAACATCCAAGAACTTCCCCCAGAGTTAACGCCGAAGCTAGCTCAATTATTAGAAACCAACACCTACACCCCCCTTAGCCGTTCGGAAGACCCACCAGCCCCAAGCCGCTCGTGTCAAGCCCGCATTATGATGATTGCGGAAAAACACCTACCGACAATTGAGCGTCAAGTCGGTCATTTAATCAAAGTGCCGCCTCTGCGGGTGCGAAAAGCGGATATTGAAGACCAGGTAGAATACTACATTCGCCTGTTCTGTCGAGCCAAGGGCACTCGCAAACCCAAAGTCGCTCCAGAAGCTATACGCCGCTTACAAGCCTATGATTTCCCCGGCAACTTGAAAGAGTTGCAAAGTCTGGTAGAACGGGCACTCGTTCAATGTGCCGGTGCGAATCTGCTCACCGAAGAAGTATTCTGGTCAGTCGAAACCCATAAAAAGCGATTTCGCGTCAATCTTTTAAATGCTTATCCCGACTTGCGGCGATTTCTCCGCAGTTCCTGGTGGCCCGACCGGATTAACTACGGCTTTACTTTGGGTGCTTTTGCGCTTGTCGTCGCCCTATTATTTTTGGGTCCCCAGCATCGCTCCGAAAATGTAGCTCTAAACCTATTTTGGGCGTGGTGGTGGCCTTTGATATTGATCGGTTTTCCCTTTGTCGGACGCCTGTGGTGCGCTGTTTGTCCCTTCATGATTTATGGGGAAGTCACCCAAAAGCTTTCTCAGTGGCTTTTTCCAGGGCGATCGCTGAAGCGTTGGCCCCGACAATCTGCCGAGAAGTGGGGCGGATGGTTTTTGTTCGGGCTATTTGTCCTCATTTACCTGTGGGAAGAACTCTGGCATTTAGAAGATACTGCCTACCTATCCGCTTGTTTGCTGTTATTAATTACTGCTGGGGCGATGATTTTCTCCGCCATTTTTGAGCGGCGGTTTTGGTGTCGGTATCTATGTCCAATTGGCGGGATGAATGGGCTTTTTGCCAAGCTGTCAATGACTGAACTCAGAGCGCAACAGGGAACTTGTTCGGCAGAATGCACCACGTATCAATGCTACAAAGGTGGCCCTCAAAAAGGGGAAGGCTTAGAAACCGGCGGATGTCCGTTGTACTCTCACCCGGCTCAGTTGGAAGATAACAAAGACTGCGTTTTGTGTATGACCTGTCTTAAAGCTTGTCCCCACCGTTCGGTCGAGTTAAATTTGCGTCCGCCAGGAATTGAATTGTGGACAACTCATATCCCCCAAGGCTCTGAAGTGGCACTGTTAATGTTGCTATTAGGAGGCGTCTATCTCCATCGATTGCCGGAATTGCAATCAACTTTGGGATTGCATCTGGATTTAACCCAGTTTTGGCAACATTTCGGATTTTCCTTGGTAGCTTTAATCGTCCCTGCGACTGTGCCGTTTTTAGCTTATAGCGCTATTAAACTCTTTAAGGGTTCCGTAAAGCCTCGCTCGTTTATAGAGTTGGCTTATGGATATTTGCCGCTGGTGTTGGGGGCAAATTTAGCTCACTATTGGCGGCTGGGTTTAGGGGAAGCGGGACGCATTTTGCCGCTAACAATGGCAACTTTCGGTCTTAGCGGTGAAGGATTGCCTGTGTTGGTCGCACACCCGGCTGTGATTGAATTTTTGCAAGGCACAACGCTAATTTTCTCACTCCTGTTGACGATGCTATTAACCCAAAAAATTGCTCGTCAATCTTTCCGAGCGCTGTTGCCTCAGCATCTGGGCGCGATCGCTCTATTTGTGAGTCTTTGGGCAATTATTGTCAGATAGTCGGCATAGTAAATCACTCTTATAATCAGATCCCCGACTTCTCTAATAAGTTGGGGATCTTACTTTGACGAATCATTTAGGATTGCTATATACAAAAGCTGCAACAAACTCTATAACTTGCAGTATTTTCAAAAACTTTTAACCCTATTGTCTGGTAATTGGTAACTCCAACCAATTACTTAATTCTTGTGCTAACCAATCAAGTTCTTGTGTTGTCAGATAGCCATAGAAGCGGTTTTCGCTGTCCGTACTCAGCGATTGCCCGATGCGATAGCTAGAGCTGGCGTCTGTGTAATTGACTCCATCTGTAGCCCAAATTTTTAGCTCTGGCGGTACCTCCATAATGCCCGCTTCAGTATCGCGACGATAGAGGCGCTTCAGGTAAGTCAATTTATAGAGGTTACTGCGACTTGCCTGAAAAACCAGCCGCCGTATTTTCCACGCTATTTGAGTTACCTTGATTGACTTGCGATCGATATAAATGTGCGTGTTTACCCTGCTGATGTAAAAAGCTTGCCAGAGGCTAGAAAGACCTACTCCTAAAAGAAATAAGCTGAACAAGATTAGTAGCCCATTACCACTAAACAAAGAGCCAATTAACGCCATCCACGAAAAAATCGTATAACAGAAGATAAAGGAAATTGAACAACCCGCTCCTGCATTAGTAGTTTCTGGAGGTAGAGATATCTCTAGAGCTTCTGCATTCTTGAGAAGTGAAATTTTACTGTCATGAGGTTTTTGCAGTATTAGAGGAGTTGATGTCGCTGATGCAACAGATGGGAGTTGCAGAAGAGAAGGCTGCTCTAATGTCGCGAGAGCTGCTTGAGCTGAACTAAATCGCTGCTTGCGGTTGGGATGGGTCATTTGCTTGAGCCATTGCACAAAGCTGGGAACTAGATGCGGCACGGGTTCAAACTGAAGAAGCAAATCTTCTTGTAACAAATCCGCGGGGTGTCTCCCTGTCACCAAGTAGATTAATGTTGCGCCTAAACTATAGAGATCGGAGGCTGGAAAAGCACGTCCGCTAAATTGTTCGGGTGGCATATAACCATAGGTTCCGACAATCGTCATCGTCCCGATTTCTCGGACAGCCGTTTGCACCGAACCAAAATCAACCAAGTAGATATCTCCAACCTGATGAGCAGAGCGATCGCTCGTTAATAAAATATTGCTTGGTTTAATATCCCGATGAATCACCGGAGGATTACCAGAGTGCAAGTAGCTCAATACATTCAGTAATGCTTTCGCGATTTGTTTTACCTCTTCTTCGCTAAATGTCCGTCCGCGCTTAATCCATTCCTGCAAGGATGTTGCAGGAATATAAGTTTGCACGAGTACAAATCCCTGACGATCGGGTAAGTGCAATTCAAAGGAATCGAGATAGCGGGGAATTGCCGGATGCGATAAAGATTTGAGGGTTTCTGCTTCTCGTTCAAACAGTTTTAAATCCTCCCAACGGAAGTCACTGTTAAAAGTGAGAATCTTAAGCACAACAAGTTCCTGGGTTTGTAAATCCTGCGCTAATAAGGTACGCCGTCCAGAATTGTGCCCCAGTTGGCATTGAATGTGATAGCGATCGCGCAATACTTGTTCTTCTGCAAGCATGGGAAATTATTGCTCCTATCTGGTGGTCTTTTGCAGTTTGCCTATATGAATGCCAGTTTATGAGGATTCAACAAGCATTCTACTTTTAACGTTTCTGTTATCTCTAAAGAGAATTACACCGAATTTTACGGCTGTTAACCAACTTATTTCTCCTCAAAATCACTGGCATCAATTTGCTTTGTTCGGGCGCTTCCGTGAGGCACAGGATGTAATGTGGCCCGATACTCCATCCACTCTACTCCAGCTTCTTTTTTGATTTCCTTAAAATTCAAAGGATTGCTGAATTCCGAGAACGAAGGGTTCTGCAAAAACTTTTGTTTTTTTTGTTCCCAATCTATTCCCATACTTAACTTTAAGCGACAGTTACAAGGGCTAATATTTGCAATGTTCGTTTCTCGATTAGCCTGAACGTACACAAAACGGCGCGTCTTTCCAGAGACGCTATCTACAAGTTTTACAGCCGCATCGCGGGTCGTTCCATTAATAATTTTTAGCTTCCCAAATCCCTGCAAATCTTGAGGTGGGATAATATCAGTGCCGTTTTGAAGAGAAACAGGAGGACGGTTTGGGCTTGGTTTCCGTGCAGACTTTAAGGAAACTGGTACGGTAGATAACTGTGTTCCTTGTTGCGTTCTAGGAAGATAAATCATCATCCCTAGCAAGCTGGCAATAGATACTGCTGCTAAAACAATGCGTCTGGTCAAAAAAATTGCTGAAAATCGGTTGTAATTCCTCAGAAGAGTAGAGCGACTGGGGATATTTTTTGAAGAAAAGGATGCTAATTTAAGTTGTTCTATCTGAGGAGTTCGACCGCATTTAGAACAAGTCATTTTGTTTCCTAAAGCTCGACCTTTACTGACATAAAGCATTCCGCAATTGCAGTGCAGAATTTGCAACTTATTTTTCTGCATCGTTGGCTCCTTGGTTCTACCTTTCAACACCCAATAAACGATGAGTTGATGCTTCTCCGTTGAACACACAGCAATGCGAGTTTTATATACAAGGCTGTGCGCTCGCAGAATATATATCTTTGGATCATCAGCACTTATGCAATAGATGAAGAACTCGCTGGAATAGCCAACACTGTTTGTCGTTCAGATTTCTTGCAGGCGTTTCCCTGGAAGTAGCGTGAAGCTGACTCCGAAGGCGTTCCCGTTCCCCGGAATGCTCGCGCAGAACCCCAAGGGTTGCGATCGCCTAATTGCGATCGCAAAATATCTATTCTTCTCCTAGCATGGGGAATTACTACTCCTATCTGGCGTAGCAGGTTATGCAACTAGTTAATTCAGAGGAATTACTGGCCTTTCTATTGTTCCGGTAGCTGCTGTTTTAATTTATATGGATTAATTTTATATATACCTTGTCCTATAGTAAATTAGAAAAGCTTTGCAGTATTTATTTAAGTTTAATAACCGTTGTATATTTGAAATTTCTTCAACCCGAAAACTCAGCTAATTTTGTGTAATTGGTACATTTAACCACTCACTTAATTCATGGGCTATCCATTCTTTTTCTACATTTGATTTGATACTGCTACTAATTTTTATTTTTTGGTTTTCACCCCAAATTTCTAAAGTATCTGGATATTGCTCTCTGTCTTTATTAATAAATTCGCCTGGATTATAAATTAATTTAGTAATATTTTTTATTGCGAGAAAAGACTCAAACTCAAATCCTAACAACTCATGGGTGAAGTAAATCAGCTCTGATTCTATACGCAATCGTCGTTTACCCAATAAAGAGTCGATAAGTGAATATGGGAAACATACCCAAAAAATTAATATCCATAAACTTAGAAACATTAATGGTAGCCAGAAGAAGAGTAGGAACAATATAGTTACCAAACCAAGAGAAAAAAACTGAAAAGTTAAAAACCAGGTTAAACCCCAAATAATTGGAGTAATAAAAAACATACTAGCCCCAGCTTTGATTAAGTCAAAAAAGCCAGATGGAGGAATCAAAACTTCCATACTATGTATGTTTTTGGTTAATGTAATTCTACTTCCCAATGGTTTTTTGACGGGCGTACAAATGAGATTTAGCCGTGGTTCATTAAGCGATTGTAGCGCTAGGTTTGCAGATTTCAGACGCTTTTCTAACCTGGGTTCTGTCATCTGTTGCAACCAGTTGGTAAAGTTTGGGGTAAGATTAGCTTTTTGCTGAAATCGAATGCGAAAATCCTTTTGTGGTAAATCTGCGGGATGGGCTCCGGTTACTAAATAAATTAAAGTAGCACCTAAACTATAAAGATCGGAACTAGCAACAGTGCGTCTGCCAAATTGTTCGGGTGGCATATAGCCATAGGTTCCTACTATAGTCATTGTTCCACCTTTGCTGTCAGAAATAGTTTGCACAGAGCCAAAATCGACTAAATAAACGTTACCAACACTATTACCAGACCTATCGGTTAATAAAATATTACTTGGCTTGATATCGCGATGAATGACAGGTGGGTTTTGTTCGTGCAAGTAAATCAAAATTTCTAAAATAGATAGAGCTATTTCTTTTACTTCTTCTTCAGTGAAAGTTCGACCTGCTTGTAAATATTGCTCTAGAGTTTTTGCAGGAATATAGGTTTGTACTAAAGCAAATCCTTTTAGGTTTTGTAAATTTACATCGAAGTAATTTAAATAACGAGGAATCGAGGGATGATTGAGTTTTTTTAGAGTTTCCGCTTCTCGCTCAAATAATTTAAGGTCATCCCATTCAAAATCACTACTTAATGATAGTAATTTAATAACTACTAATTCTGACGTATGCAAATCATGCGCTAGGAGGGTTTTTCGTCCATTTTTTTTGCTTAACTCCTGCTGAATTTGATAGCGATCGTCTAATATCTTATTCACTAGCATAAGCAATATTACTCCTTAAACTTTTCTAATTTCGATTGAAACAAACAGAATATTTACTTAGCGATAGTTCTAGGGATTATTTAATTGTATTGAATACCTGTTCGCCCTAATTTATTTTTTTTAAACTTGCTTATCTGCATATAAAATCGGCAAATCCAACCAAGTGCTTAATTCTTTTGCCAGCCATTGCACTTCTTCTTTGGGTAAATTTATGCTAACACCAGGAAATTTATACTTATAAATCCCAGCCCAAATTTCCAATTGTGCGCCCACAGTTACTGAATATCTATTACCGTGAGAATTTTCACGTTGGTCAACGTATTCGGAGAAATAAACCAATTTGACAATTTCCTCTCGCGGTGATTCTGGAGCTAAATAAAATTTCAAAAATCCAAACAACTCTTTAGTAAAAATAACTTTTTCCTGGTTTATATAAAGTGTTTTACTAATAAAGTACGATGAAAGGAAATATAAGTACACTAATAAAAATATTATAGGTAGCAGATAAGTCATATTGAATTCAGCAAACAAAGCGTACAAGAACAGGGTTCCAATTCCTATAGCAAATGAAATAAAAATAAACGTTCCCAAAACCTCAAAAAAATCTAAGTGTTCTGGCGGCATGAAAATTTCTAGAAATTTGCTACTTTTTCTAAGTTGAATTCTCCTGATAAGTGGTCGATTGATAGCTACAAGATTGGGATTTTGATTCAAAGCTTGTAGAGCTTGGTATGCTGAATTAAAACGATTTTCTAAGTTTGGCTCGCACATCCGCCGCAACCAGTCACTAAAAGTCAGACTAAGATTCGTTTTTTGCTCGAATTGAATGCGAAAATCTCTCTGTGGTAAATCTGTAGGATGGACACCTGTTAATAAATAAATTAACGTTGCACCTAAACTGTATAAATCTGAAGCGGGAACTGTACGTCCACCAAATTGCTCTGGAGGCATATATCCATAAGTTCCCACTACTGTGCGAGTTGCGCCTTCTTGGGCGGCGACAGTTTGCACCGATCCAAAATCTACCAGATAAATGCCAACACTATTACCAGACCTATCGCCCAATAAAATATTACTGGGTTTAATATCTCGGTGAATCAATGACGGATTTTGACGATGTAGGTACATCAAGATTTTTAAGATAGCGTTAGCGATTTCTTTAACTTCTATCTCAGTAAAAATTCGACCTCCTTTGACATGATGTGACAAAGATTGTGCAGGAATATAACTTTGAACGAGAGCAAATCCTTTTAGCTCGGAAGCGTTTATCTCAAAATAGTCTAAGTAACGAGGAATAGCTGGATGTGACAAGTTTTTTAAAGCTTCTGCTTCCCGCTCAAACAGTTTGAGATCATCCCACTCAAAATCACTGTTAAAAGTCAGTAACTTGACAACCACTAATTCTCCAGTCGCTTGTTCGCTACACAAAATTGTCCTTCGACCAGCTTTTTTTCCTAATTCCTGGTGGATTTGGTAGTGCGCTCCTAAGATTTGACTATCCATTTACTCACCTAATATTTTATCTTTTGTTATTGGTTACGTATTTGACGTTGCTACTACCCTTATGCCCTTTGAGTCACCTTTGTTAGGCACGAATGACAATTTATAGACAATGTTTCCTAAAGGTTAACAAACTGCTTGTATATATATCCCAGCGAGGAGAAGTTATGCAAAAGAGAGCAGAGAGTTTAATCCACTGGATAATAATCAAGACTTTCTTAGTTTGGATATTGCACAGATTTGTCTAAAGTCGAATGTTTTGCACTGTTACTCGGACTCTCCGATAAGGGTGAAAGCCGCCCATTGTTTAGGATTGGGATATTGTTTCATTGCTGTCAGCATTGCTTGACGTAGTGCAACAGCTTTGTCAGGATTTTGTTGTAAATTGCGATAGAATTCTGTCATCAAAAAGGCTGTAGAATTATCATTAACTGCCCACAGCGAGACCATGACGCTGGGAACTCCCGCAGAAATTAAAGAGCGAGATAAGCCAACCACACCATCACCTGTAATGTCTCCGCGCCCCGTATCGCAAGCGCTGAGAACCACTAAATCGGCGCTTAGTTTCATGTCAAAGATTTCGCCTGCGGTAAGTAAGCCATCAACTACGTCGTCAGGTTTACCAGAAGGAGCAAGCGCGATCGCTCCCGGTACACCGAATCCTTTAAAATCATGAAGTAAGCCGTGGGTAGCCAGATGGATGATACGAGCTTTCTGCATTTTCTGCATTACCGCCGTTTTGGTGGCATTGCTACCTGTAAGTGCTTTGGTATTGAATAATTTAGCAATTTGAATTGCTTCTTTTTCTGCACCAGGCAGAGGCTCTAAGCTTGCCTCCAATTTCCCAATTTTAATTTTAGGCATGGTAGGATTGCCGACAACCAGCACATCCTTAGCTAATCTTTGACTGTTCTGCTTCTGCTTACGGGTTAAGTCCAAAACTTGGATTGCAGGAGCGGTGAGGATGGTATGTTTTTCGATTAAGTATTTGCTTTGCTCGTCTTGCAGCGCGGGAAAGGGAACGAGAAATAGGAATTCTTGCGGGATAAAGATGACTCGCTCATTGGAGTCTTTTGGTAGCAAGTCTGCAATGGGTGCGATGAGGATTTTATGGAGTTGCTGTAATTTTTCGGTTGGGTTTTCGGGTTGAGGATTTGTGGGAGTTACTTCAAAGATACTGCGGCTTCTGACACCAATATCATCACGGCTGGTGGTAACGAGGTCTTGTAAGGATTTATTCGATGTTTTTTTTAGATCGACTTGTTTAAAGGCAATCTTACCTGTGGATTTGATGACCCAGATGTAGATTTTTGATTGCTGCCATTCTTCTTTTCCTTGAAATTTAAACGGGTCATAAAGAATTGAATATTGAACAAGTGTGGCGTTTTGTTTTTGGGCAATTTGCTTAATTTCTTGAAGGGTTGGGGGTGTGATATTGGGTTGATTGCTGGGGTTTTGTGATAGCTTGGAATCTAATAAATTTACTAAAGCACGGCCGCGACTACGTTCAGCAATTAAGAGTGCTTTGTCAAATTTATTCTGAGCAACTAAAGCTTGTTGCAGAAAGCGGTATGAATTAGATTGCTGTTCAAAAATAGAGATTTTCTGGTCATCTTTTAAGTTTCGCGGTCGTAGAGATTCCCAAGCTTCAATTGCTGCAATTAACGTGGTTTCGGCTTGAGAATATTGACCAAGAGTATTGTAAACAAATCCAATATTGGTGAGTGTAGCACCTTCTCCTGCCTTGTTACCAATTTTTTTATCAATGGCTAAGCCTTGTTGATAATTCTCTAAAGCTTGATGGTATTGTCCCAGGTCGTTGTAAACTAACCCAATATTATGGAGTGTATTACCTTCCATCACCTTGTTGCCAATTTGTTTGTGAATAGCTAAGGCTTGTTGATAATTCTCCAAAGCTTGAGGGTATTGTCCCAGGTTGTTGTAAACTAACCCAAGACCAGTGAGCGCAGTACCTTCTGCTGCCTTGTAACCAATTTGTTTGGCAATGGCTAAGGCTTGTTGATAATTCTCCAAAGCTTGAGGGTACTGTCCCAGATTGCGGTAAGCTTCTCCAATATTGATGAGCGTATTACCTTCCATCACCTTGTTGCCAATTTGTTTGTGAATAGCTAAGGCTTGTTGATAATTCTTTAAAGCTTGAGGGTATTGTCCCAGGTTGTTGTAAACTAACCCAATATTGTTGAGCGTAGTACCTTCTGCTGCCTTGTCACCAATTTGTTTTTGGATAGCTAAAGCTTGTTGATAATACTCCAAAGCTTGAGGGTATTGTCCCAGATTGCGGTAAGCTTCTCCAATATTGTTGAGCGTAGTACCTTCTGTTGCCTTGTCACCAATTTGTTTGGCAATGGCTAAGGCTTGTTGATAATTCTCCAAAGCTTGAGGGTATTGTCCTAGATTGTTGTAAACTGTCCCAATATTGTTGAGCGTAGTACCTTCCATTGCCTTGTCACCAATTTGTTTGGCAATGGCTAAGGCTTGTTGATAATTCTCCAAGTCTTTTGGGTACTGTCCCAGGTTGTTGTAAACTAACCCAATATTGTTGAGCGTAGTACCTTCTCCTGCCTTGTTACCAATTTGTTTGGCAATGACTAAGGCTTGTTGATAATTCTCCAAAGCTTGAGGGTACTGTCCCAAGTTGCGGTAAGCTTCTCCAATATTGTTGAGCGTATTACCTTCCATCGCCTTGTTGCCAATTGCTTTGGTAATAACTAAAACAGTTTGAAACGTATTCAATGCTTCTCGAAACTGACCTTTATTGAATTGCTGAAAACCTAATTCGCTCAACCGTAACGCCTCATCATCGCGTTGTTCTGTTGTCTGCGCCTGCGCCAAAACCGTATTGCTTCCCCAAGTAAGCCCTACCACTTGTAACGGACAACTCAACGAGATGAGCAAGGTTGCAGTAACAACGCTAAGGCGACGCAGATGATAATTCATAGCAGAATTCTCTAGCAGTGGGTTAGCGAACTGCTTATATATATCTCCCATCTTGGGAGGTTATGTAAAAATTCACTCAACTTCTTCCCAAAGATTCCGAAGAGTGCGCTGTTCGTAAATATTTTGACAATTTCCTTGCCTCAGTTGAGGATGAAATTGCTCAACAGCGGTTTCAGATGCTTTTTTCTTTCCTTCTAAATCCGTGAGTCGCTAATCGCTTACCTGAAAGGCGATTGACAAAGTAGCCATCTCTGAAGTGTTCATGGGTATGGCTTCTACAGCGATTCCACCGCGATCGCTACTCAAATCATCAAGTAAATCGCCCATCACCTCAACTGGCTCTTTTAACTCCAACGTTCCTCTATCTTGATTTAGTTCAGCGGCGAGAGATGCTAATGTCTTGACAGCTCTTTCTAGGGGTGAACGGCTGACAATTACCAGCGCTTCTCCTGTTCCGGTTGCGATCGCTCTCAATTTCATCTGTTGCGGGTCGCCAATTAGTTGCGTTTGATTGGGTCGTAATTTCATCGTCTCATTTGACGCAGGCCACTGATAGGGAAACACCACCACTAATCCCCCAGTCGAGTCAATCAGTAGAGTTGTCAGATAGAGGTCGCTAGACTCGTGATTGGTAACTCGAAACTGAAATAGTTTATTCACTGGTAACTGATTAGCATAAGTTTGTTCCAACTCCTGACGAGTGTTTCTACCTCGACTGGAAGTTCTAGCAAGGGTTTGATTGGGTTGTTCTACCAAGTTCATCGAAACTTCTACAGAAAGCTGCGAAGAATCGGCATTCAAAGTCTTTTTAATAATCCGAACTGCTAACAGAGATTTGAGTTTAGCTGCCAGACGCTCCACCGCTGCCGTTACCGATTCCCCTGGTTCGCCAAAGGATTTCGGCACCAGTTCCAGTCCTTCGGTAAATAAACCAATACTGCCGACGGCTGGAAGATTTGCCCCTTGCTTTTGCAGTTTTTGCTGATAATCTGCCGTCATCCGACTGAAGATGTACTGCACCCCTCCCGGATAGGGGACATTTCCCGGTTGTGCAGGCACCGCTGCAATGCGATTAATCGCGGAGAGTTCCTGTTTAGCCGCGTTCGTCTCTCCAGCTAAAGACGGATCGAGACCAATGCTTAACTTCAAATCTGCTGGCACAACCCGACTCGCTTCTTGCAGCAGCGTCCCTGGTTTTAGAGATGTATTGGTTGCTTTGTCTACCAGTTTCGCTTCTCCCCTTAAGCCGGTACGGGGAGAGATTAATTGCAATTTTCCCGATGTTTGCCCTTTGTCATCGACAATTGCGAATGTAGCACCGGGTTGGAAAGCTTCTAGACTTTCAGAGTCTACTCCTCCCAACCACAAAGTTGCCTTATCGCCTTCTACTTTGGTAATTACGGCATCAGTCGGAGGGAGTTGTTTGTTGATGAAATAAACTGGTTTTTTGGGGTCGCCATCTGCTAAAGGAACTTGACTAGAAAGTGAATTTATGCTATTAGTGATTTGAGCGATCGCGCTTCCCACCGTATCGGTTTTTTGCCAGAGATACTGCGTCATCAGGTAAGTAAACGCACCAGCAGAAAAGCCATCGAACTCAGCATCTAAAGCTTCTTCTTCTCGTTGAGCAGAGGCAAAAACAACCCCTTTTGCAACACCTGCACAGCGCCGACGAGCCAGTTCGGATTCGGACAGTTGCAGCCGTTCCATCCAGCCTTTTTGATAAGCGATTTCTTCAGGACTGGGATTGAGTTTATCGCCGGGTACAGAACGCACTCGAAAGTTACCACGAGTACCGCCGCCAGAGTGACAACTATCTAGTACGACTGTGACATTTTCTGTGTTTAAAGCCGACATCAACAAAAACAATGTGCGTCCCATGATGTCCGGTGCTAAACCTTTTTGTCCTTCATCGGCAACGACTAAAGTGCTATTAAATTCATCATTGAATGCCTGATTAGAACAACCTTGGATAGGATTAGGGTCGCGCAATCGAGAACCGTGACCGGAAAAATGGAAAACAACCACATCTCCCGGTTTAGCTTGTTTAATTAAGTGTTCTTCAAACGCTGTCAAAATATTGTTGCGAGTCGGCTGTTGAGCGGGAGCTTGATTGCTCGTCAACTTGACAATATCACTGGGATTAAAACCAAAACGATGAACCAAGAGTTCTTCTTGCAAAGCAACATCAGTAACGCATCCTTCCAGATTTCCAAGAAAGCGATCGTTGGCTGGATAATCATTAATTCCCACTAAAAGAGCAAGCTTGCGGGAGGTATTTTGCGCCAGAACTTGAGCGTAGCGATTTCCTTTGTTGATAATATCTAACTGGCTCAATCCCAAAGTAGTTATAGTTGAGCCAGCGAATTGTAAGAAATGACGGCGAGAAATACGGGACATTACTAATTCCTCCTAGTATCCTATTCGGGAATATTTAAGTAGGGGCGAAGTATACCCTTTGGAAAGGATATGCTTCTCCCTACACGTAAATTCTGATTACTCAACCGATGCTCCTACTCAGCTTCACCAATTAAGGTAAAAGCTGCCCAAGCTCTAGGATTATCGCGATGTGTTTCCATCATCTTGAGCATTGCTTGGCGCAAGGATTGGGCTTTATCAAGTTTCTTTTGGTAAAGATTAGTATAAAACTCGGTCATTAATTCAGCCGTGGGAGCATCGGGGACAGCCCACAGGGAGACAACAACGCTGGGAGTACCGGCGATAAACAAAGAGCGGGATAGTCCAATTACCCCATCACCCGTGATGCGCCCGCGTCCGGTGTTGCAAGCACTCAGGACAACTAAATCTGCATTTAGTTTCAGATTAAGGATTTCTTCGGCAGTGAGTAGACCGCGATCGCTGCTAGTGGGTGCGAGTGCGATCGCGCTTTGCAATCCCTGGAAATCATCAAATAAGCCGTGGGTTGCCAGATGCACAATTCTAGCTTGAGATATTCGTGATAAAACAGCAGTTTTGGTGGCTGCATTGCCAGTAAGGGCGTTGGTGTTCAATAAAGGAGCAATCTCTTCGGCTTCTCGTTTTGCTCCTGGTAAGGAAGCTAGCTGTTGCGGCTTTTCTCCAATTTTAGGCGCTACGCTGGGCATGGTGGGATTTCCTATGATGATGGCATCTTTGGCGGATGCTTGCTTCACCTTTTCCCGTGAGGCGCGTGTTAGTTCTAGTACCTGAATTGAAGGTGCGGACAAAATTGTATGTTTTTCAATTAAGTATTTGCCATCTTTATCTTGCAGTGCGGCGAAGGGAACTACAAATAATTCACCTTGCGGGACAAAAATTACACGCTGATTTTGGTCGGTGGGCAGAAGGTCGGCGATGGGCGAAATTAATAGTTGATGAAGTTGCTGTAAGCTTTTGGCTGAGTTTTCTTGATTACCTGGATTTACAACTTCTGCTTTAAAAATACTGCGATCGTCTACTCCGATTGAGTCACGGCTAGAGCTAACAAGGTCTTTTAAAGAGGTATTTTTTTGCTGCAATGGTTTTAGGTCAACTTTGCGGAAGGTTACTTCGCCTGTAGGTTTAATCACCCAAATGTAAAGGTCTGTTTGCTTGACTTGCGATTTATTTTGACTTTTAAAGTCATCATCAATAATTGAATATTGAACGAGAGTCGCATTTTGAGCTTTGGCAATTTGTGTAATTTGGGCAATATTTGGTGGTGGTGGGGAAGTAACGTTACCTCTAGTTTCTGAAGATAATCTCTTTACCAATAGCTCCACAAATGCTCTTGCACGCCCTCGTTCAGCAATTTCTAAAGCATCATTAATGTTATTTTGGGCAATAAAAACTTGTTGGAGTAGACGGTAGATACTAGCCTGGGTTTCAAAAATTGATACTTTATTGCTATCACTCAATCCTGACCGTAGAGACTCTAAAGCCTTAATTCCAGCAGTTAGGGTTTCTGTAGCTTCCGCTAGCTTCCCAGATTGATAGAGGTTACTACCCATATTTCTCAGAATTCGTCCTTCACCTGGATAATTCTCTATTTTCCTGGAAATAGTTAAAGCTTGTTGAAAAAGTTTCAGCGCTTGGGAATAATCACCTTGATTATCATAAGTTTTACCCATGTTGTTAATAGCTGTTTCTTCACCACCAAAGCTGCCAATTTTCCTATATATAACTAGAGATTGCTGATAAAAATCTAATGCTTGCGAATATTGACCTTGATATCTATAAAATTCGGCAATATTGTTGAGTAGCGCTGCTTCCAGACCAGTCACGCCAATTTTTCTAGCAATAATTAAAGCTTGCTGATACAAATTTAATGCTTTGGAATAGTCACCCTGGCTCATATAAACTGTTCCCATTGAATTCAGAACAAGAGCTTCTCCATTTTTGTTATTAATTTTTCTGCTTACATTCAAAGCTTGCTGATAAGTTTCCAGTGCTTGATTATATTGACCTAAATCATAATAGATAACTCCCAAGCTAAGGAGGGTTACTACTTCACCTTGAAAATCACCAACTTCTCTACGAATAACTAAGGCTTGCTCGTATAATTCCAATGCTTGAGAATATTGACCCAAACCATGATAAATCGTTCCAAGGTTACTAAGAGTTACCCCTTCGCCTTCGCGATCCTGAACTTTTCGACGAATAGATAAGGCTTGCTGAAAGAAATCTCGTGCTTGAGCATATTGATCTGAGCTTCTATAAACTGAGCCAATGTTGTTAAGTGCAGTTCCTTCGTTCCAGCGATCGCCGAGTTTTCTGAAAATCTCTAAACCTTGCCGATAAAATTTCAGGGCTTCTGGATATTGGCTGAGACTGCGATAAATTAACCCGATGTAGTTCACGGTTAATGCTTCGCCTTTGGTATCTTTTAGTTCCCGATAAATTAAGAGCGCTTCTTGAAAAGACTGTAATGCTTCCTGAAATTGGCTAGTCTTATACTGCTGATTACCTTGCTGATAAAGTTTATCTGCTTGCGCCTTCCTCTCCTCAACCGTCTGCGCCATCACCGCAGATCCACTAAATGTCACCGGAAAATTCAGCCAACAAGTCTGCAACCCAGTCAGTAGAACTGTGCTAGACGCAAGCAAGAAAAATCTTTTTAATTCCATAGCTGTAGGAGTGCGATCGCAGCGTTTAAGATATTGTCCGCTTACATATAATATCCTTGGGCAAGGGGAACTTATGCAAAAACCCCAGCAGTAGCCTATCGAGATGCAGAAACGTTTGGCTCATCTTCTGCACAGAAATTATGAGCTTGAAGAAGCGCGATCGCATTCCTTAATTCTGCTGAGGGATTTGGCACCGAATAGAGTTCCCGCAGCGCATCTGACCAGAGTTCGCGTTCGGCAAAATAGTAGGCTTTCTCCATTGCCAAAGCCTCTGGTGATGGGTCTTTAAGCTGCTGTACGAGTGCTATTGAGATCAATTCGGCTGAAATGCGATCGCGTCTTTCCGGTTCCATCACTTGAAACATGACGCTGGTTTCAATTGGGTACGGCTCTGAAGCAGACAATTTCCATACATAAGACTGTCCAGGTTGCAATGGTTCCCCATCATAAACCGCCCTTGTCTCTCCTTTAATTGGTCGGTTCCAGAATGCCTCTTTATCCCCCTGACGAGATAGCTCAATTCGCGTTACCGTTCCACCTGGGATATTCCAGAGAAACAGAGGGCGATCGCTCCAAATCTCAAGGATTTCCCCTTGTTTTGAATGAAGCGAATCTGCGTCTACCAGTTTAGCGGGAGCGATCGCGCAAATCGCTCCTCCTCTCCCGCCCCCTCCTTTCCTTTTACGACGTAATTTCTTCCAGATATCACCCCACGATAAAGCTAGATATGTCTCATTGCTTTCTGTTAGGACGGGATGCGGTTGTTGTCTGATTGCCGCTTGTAGAGGCACTGAGGAAGAAGTTGTAATCAAGGCAGATATTAACAAAATGGATTGGAGTTTTTTTAAGTTAAACATGAGACTTTTCCCTGAATGCTAAACGAATATAATTCCAAAACAAAACTGTTGGTAAAAACCAAGGTAATAACATCGCCGCCGATATATAGATTTGCAAGGAGGCGATGATATAAATGGTTGTAGCCGTTCCTAACTTTATTACCCAGCGTTGCCGTTGATGAAGATTATCCTGTAACATCAGCGTTACGCCTTTCCCCAGCAATCCTGAAAGTAAAATCATCCATAAATCGGGGATAGGTATCACCAATCGCCGCGTTAATAAATGATGAAGCATATAAGCATGAGCTTCACCGCCAGGGAAATTTTCCTCCTCCCAACCGCGCCAGAAACCGACAGCTAAAGGAATCGCATAATTATCTTCATTTTCTCCTTCTAACCCGGCTCCTTTATATCCACCTGGAGTAATCAACACCACTTCATTCTTAAAGGTGTCTGGTACTTTTCCTTCTCCTAGGCAATCTCCTAGTAACTTACAGGCAGAAATGCGTTCGTAGGCAGATTCGGGGGGAATAGAAAAGTCAATAATTGGATGGAACCACGCTTGAATAAAATTTTGAGAAAAGCGGGTAAGTGAATGAAGGCGGATTTCTTGTAAAAAAGCTATTTTCTGGTTGGATTGGCTTATCAGATTTAAATAGTTAATCACTGATAAATTAAAATTCGTTCGAGCCTGCAAATTGGGTTGCGGTAAATTCAGTGGTAATTCTTGATTCAACACATACGCTATAGCTAAGAGATAAGCAAAAGGATACATCTGTGAACTTTTGGGTTCTGCTGGCAAAAGTTCAACATACCAAGGGAAGAACATGATATCCCCTTCCAAACTCCAATTAAGGTTGGCAATATCCTTGCTTACCCCTGACCTAGGAGTGGATTCTCCCTCTCCAGAACCAAATACCAACCAAGTATTTTTATTAACAATATTCTGTACAGATTCCTTAAGTTTTAAACTGTTATTTGGTTGTTTTCTATCATCTAAGATATAATCAATACCAATAGTTTTAGCTTCTAATTTAGAAACCCGATTCAAAAGTAATGCTACATAACGATAATCGATAGGGTAAATTTGTTTAATTTTATCCGCATCAGCCTTTAGAGATTCCTCATCAATTTGGATAAGTCGAACGGGTGAACTTCCTTTGGCTGGCACTTGAAAGGTGAATTGGCGATAGACAGCCTGAAGTAAAATGCGCGGTTCTAATAATAAGTTTTGTACGGGCGGTAATAAACTTAAAAACAGGATAGCGCCTAGCCAACAGGCTTCTTTTTTCGTTGGCAACCAGCGGTTTAGTGTGTCAAAAAAGCCAAAAGGTTTAATGCAAAACAGCTCGGCTTCTGGATGCCGAAATAGGGAGGGAACCAGGTAAGCAGAAGGGTAGGAAAGATGCTTTTCCTGTTGTTTAAGAAATAAACTTGCCTCCAGCAAAGCTGAATGAACATCCTTGTATTGAGTCAAACTGGCGAGAAACTGCACCAAAAATTCTTGTGCTACCTGATTGTGAATCGGTTCCCGCATTACTGCTACCTGGCTCAATCCCAAGTTAATCAAGGATTCGGCAATATTCATGCCACTACACGAGTTGAAAATTGCAAACTGAAGTCCCCGTTTTTTCGCCTGTTTCAGTGACTCTTCAATTTCCCAAATCGAGATTGAGGTGTGTGGTGCAATGCCTAATTCTCCACCCGTCAGGACAGTTTCATTACTGTGTCCGGCAAAAAATAAGATATCCCAACCTGGCTCAGATGCGATCGCTTTGAGGATCTCCATTTTGAGTGCATCAGCATCAAAAAATCGAGCCTCTATACTCTTAGGGATATTCAGTTCAGCTTTCCCCTGGTTCCGTTTCCAACCAATCAACTGGATATCTGCAACACGATCAAGCGATCGCAGTGCTTCTCGATCAGCTTCCAAATTCAAGCCAGTGTCATCCCCTAAAATCGCTAAAACCCTAGCTTTACGGCGAATCGGACGAACGGGTTCATTCAGAATATTGGCGGGAGTGCGAGCAATGCGTATTTGTTGAGTAGCACCCAAATCCGTCCCAATTTCCCAAATTTCCCACGGTAATCGCGCCAGTTCTAGAGGAGTGCAAGTCAGGAACACCTCAACCGTATGATGTTCCGGTTTATGAGCCGCCTTGACAATCTCGCGGCGAATACTAACTAATTCAGGAGTGAGCAACCAGTGTTGAAATTCTTCCCCTAGCTGAACCTCTGCATTCACCAGTTCGCGATGTCGATCAACTGGGAGAGTGCCTTTACCGCTGATGACCTTGTGCCCTCGCAGCCGCCTATAGTAGTTGAGATAGGCGCTTTGCCACTGTTCGTAACTCCTGGTCAGCGAGAGGGGATAATTCAGCTCTACAGAGAGTATTTTTCCTTTCCCCCAAGACAACTCAAAGTCGCAAACAGTGCCAACTTGCTTAACCCTAAGCTTAAAAACTATTCTATCCATCATTTAATTTTGGATTTTGGATTTTGCGGAGGTCGGAGTTGTCCTGCCTCTGATGATTTTCGAGAAGCTATAAAATAAATTCAAACGGCGGCAAAGTTTGGAATTCCCCAGTTTCCGAGGTAATGGTTGCGAGAAATTTATCTTGATAAGTCCCCGCCACTTGAGTAAAAATATAGTCCTCGTCCCCATCTAAGTGCAGTGTATCTTCTGCCAAAACTTCCACGCGATCGCTTACTCGCAAAGTCATCTCATCGTCAGGTTCATTTCCAGAAATCGCCTTCAATATCAGCAATAACGTCCAGCCATCATCATCCGGGAAAGACCAGGTAACAGCATACAGCCGCACCCGATTTCCTAGGGTTAAGTCTCGGTAAGCACGACCCGTATTGGCTGGAATCTCTAACTGATTATTGCGACTAATTTCTATCAAAATTTCATCTAATTCTTGAGATGGGTTTTGTTCGTTTCTGCGAAGGGAGAATGATGCTGGCAACTCTCTTAGTGGCTCAGTTCCGCGCAAAGGAGACGGTGCTGGCAAGGCTTCCCAGGACAATTCTTGCATTACTTCATCCATTTGGTTGCGTAACCAGTTCCTGACATTTACCGCTTGCTGAGTCAAGATTTGGAGCAGCTCTGATAGATGATTGGTAACAGTTGCTGTATTCTCAGTTAGCGGCTGGTAGAGCCAATTAAGTAAATCCGGTGTCGTTAGGACTGCTGCTCCCTGCTCCCACGTCAAGACTTGCCACAAAGGACGGTTACGCAGTTGGGGTAATAATGTTAATAGGGTCGACTGCATTCGAGCTAGGGTATTCTGACGATTCGTTGGGATTTCAGGTAAAGGAATTGCTGATGAAATTAAACATTGCAAATAAAGCAATAGTTCATTAGGTTCGCCATTAAACCAAGCAATCGGAATCTGATAATTCCAATCAGCTTCGGGTTCTAATTGTGGTAAATAATTCATCATTTGATCGTGACGCAGAAAACCTCTAATTGCTGCAACTTCCAATTCTTCCTCAATACCAATAAATACATAAAAATGAGCTGCAAATTCTGGTAAATCTACTACGGCTCTAGGGATAGTAAGTTCTTTATCGGTTAAGGTGATGGTAGGAATTAAACAAACTTTAAATTCGCCAATTCTCAAATTAAAAACGGCATCAACTGCATTAGCATACTGAGGTTGTAAAACTGAAGAATGTTCTTTATCTAGATAAATCTCCGGTTCTCGTTTCCGCAGCCATTCTTCAAAACTAAATAAACTTAAAGCTTGAAGATAAATTTGCCATTTTCGGTCTTCATTCCCTACTTGGTTGCTCAATTGTACAGCTTGGTCAAGCTGCTCCGATTCTAAGGGAATTGTTTCTGGCAATTCTTCAAGTTCGACCCAATCATCTGTCAAATCTGTTAAGTAATTCATGCTCGTTCTTCTTTCTGACTATTCAGATGGTTACAAATCGTTGCCGCTAGTTGACTGTTCATCACTCGGTTGTGTCCTATGTGAGATTCTTTTTTCGCCTTCTCAATCTCTGTAGAAATCTCTTTATCTAAAATGAATTGGACTTTTGACTCCAAATCTTGGAGCTGCACGGGATTAACGTAACATTGAGCTAACTTTAAAACGCAAGCTCTCAAGCACAATAAGGTTCGGCGTCCAATATCGCTGCGTAAGTTTTTGAGTTCCAGCAGGCGGCTTACTTGAGGCTGGTCTTTTAAGCCGAGTTGGGGAGCAATTTCTTTCATGGGAACTCCCTGACAGTGAAATAAATGAAGTGCCTTGAGGAAGTTTTGCGCTTTCTGATTTTTCTTGGATTGCAAATAGATAAAGCGAGCTTGAATGACCTGCTTGACGGACTGAGATAAACAGGTATTAAATTGCTGGTGATAACCTGCTAAAAACTCTGATTGCTCATTAGAATCATCCTCACTGGATGCTCTATTTCTTTCCGCAGAATTTCCTGAATTATCTAACGGTAAGCCTTTGCGAGTCCGGAGGCGTTCGGCTCTGAGCAACTGCGCGAGTTCTTGCAATTCTCTTAAGATTTGTTCGGGAAATATTGTCCGAGTGGTTGACAATTGTTCAGCCATTTGACGCAATTGCGAGGCGGTTGGGTCTGGATATCGGCTTTTCTCTCCAGCCTTGCGGTGCTGCAAAAGTTGGGTGCGATAAATCTGATGGTAGCTATCAAGTAGCTGAAGTGCTTGGTTGATTTCTGCTGGTGTCCGGTCAAACTCTAATAAAACTCGCTGTAATCGTCCGGGGTTCATGTAACTCAGAATCATCCAGTCAGTCACTTGCTCAATTCCGTGTTCGAGTAAGAATCGTTTGAGGAAGCGATCGCTTTTTACCATCCTGACCGTCCAAGTCGATAATTTACTCTTATCCGGGTCAAAGGTTTGCAAAATTCGAGCGGTTACAGATGGATAGTTTGTCCGGCTTTCATCCATTTCCTGACGCGGAGAACGCAAAGTGCTATCGAGTACCAACGGCAACAGCTCCATACTGGTGAAGTCATGGTTTTTGCCAAACTTCTGCTCTAGTTCTAAGCAAAATTCTTGAATTTGATGAGAGATAAAGCAGCGCAGACACACCTCAGCCATCTGACGGCGAGTGTCATCGTTCTGGAACCACTGCATGAGTTGGCGTTGAATTTCCCGGTCTGGCATATCCTCTCGGTCAGAGAGTTCGGGAAATTGAGTCAAGAAAAAGGCTTTTGCCGACTCAACTTCTTCAGTTCGACACTTGCCGAAACTATCAATTCTCATCAAAAGCCAGTATCTCGATGCCGTACCCATCGTTATTTCACTCAATTGTGCAAATGCAAAGCGACTCTGAAATTCCTCATCCTTGCCTCGCGTAAACCAGGATGCCGATCAAAGTCAATTGAGGCAAGTTCGGGGGAGCTGATTGAACGGCTAAAAACGATAAGGATAACTTTAAACAAAGCGAGTGACATCTTCAAGAAATTCCCGCTTTTCCCCAAACTTCACTCGGCTACTTTTCCATTCCTATCGCCACAACTTGCTCAGACGTTCTACGCGCTGCGGCGGGTTTTAGCCAGCTTGCGACCAGCTCCGGCTTTGTTTTTCGAGCAAAAATGCGAATTGCATGGTAACTGACTTTTTCCCGCAGACGATAGACTTCCCTAGTCCGCAAATTCAAGGCGCGAGCGATCGCTTGTTGAGAATTGCCAGCGAGGTAAAGTTCCAGCCAAACCGCTGCTTCTCGACTGACATTTTCGGCTAAATAGTTGTAAAACTCCTGCTTTACGGTTGTCCGCAGAAACATTTGTTCTTCAATTGCTTGATTCTCTTGATACTCGGCAACTGCGTGGATATCGAGGAAACTAACCGGATTGTTTGTCTCGTGGGACACCACTTCCTCAGAAATCAGTCGCACCAGTTCACCATCGGGGATATGAGTCATCCCTCCCCGCCGGGAACGACGTAGATAGTTAAAAAATCTATAAACTAAAAGTGGCTGGTTGCGAATTGGTCTGAGACAGTATTCTTCGATGCTGCTCATCAGTAGAGAGTTGCCTAAGCGAGCGTCTGAAGTACATTTGCTAATCCAGGCAATTTGCTGTTGAATGTAGCGATCGCGATGCAATAATTCCTGAATGACTTCTTGCAACACATCGACAACCGTTGCCGAGCGATCGCGCGATAGCGCCACCCAAGTCCGAATTTTATTCTTCAGCAATACTAAACTCCCCAGCCGAGTCGTCAAGTTGCAATAAGCACGCTCTGGTGCCACGCCTAAGTAGCGTTGCCGTAAAATGCGATAGCGATAATCCATCGCTTGCAAGGCAATTACCCTCTGAGTTGCGTTAAACGTTTCAAAACGCTCTCCTTCCTCTCCCACCAGCCACAGAGCAATACTTTCATGGGTTGCTGCGCTATAGCCAGGACAGTCAGATGCCAGCTGCTTCGCCACCTCAGTTGGAGACAGCACAACGGTTAGAAATTTTTTCATTTCAATAGCCGAGAGTGTGTGTTCTATTCGGCTATATCTTTAGTCAGGCTGAGGTTATGTATTTTTGATCCGGTTTCTCCGAAAGGATTCTCCCGGAGAAACCCTGACAGGGTACTATCACAATTCTCTATTCGATGCAGTACGGTTTAACCCCACCCTTGCCCCTCGACCTTCCCTTCACTTCAACTAGAGGGGTTCAATATTCTCCCCTCTCCGTTCACGGAGAGGGGCTGGGAGTGAGGTTCCGAGTGATATAGCACTCAAGTTAGAACCGCTATAGGGATACAAAAGCAAATAGGGGCAGGATTATCCCGCCCCTAGAATCATTGATTGAGTCTGGTGTTTATTTAATTCCAGACGCTGCTAATCAATCGCATCAGCAGCCTTATCTGCTGCCCGCTTAGCACTCTCAATTACATTTCTGCCTGCATATTTACTATTTTCCTGGACATTGTCAGCTGCCTGCTGCGTTCCTTTACCCAGGTCTTTGGTTGCATCCTGAGTATTGCCCTTGAGATTTTCAATTCCCTGCTTTGTTCCCTTAGCGAAATCACTAGCCGATTTTTGCGCTTTGTCGCCAATTGCGTCGGTATTTTGCTTGACATTCTCACCGAACTGTTTAGCGTTTTCGCCCTTCTTATCCAGAATCCGCTTGGTGTTTGTACCTACGTCATCGGTCTCGTCAATTACGTGGCGCTCAGCATTGTCAATTAGGCCTTTTGCCTTAGCTGCTACGCCTGAGGTGTCTCTTCTGGGATCGGTATCGCTATAGTCGTTCATCCCACCTTTATACTCATTGGTTAAGGCACCTGTAGGAACGTCCTCCCTAATTTGGTCGGCGGTCTTCGCTTGTGCCCCACCATTACAAGCGGTGGTAACAAAAATGATCGTGGCGGACAAAAACACGGTCAGGATTTTGCCCAAGTTGATTTTTTTCAACCAATTAATTACGCTGTTCATCAAAAAAACTCCTTTTTCTGTACGAGTCAATGGTTGTTTTGGTTAGCATTGCAATCCGAGATTTTCGATTGACTGCCAATCGAAAATCTCAATTATTTGCTTATTTGTGCAAAGCAGGGTTGCTTTGCATTTCAGGTCTCTGACCGGCTTCATCTGATTTATCTTTGATGAAGCTGGAAGCCTCTTTGAACTCTTCACCGATACTTTCTAATATCTTGGCATTAGGATCGCTGCGATTGATTATAGGTTGACGACCTCCAGCTCCAGAGACTTCAAAATCCTCTGAAGTTTTTATGGGCAATTCTTTTTCCTTTGCGGCTCGACCTGCTGGTGTCTCAGCACCCGGGTAGAGGATTTCAGAATCGCTGGTAGCAATTAACTGATTGGACAGGATCTGCAAGTCAGCGCGATCGCGTGGATTCGCTGTTTTGCTGACGTTAGGATCGGTAGACATTTTGTAATTCGTGTAGCCATCTCCACCATTGCTGTGGGGATTGTTGTTCCCTCCCATTTGCACGGGGGGATTTTGTGGACGTGCCCCTAAAGAATCGCCATTGTTACAAGCGCTGGTAACAATTAGCAACGCGCCTGCCAAAAAAACGGTCAATATTTGACGTAACCGTAGTTTTTTAAAGAAAGCAGTTAAGTGTTTCACACACTACTCCCAAGATTTTTACGAACTGTCATAAACAATACAAAAGCTACAGTGTTCCTACCTCTAGCGCAGGTCACATTCTGGTTGCAACTAAAAGCAACCTCTCTCTAACCGTAGAGAGATTCCCAAAAAATAAGCAAAACTACGGTGATATTGGTTGGTTCGCGACCATGCCAGCTAAAAACATCGCTCAGCCTAGAACTTGGCTGATTTTTCTCAATCTTTCAGCATCAGATGGGTCTGGGCATCGCTGCCTCAAACGCGATCGCTCACATCAAACTTGCCTCACCATCAGGTAGCGGATCGTTATCCGTATCCCAGATGTGCGAAGCTTGGCTGGGAAATTGTTCGCGAATGTCTGCAAAGTGTAGAAACAGAAGAGCGATCGCTCCCTCTGGCAAAAGTTACAGACTCGCTACCGTTCTCACTTTGGTATTCTCATACTCTAGGATGAGGTATTTGCCTCAACTCGCTACCCAGTGTGAAAGGTCATGAAAAAAATTTGGTCATCCCTGAAGCCGTACTTGCGCTGGGTGATTCTCGGCGGGACGCTATTTTTTTTGGCAAAAGCTCTCAAAGACAATTGGCGGGAAGTCGCAGCCATCCGAATGACTGGTGCGGGATGGACAAATCTAGCGATCGCCTTTTTGATCACTTTACTGGCTCATACTTGGTCTGGATTCGTCTGGAGTTGGATTTTGCAATCGTTCCGGCAACCCGTTCAGCCTCGATGGGCGCTCCAAGTTTACCTGAAAACCAACCTTGCCAAGTATTTACCAGGGAATGTCTGGCACTACTACGGGCGCATCGTGGCGGTGACATCCCACGGGGGTTCTTTCGGTGCCGCGACTCTCAGCGTGTTACTCGAACCCCTGCTGATGGCGGCTGCCGCTTTATTAGTTGCCTTAGCAGGTAGCCAGTTTGGTTGGGCAGGTGTCCCTCAGAATACCCAGACGAGAACCTTACAACTTCTTGGTTTGGGTGTAGTTTTGCTGGGCGTTCATCCCCGAATTTTGAACCGGCTGATGCAGTTGGCAAGTAAATTGAAGGGAAAGAAAGCAAGAGGTGCAGGGGCGCAGGGGCGCGGGGGAGAAGAAAATGCTATCTCTGCTTCAGCTTCTCCACCCCCCACAGAAGCGACAGAAGCTTCTTTTCGACTTGAGCGATATCCTCTATTTCCTTTGTTGGGAGAAATTGGCTTTTTGTTACTGCGTGGCGCGGGGTTTTTGTTTGCCATGCTAGCGCTGACACCAGTGAATCCCAATCAAATCCCGATGCTGCTGAGTGGGTTTAGTTTGTCATGGCTGTTGGGTTTGATTGTTCCCGGCGCACCTGGGGGAATCGGGGTATTTGAAGCGACAGCGATCGCTCTATTCGGTCAACATTTTTCTGCCGCCATTCTCCTCAGCGTCGTCGCCCTATTCCGCTTGGTGAGTATTTTAGCGGAAGCCGCCGCTGCTGGATTGGCAACTTTGAGCGAGCTGAAGGATCGCTAAAAGGGCTATCAACTACAGCTATGACAACTTTATTCCCCCTCAATCCAGGTTCCCCTCACCGAAAACCGGGGAGGGATTAAGGGTGGGGTTCCCCTGTCCCGCTTTCAACGGGTAGCCAGAAACCTAATCCTCTGCAACTTGATCTGACATCGCCTCTGCGATCGCAGAAGTTGCAGCTTTTATATCGCTATCTAACTTCAGTTGAGAAAAAACTCGATACATCTGTGCCGTCCCGTTAGGCAGCTTCTTCGTGCCATTTCCGTTCATCTTGATCAAATTGTATTGAACGTTTTCACCATAGATAGCGAAGGTTATATGAAATATTTCAAAGAAATTCACTACCCACTTGCAATCCTCTTCTGGATAGTGCATATAGTATTTGATTAACTCAGCAATGCAAGTTTCTAAATGGGTGCGAACATTTTTACAAATTAATAAAATTTTCAGCAGTACGATTACTAAAGTCAAAGGATGCCCTTGCGACATCAATAAAATAAATAGAGGCGAAGGTTCCCGATGATTTTCAGTCGTTAAATATTCGATCACCCGATTACAGGTTCTTAACAACAGGGCATCATCCAGCGTCTCTTCATGATGATTTTCATATACAACATCTAGCTTTTCTTCTAATTTTGTTTTCAAGACCTCTACAAATTTTCTATTTTCCACAGAAAAAATTAAATATTTTTGTAGACTATGTTTAAAGTTTTTGTAGGGAAGTCCTTGAGTTTGTTGGAGAAAAATATTTGCCAGATTTGTATAGCTAAATGGCCCCCGTTTCGCAACAATTGTCTTGATCAGACGCAGTACCTCATCCCCCAAGCCAGTCGGGTTTTTAGGCAAAATTTCTCTAGGCATCGCCGACTGCGATCGCGTGGTATACATTGCTAGCTCAAACTTAAAGCGATCTTTCAGTTCTTGCGACAATGCTCTGGCAGCTTCCCGCTGTTCGACGGGGTTTGAGAGATTCGCATATTGAGGAACTAACAGATAAGAAGTATAACGATGGCTCCAATGGGTTGCTTCATGTTCATCGTATCTAGCGGCAAATATCTTTAAATCTTGATAGTCTTGGCTTTTAATAAAATTTACAAGCCAAATTCTCAACTTACTTAAGCTTGGAGATAAGGTTGACTTGCTAATATTTAAATCGCTAAATACTAAAACTAATTCTTTAATTGCTTTATAGCTTCGTGTCGTCTCCCAATTATTGATGAGAATATAACAAGAGCGCTTTAGAGTGTTTTTAAATTCTTCTTCATCATTTGCAAAGATAATGTCTGAAAGCGCTTTGATCGCGTTGGTATTAACAGCGTTAGGACTGTAATAAATAAATAACTGCTTAAATTCTTGCAGAACGGCTTCTGGGGGCCATTGCTGAACAATGTCCACCAAAAAACGATAGATCATATCTCGATCTGACTGGTTGGAAATGACACGAAACTCGGCCTGATATCCATCTGATAGAATGTCCCTGACCATTCCATTAATTAGGACTATTGAGTCCTTCCTTAGAGTGTGAAGAGCGAAAGTAGATGGCACCCAGCGTCAATGCTAATTGCAGTGTATAGTACTTGACTTGACTGCCCATAGCAATCCTTGAAAATACATACGCTTGGGGAACTTGCTCTCAACCGCTAAGGATCTTCGGATTCAGACCGGAGACGGTTAATTTGTTCTTGCAATTCCTCAATTTGACGCTGTAGCGCATCCACCTCATTAACGGCTGTTTCTGATGGGACATTCACCGCGCCCTGTACAGGGGAACGTTGGTAATTGCCCCGGCGAATCTGACGATATTCCTCTGAGTTTGCCCACTCCTGCAAATGGTGAAGGCGATCGACCGTAAAGGGATGGGTCGTAAACCAACCTTGAGTAAAGTTATTGTAAAGTAAGAACTTGTAGACTTGATTCAACCCGTCTTCGTCCAATTCCTGATATTTTTGCGATTGACGAATAAATTCATCTAAATTTACTTCATTGGCATAACGGGCGCTGCCACCAGCAAATTTCATCATTAAGTGCATCACCGGATTCAGGTCGTCTGTCACCAGGAAAGCGGCTCGATCTGCTGATAATTCGGCTTTACGGCTCCATTCAATAAATGCCAAAACCAAGCCGGTACTGACCAAAGTGCTGAAGCCAAAGGTCGCGTTCCCGATAAAATTGACAGCTTGCAAAGCCCAAACCGCCATCTGACGTAAGGTCGTGTGACCGCATTTAATATGTCCTAATTCATGTGCAATGACTGCCCGAAGTTCCGCTTCGTTGAGCAGGTCTAAAAGTCCAGAGTTCAGGATCACATAAGGGCGTTCTTGTCCGAGGGCGCTGGCATTAACCCAAGGCGCTTGGGAAACGAAAAGCGTTGGTTCTGGGTAAACGTCCAGATCGCGCAAGCATTCCCGGAAAATGCCATAGATGCTAGCATACTGACGCGGCCCGACCTGAATGCTATTGCCCATGTGGTAGACAAACTGGGGACGCTCAGAGGCAAATTCCACAAATTTACGGGCAACCATATCAAATCCAGGCACGCTGCGTAAGGCTTGCTCGGCTTGTCGGTCGAGGGGATGTCTAAAAGCTTCACTGGAAATTCCGGTATAAGTAGGCATATTGATGAGCCTTATACAGCGTTCTACTGAACTATTAAAGCCTAGAAATACAACGAGCGGCTTTTGATCTACATCACAGGGATGCGCGATCGCCGTGTCGTTAAACTGCCACAAAAACTGCTTGATTTAAGCAAGTAACCAACCTACATCTGAGAAAACTTGACACGGCGGCAGTTATGGGAGTGAAAATCACTTCAAAAACTGATTCTCATGTGAATTCTGGGATTCAGCTTTGCTTCTATTGGTTCCCCTTTTTGTAAATGTTGTTCAACGATCGTCTGGACATCGCTGGGTTGAACTCGGCAGTACCAAGTTTCTTCCGGGACAATTCGCACTGTAGGACCACAGCTGCACTGTCCCTGGCAACCGCTCCCCGTCACCATGACTCCAGGAATATCAGCACTCTCAAAAGCGGCAAGTACCTCTGCGCTTCCATTTACCAAACAGGAACGGTACTGGCAAACGATGACGCAACGCCGATCTTGCTCCAAACACTTTTCTTGCGAACCAGTTTCCACTTTTGAGTCCAGCACAGTATAAATTCCTATGGCTCTATGTTAACTTCGCCTTAGCAGACCAGGGAAAAAGTTGGTAGCGCTGGGGAGAGTCCTTTTTCAGGCAATGCTCATTTATTAGGGATTTGATAGCCTTATAGATTGGAATCAGAGTATTTTTAGCAATTTGCTAAAAAGTCGCAACGCCAATCTAGGAGAATATTTGAGTGAGCTATCTCGAAACTGCTGCTGAGTTTTATAGTGAAGTAGCGCAGACGCCACAAGTCGGACTTTGTTGTGTCCAAAGCAGTCCCCTGCAACTGCCAGGACTAAAAATTTCGCCTCAGATGCAGGAGATGAACTACGGTTGCGGTACTACCGTCCATGCCGCTGAACTCGCTAATGACCCGACGGTGCTATATGTCGGCGTTGGCGGTGGTTTGGAAGCGCTGCAATTTGCTTATTTTTCTCGCCGTCCGGGTGGGGTGATTGCCGTCGATCCAGTGGCGGCGATGCGCGAGGCAGCGACTCGGAACTTAGCGATCGCTGCCCAAGAAAATTCCTGGTTTGACCCCAGTTTTGTGGAGATTCGGGAAGGGGATGCCTTCTCCCTGCCGGTGCCAGACGCCTCTGTAGATGTGGTGGCGCAGAATTGTCTATTTAATATCTTTGAACCCGCTGACCTGCATCGGGCGCTTCAAGAAGCCTTCCGGGTGTTAAAACCAGGGGGTCGTCTACTGATGAGCGACCCGATTGCCACTCGTCCCATCCCACCCCATCTGCGGCAGGATGAACGGTTACGGGCAATGTGTCTGTCAGGTGCTTTAACTTACGAGCAATATACTCAGCATCTTATTGATGCTGGATTTGGGCAGATAGAAATTCGAGCGCGGCGTCCTTACCGACTGCTGGATTGCGCTAGCTACGGGTTGCAGGAACCATTGCTATTAGAAAGTTTGGATTCTGTTTCTTTTAAAGTGGCAATTCCTGAAGATGGTGCTTGTATTTTTACTGGCAAAACGGCGATTTACACCGGCACCGAAGAGTTTTTTGATGACTCGAACGGGCATATCCTTCCACGGGGTTTACCAGCCGCGGTGTGCGATAAGACAGCAGGAAAGCTTGGTGCATTGATGCCAAAAGACATCCTGATTACTGATTCAACCTGGTACTATACGGGCGGCGGTTGCTGTTAAGTGACGAATTTGCTGGGTGCTTGGATAGGATAGCTGAAGAGATTCTTCAATAAAACTTGATGGCTAAACTACCTGCGATCGCACCTCCTTCCGTTTCTTCTGGCTTTCATGCCCTGTCTGACCCCCTACGGATTCAAGTGTTAGAGCTGCTCCGCGAACAAGAGCGCTGCGTCTGCGAACTCTGCGAACAGTTGGGGGTCACTCAGTCTAAACTTTCCTTTCACCTAAAAACTCTCAAAGAAGCCGCTTTAGTTTGCTCCCGACAAGAAGGACGCTGGATTTACTACAGCCTCAATCTGCCTCAATTTGTTGTTTTGGAGCAGTATTTGGCAGAGTACAGTCGCTTCAGCCCGCTCTTATCAGCGCTTCCCTGTAAAGACTAGGCTTGACACATCAATTTTTTTTGAAATATGCTTAATGCATCAATTTTTTTTGAAATATAAGTTGCAGAAAATTCTTTGGTGCTGGGGATGGTCGTGAAATCAGTGTCGCGGATGGCGCGTTGTAACTCAGTTTTCCAATCGTGCAAGCAACAAGCGATCGCTGAGGGAGTGGGTACATTCATCCTGGTGTTTGCCGGTACGGGTGCCGTGATGGTAAACCAAATTAGCGATGGTGCGGTGACTCATCTCGGCATCAGCTTTGTGTTTGGCGCAGTCGTCGCCGCTTTAATTTACGCCTTGGGACACATTAGCGGCGCTCACTTTAACCCCGCGGTCACGCTGGCTTTCTGGACAAGCGGCTTTTTTCCGAAACGCCAAGTATTGCCCTACATCTTGGCGCAGTCCTTGGGGGCAATTGCCGCCTCAGCTTTACTCTGGATGGCTTTAGGGCGCGTTGGCAATCTGGGTGCAACTGTGCCGCTAGAAGGGAATTGGCTGCAATCTCTGGTGCTGGAAACGGTTCTCACGTTTATTTTAATGTTTGTGATTTTTGGTTCTGGTCTCGATCGCCGCGCCCCGATTGGCTTTGCGGGGTTAGCGATTGGCTTGACGGTAGGGTTAGAGGCAGCTTTTATGGGGCCAATTACCGGAGCGAGTATGAATCCAGTGCGATCGCTCGGCCCCGCTTTAGTGGGCGGCATTTGGCAGCACCACTGGGTTTATTGGGTTGCACCCATCTTAGGGGCGCAATTAGCCGTGTTGATTTACAGCCAACTTTCCAACGGATTTCGGGACATTAAGTAAGGGAGAAAACCTGATGAAACGAGTGATGTTTGTTTGCAAGAAAAATTCTGCCCGTTCCCAAATGGCAGAAGGCTTTGCAAAAACACTGGGTAAGGGAGAAATTGAAGTGATTAGCTCTGGATTAGAAGCCTCTCAGGTTAGACCGGAAGCGATCGCTACCATGAAAGAAATCGGCATTGACATTACCAATCAACACTCGAAACCCCTTAGCGACTTCAAGGCTGAAGACTTTGATGTGGTAATTTCCCTGTGCGGTTGTGGAGTTAATCTGCCGACAGATTGGGTACTTCGGGAAGTATTTGAAGATTGGCAGCTTGACGATCCGGCTGAACAGCCTGAAATTTTCCCCAGAGTGCGCGATCAGATAAAAGAACGGGTGACTAAACTCATAGAATCGCTAAAGGAAGAAGCGACACCTGTTGGATAAGGTTTCAATGACAAACCAAACACCGATAGAGCAACCAATTCAGCAGGTTCTTGAGCAAAAGTTATCCTTCTCATGACAACTTTCGAGCATCCACCCAGAATTTTATTCTTGTATGGCTCTTTAAGAGAGCGTTCTTATAGCCGTTTATTAGCAGAAGAAGCCGCCAGAATCATCGAAGGTTTTGGTGCAGAAACCAAATTCTTTGACCCGCGTGAATTGCCGATTCACGGTAGCGTAGAGGTTGACCATCCGAAGGTTCAAGAATTGCGGAATTTAAGCTTGTGGTCTGAGGGTCAAGTTTGGTCTAGTCCAGAGATGCACGGGAATATTACCGGCATTCTGAAAAACCAAATCGACTGGATTCCTCTAACTTTAGGGGCAGTAAGACCGACTCAAGGTAGAACTTTGGCAGTCATGCAGGTCAGCGGTGGTTCTCAGTCGTTTAATGCCGTCAATACTATGCGAATCTTGGGACGCTGGATGCGGATGTTTACCATCCCCAATCAGTCTTCCGTTGCTAAAGCGTACAACGAGTTTAACGAAGACGGAACGATGAAGGATTCCGCATATCGCGATCGCGTTATCGACGTAATGGAAGAACTTTACAAATTTACGCTACTACTCCGAGATCAAGTAGACTACCTGACGGATCGCTACAGCGAACGCAAGGAAAAAGCAGCGACTCAGCCGAGGTTATAACGACACCTCGCTTTTTAAAAACCTACCCTTGAAAGACCCCAGCCCAGCCCCGTGACCGGGGCTGGGTTCAATATTCCCCTCCCGTGGAGGTCGAGGCGTTGGGGGTGGGTTACGAGTGTGTACATTGCACTAAGCGTGAGAACCGCTATATACCACTTCTAAGATTGTTCTCAACTGATACTCAGCTTGCCAAGATTTAATAATATCTAAGCTTAATCCCTGACCCCTGTAATTTTAGTCACACGAGAGTATGCAGGTTACATCCCTCTATCTTTTGGGCAAGTTCGGCAACAGCCGACGCATCTTGCCGAGGGTCAATGTACTGAGCTACAGCCAATGATTAGGATAGGACGATGAGTTATCAGAGTATCGCTGTATTTCAGAAAAAATCAGAACAAAAAAATCCTGGCACTTATGCTAGCATCTACTGCGACAGCAGCAGTGCTTAAAGTTGTACTTAAAAATTTAATACCATAAAACAGTGTTTTTGTCACTTCTTTTTAGGAGATTAGCGGCAATTAGACTTGCTCAATCCAACATTGAGTTGTCTGCGTACTAATTTATTAGAAGGTTCTCCATAAAATGTCTGCTGGCGTTACGGCAACTAATTTTCTGCGTGCCGCTTATGCCTTCTCCGGGTTCTACAAGATATTCATCAAGATGAGGCAAACAATCGTTTAGGCAGGGAATTTTTACTGCTGACATTGTTATGACCAACCTGACCTTCGATAACCATGTTTCCCTGTTTAGGACTACCCCATGATTAATCTCGAATCAACTCGTTCAAACGTAACACCTTTTAAAGAAAAAATTGGTGCCCCTTTAACTAAAAGTAAAATTAGCGTTTTACAAATCAATTTGGGGAAGCGCTGCAACCTTGCCTGTACTCACTGTCATGTAGAAGCAGGACCAAAACGAACTGAAGAATTAACCCCAGAAGTTTGTAATCAGCTGATTGAACTAATCTATAGATTTCCCCAAATCAAGATTGTTGACTTGACAGGGGGTGCCCCGGAAATGAACTATGGTTTTAAACCGCTGGTAGAGGCGGCACGGGATGCAGGTAAACAAGTGATTGTGCGGTCTAACCTCACCATTTATTTTGAAAAAGGGTTTGAGACTCTTCCAGAATACTGTGCCAAACACCAAACGAGAATTGTTGCTTCCTTGCCATGCTATTTGGAAGACAATGTTGATAAAATGCGCGGTTCTGGGGTCTATAACGACTCAATTCAGGCACTGCAATGTTTGAACCAGCAAGGTTATGGTCTTGACCCTAACTTAATCCTCGATCTGGTATACAACCCTCCAGTTCCAGCTACAGAAAACTTTTCTTTAACCCCCAATCAGGTAAATTTGGAACAAGATTACAAGGCTTATCTAAAAGAGCATTTCAACATTGTTTTTAACAGCTTGTTCACGATTACAAATTTACCAATTGGGCGAACAAAGTTTCATTTAGAGGACAGAAAATTAATCAGGCCTTATTTACACTTCCTAGAGTCAAATTTCAATGGCAGCACCCTTGAATATTTAATGTGTCGGGATGAACTTTCAATTGACTATCTGGGAAATGTCTATGATTGCGACTTTAACCAGATGGAAAATTTACCGGCGAAAACCCGCAATGGTGAAAAACTGACAGTTGCCAAGATATTGGAAGCTGGCAGCTTAGACATTATTGAAGAAATACAAACTGCATCTTACTGCTATGGTTGCACGGCTGGATGTGGTTCTAGCTGTGGGGGTGCCCTGATTTGAAACTAGCAAAAAAAGTAGGATTCTCCCTCTTCTCAGTCAAGGCAAAGTTTGTTCGCAAAATAAAATTTTGCCTGGATTTTATCGGATGAGAAATAAGACCAACCAAAGTGCTTCCCCGATGCCGAAACGTTACAGCCAGTGGGTCAGAACGCTCAAAAGTCCCCCCTTGTGGATAGCGATCGCACTCTCGATCTGCATCCTGCTCTGTATCTTTAGCCCATTGAAACTTTTGTTGGATAAATCTTTCCTGGTTAGTCACTTGGAAAGATTCGGTAGCTGGGCAGTCTGCCTGTTTATCCTGGTCTTTGCCCTGTCCAGCGCCATCGGCATCCCTGGAATTATGTTTCCTGTTGCGGCTGGTGCGGTTTTTGGTTTCGTCTGGGGAAGCCTTTGGTCGGTCATCGGCGCAACGCTGGGGGCAATTGGCGCATTTTTGGCGTCTCGCTACCTGCTGCGCGACTGGGCGGAACGCCGATTTGGTCAACATCAAGCGTTGATGCGGTTCAATCAAGCCGTGACCCGTCAGCCTCTGGCTTTTGTGCTGGCGATCCGCTTTGCGCCAATCTCCCCCTTCACGGTGGTTAATTTCTTGTTGGGACTCACGCCTATCAGCTGGGTACCTTATTCAGTTGGCACGTTTATCGGAATTATTCCAGGGACGCTGGCTTACGCTTGGGTGGGAGTTACGGGTGAGCAAGCTTTGCAGGGAGGCGATCGCTTGCCCTTGCTACTAGCGCTCAGTTTTTTAACTCTCCTGTGTGTATTGCCTATTTTGGCTCGTAAAAAGACGCAACCCATTAACTGACGAATAAATTCAACCAATTTTTGGTTTTATTTCCCTTAATTTTTGTTTTCACCGGCTGTGCCGGATACTCGCAGTCCGCTGATGCCAAGAACGAAGCGATCGCAGCGCCACTGCTGCCGGACGCTGCACGGCAACTGATTCCGTTATGAGATCAACTGATAACTTCTTCCACAACTTGGGAAAATTGCTTAGCTGGGAACCTAATTAGCTCCAATCAGTTCTGAAGAGTTAACAAGATTACGTAAATAGCAATAGGGAAGAGACAAACCGATGAAACGGGCAATTTCTGGCGCTTTATTAACTATTTTGAGCTTTAGCCTTCCAGCAATGGCTGCCACTACAGAGAAATTCCAGGTCAAAGGGCAAAACGCTTCCGCCTCTTTTTACCAATCTGACGACTGTAGCTCAAGCGGTGTCAGTGTTTGGGCTGCCGATAACGTCAGCCGTAGCGCACCAGGAGCACCGACTTCGGAGAAGGGAGCCAACGTCTCTTATTGGAACTCGAATTGGTGTACCGGCAAGTATTCCTATGGTTACGGTTACGCTCCAAATGTCACCTTCACCGCCAATAACCAGCTCAGCTCAGCTAGTTTGAAAGGCACCTTCAAAGTTGACGAATATTCGTCAGAGAATCCCGACTCAACGACTGCCAAAACGGTTGACGTAGCGCTAAATTGGACGGGAACAGGCGAGACATTCCGGGGTCACAGCAGTTCTCACTATCAGTGGATGGGCGGTATGTCGCACTCTCGCTATGTTGGCTCTTATCGGACTGCGGACGTATCGGGTAGCGTCACGATGGACGGCAAAAACCTGATTACGAATATCCCTGGTTTTGGCGATCTGAACTCGTCTAGCAGCGGCTCGGTGCAAATCACCAAGAGGTAGACTGTCGTTAAAGATTTGGACGTTAAAGATTTGGGGATTCTTCGTCTTTCCCGCCCAAATACAATCATTAGCCATCAGTTCTCTGGGGACTGATGGCTTGTCGTTAACAGCTAAAAATTAGCAACGAATTAAAATTCGGTGTCGTTATAGCCATTTACTGCACTGGGGTCTGTATCCTGTTTAGAACCGAGTAAATCTAGGCGATCCACCTTAATAACAGGTTTAGATCGGTTAGATGCCTTATTATCGCTCCAAGTCTCTATTTTCAAGGAGCCTTGTACCCCTATCAAACTGCCCTTTCTCACATAGTTCGCAGCGACTTCCGCTGTCTTCCCCCACAGTTCCAGGTTAAACCAGTCAGGCTGGTCGCTATTGCGAGTTCGACGATCTACTGCCAGCGTCAGATTGCACTTAATCTTACCTGACTCGAAATACTTGACATCAGGCTCTGTACCCACACGACCTACCAAGTTCACAACATTCAGGCTCATAAAATTGATTAGTACAAATGTACTGAACTACAGTGAATATACTTTAACGAATTTAGATAGTAGGCTCAAGTCAACTTTATCCTGATTTGCTCTTCAACTACCAGAATGATGCTTGGAAATGGCCTTGAGGCGTTTTCACTGGATAAATTCGTCTACCTGACTAGACTCTGGATAGAAAACGTAATAGAATCCACCTCGGTTCCATTTCCGTTAGAATTCCATCTCACACAACAGCATTTCATTTTGGGGGCGTAGAAACGAGTGGGTCTTTTCAGTCGCTTTTCCTTATCCCGGGACATGGGTATCGACCTGGGCACTGCTAACACCCTGGTTTATGTGTCCGGCAAAGGTATTGTTCTCCAAGAACCCTCTGTGGTTGCTATGGATATGGACACAAAAACCCCGCTAGCCGTGGGCGAAGATGCCAAAAAAATGTTGGGAAGAACTCCCGGCAATGTGGTGGCCCTGCGCCCCCTGCGCGATGGTGTCATTGCAGATTTCGATGTCGCTGAGCTAATGCTTAAGCATTTTATTCAGCGAGTACATGAGGGAAGAGCCTTAGTTTCACCTCGTGTTGTCATTGGCATTCCTTCGGGTGTCACTGGCGTAGAACGACGAGCCGTTATGGAAGCAGCATCTCAGGCAGGTGCCAGGGATGTGTACTTGATAGATGAGCCGGTCGCTGCTGCCATTGGCGCTGGACTACCAGTGGCTGAGCCTACGGGCAACATGATCATTGATATTGGTGGCGGCACCACAGAAGTTGCCGTGCTTTCTTTACAAGGAACGGTTTTAAGTGAATCGGTGCGCGTGGCTGGGGATGAGCTTTCGGAAGCCATCATGCAGTACATGAAAAAAGTCCATAACTTGGTGATTGGGGAACGCACGTCTGAAGAAATCAAGATTCAGATTGGTTCTGCCTACCCCACCAGTTTTGATGAAGAAGCCATCATGGAAGTGCGAGGCTTGCACCTGCTCTCTGGCTTGCCGCGCACTGTCACCATCAAGGGACCGGAAATTCGGGAAAGTATGTCTGAACCGCTTTCAGTAATTGTGGATGCGGTGAAGCGAACCTTAGAGCGCACGCCTCCCGAACTCGCAGCCGATATTATCGACCGGGGCATCATGCTGGCTGGCGGCGGTGCTTTGTTAAAGGGGCTGGACACGCTCATCAGCCACGAAACTGGCATTGTCACCCACGTAGCGGCAGATCCGCTCTCGTGCGTGGTGCTGGGAACCGGGCGGGTGTTGGAGAATTTCAAACAGCTAGAGCGGGTGTTCAGCGGGCGATCGCGCCAGATGTAGCAGTCATTAGTCGTTAGTCATTAGTCATTAGTCATCGGCAGTAGACGATGAACTAAAGGCTAAGGCTAGAGACTAGGGACAAGGACTAAAAACTAAAGGACTCAAGACGAATCGCTGATACCTAAATGTTTACACTGCGTCGCTGGTGGGTTCGGCACGGAATACAAGTTATATTGGCTGGGCTAACGATTGGAAGTGCGTGGGCGATTCGGGAGACTCAGGGAGCTGCTCTTTATGAGACTTACCAGTTGCTCACCCGTCCTTTTCAAGTGGAACCCACGTCACAAGAGCGCATCGAGAATGCCCGCGTTCTGGAACTACAGGAGCGGTTAGTTGAACTCGAAAGCCAAAATCAGAAGTTACAAGAGCTATTGGGCTACGTTAAACAGAAAAAACAGCCAGGGATAGTCGCTCCGATTGTGGGACGTAGCGCCGATCATTGGTGGCAACAGATAACCCTCGGTCGAGGAAGTCAAGACGGTATCAAAGCAGATTTCGTCGTGATGGGTACGGGTGGCTTGGTCGGTCGCGTAACCAACGTGACTCCCCATAGCAGCCGGGTCTTACTGGTCAGCGATCCCAGCAGCCGGGTAGGGGTGGCAATTAGCCGCAGCCGTTATATGGGCTATCTTCGAGGACAAGGTTCTAACCGAGCGGTGATGCAGTTTTTTGATAAAGTTCCTGATGTCCGTCGGGGCGATGTCGTGGCAACATCATCTGTCAGTAAACTTTTTCCGTCAGGGTTGCCGATAGGGCGAATAGAATCTGTAAATTTGGACAAAACTCCAGCTCCTGAAGCTGTGATTGAGTTGACAGCACCGATGAGTTCCTTGGAATGGGTGGTTGTGTACCCGAAATGAGGAATGAGCGGTTAGCTGTCATTAGGAAATAGCAATAGTAAATAGTGATTAGTCATTAACCACAGACGATGGACTAAGGACTAATCACGGATGACCCATGACCCATGACCCATGATCAATGTATCTGACTTGTCACCTTGGCCTCGTCAAATGCTTAACTGGGCAGTAACCATTGGTTCTGTCCTGTTGTGCTTATTGGTCTTGCCGATGCGCCTACCGGGAATGGAATTGTTGGGAATTGGCCCCAACTGGTTGTTAATTTGGGTGGTTGCTTGGAGTTTGAAGCGAACCGTCTTGCAGGGTGCGATCGCCGGGTTGGTGTTGGGACTGATCCAAGATGGGATGACATCCCCCGATCCCAGTCATACCCTGAGCTTAGCATTGGTAGGAATTTTGACCGCTCGGATTCAAAAGCAGCGGTATATTGAGGAAGATTTTATTTCGGTGGCGTTAATTGTTTTTGGGATGGCGGTTGTGGGGGAGACGGTGAGTGCCCTTCAGTTCACGCTCCAGGGCGATCGCGATCTGGGAGCAATTTGGACATATCACCAGCGCATTGCCCTCTCCAGTGCCATCCTGAGCAGCCTTTGGGCACCCGTTGTTTACTATCCTCTAAATCGCTGGTGGCAGCAGATGAACCTGTTAGGGCAGTCTTCTAAGTAGTTTCTAGCCAATCGTCAATACTCAGTCTTCTGAGTATTGAATGAGGACTATTGACGATTGACCAATGAGTGATGACTCACTCCCAGCAGGTAATGAGCAACAGAAAGTAAATCGCTATGAATGCGGGTTGGTTGGAACTGTCGCAACCTTTGGGGGCTACGAATGCCACAAGTCAGCGCGATGGTGGGAATCGAAAGCGCTTGTCCTGCTAAAATGTCTGCTTCCGTATCCCCGACCATCCAACAATCATCGGCAGTTTGCCAAGGCGAACAATGTTCTGCGATCGCTGTGGTGAGAAGTTGCGTTTTCACTTCAGCGTAGTTTTGATAGGCGGCATGGCTGTCTTGAGTCCCGTAAATGCCACTAAACAAACGAGCCAAACCGTGATTCTGCAAGATTTGCAGAGCTTGGGATTGACATCGTAATGTCACTAACACCAGCTTGATGCCCTGAGAATGTAGCAATGCAAGCGCCCAGTTCACTCCTGGCTGCATTTTGTCTTTCTGTAACAGCGCTGGTTGATTGACGATGCTGACGACACGCTGCAAAAATACATTAATTTGCTCACCCTGTAAGCCCGATCGCATTGCAATTTCCACATCTGGGACACGATCTTGCTTCATTTGCCAGAACTGCTCTTTAGTCAATACCTGAAGATGCAGGATTTCTCCTTGCTCCTGATATATCTCCTGAGTATCAGCGAGTCCTAGCTGATAGGTACTGTAATAGCGGTGGGAAACGTCCACAAGTGGGCCGTCAAAGTCGCAAAACACGGTCAGTTTTTGTAAATGAGGGGCAGCGGCTTGACCCCGGTAGGGCTGAGGTGGTTGCAAATCTGAGGCGGCGGGGCAGCAGTTCATAGGACGTTACGAATCCGAACTTTTTGATACGTTTATTTACATTAACAGGTGCAACATAAGTTGTCATGGGATTTAGCCATCAAAATATATTAGACCTATTTATAGGGATATGTAGCGATCGCCTAACTATAGGGGTGAAAATCAATATAACTTTTGAAGGCGGGTAATCGCAAACTTAGTGATTGGTTCCCCGACAGATGAATTCCTCAAAGTGAAGCACCATGAAACGGTGCTTATCGGCTCATACGATCTCCTAATATTCCGCTCTTCACAGGTAAACACGCGATCCTCTTTTTTTTGCAGGGATAATCCACCTAGCATCCCTCCCTAAGCCTGCTGCTGCTAAAGTAGGCTGGCTATTACACTCAGGTGTAGCCAGGACAGCAGCAAACTCATGGACAACTTTTCCGCAAACACCCAATCGGATGCACCCCAACAGGAGTCCCCTTTTACCTCCTTCGACCGCGCGATGATGCAGCGGTGTATAGAACTAGCCCGTCGCGCCTTAGGACAAACCGCGCCCAATCCCCTAGTGGGTTCTGTCATTGTCCAGGATGGGCAGATTGTGGGGGAAGGGTTTCATCCCGGTGCCGGTCATCCCCATGCAGAAGTCTTTGCGCTGCGAGACGCCGGTGAACGAGCCAAAGGAGCCACAATTTATGTCAATCTGGAACCTTGTAACCACTACGGACGGACGCCTCCCTGTTCGGAAGCGTTGGTAGCCGCAGGGGTGAGCAAGGTGGTGGTGGGCATGGTAGACCCCGATCCGCGCGTGTCGGGAGGCGGGATTGAGCGGTTACGAGCAGCAGGAATCGAAGTTGTGGTGGGCGTGGAAGAAGACGCCTGTCGGCAGCTGAATGAGGCTTTTATCCATCGCATTCTCTACCGGCGTCCGTTCGGCATTTTAAAATACGCCATGACTTTGGATGGCAAAATTGCTACAACGACCGGACACAGCGCCTGGATCACCAGCCCTGATGCCCGCAATGAGGTACATCGAATGCGGGTGGCGTGTGATGCGGTGATCGTGGGCGGCAATACGGTGCGTCTGGATAATCCCCACTTGACCAGCCATCAGACAGAGGCACACAATCCCTTGCGCGTAGTCATGAGTCGCACGCTGGATTTGCCCGTAGAGGCTCATGTGTGGGAGACAGCGGAGGCTCCCACTTTAGTGTTAACAGAGGTGGGAGCTAATCCGGATTTTCAGCAGATGCTGCTGAAAAAGGGTGTGATGGTAGTGGAGCTGACTCCACTGACACCGACGAAGGCAATGGCGTACTTATATGAGCGTGGATTATCGGGCGTGCTGTGGGAATGTGGCGGCACGTTAGCAGCAAGTGCGATCGCAGAAGGGACAGTGCATAAAATTCTGGCCTTCATTGCTCCCAAAATTGTCGGCGGCAGGTTGGCTCCTTCTCCTGTTGGGGATTTGGGGTTTGCAAGCATGACAGATGCACTCACTCTAGAGCGCGTCCGTTGGCGAGCTGTCGGCTCAGATTGCCTGGTTGAAGGTTATTTACCCTTAGCAGTCAGTAGTCAGTAGTCAGTGGTTATTGGTCATTCGTGAATGGCGAATAGCTAATTGTCAATTGCCATTCGCCATTCACAAAGCTGATAGCTATCAAAATATGGTCGAAGTGATTGTATGGAGCCTGTTGGTTGGAAGTTTTGGTCTGGAGGCAGTCATGGTAAGCGGATGGATGCGCTGGCAGCAGGTGAGTGCAGGTCAGCAATATGAGGAAGAGGAAGAAACTTTGACTCGTTATGAATCTAAACAAGACCTGGCACCCGCAGAGCTGCCTTCTAATGGTTCCTCTGCCCAGACGTTCAAAGATCCGCGACTGATGGGCTGGGAATTTAAAATTGTGCGAGCTAAAGGCGATTTATTTCGCAATCCAACGGTTTTTCAAAAGCTGTGTGAAGAAGAGGCACAATCCGGCTGGATTTTATTAGAAAAAATGGATGACCGGCGGGTGCGGTTCAAGCGACCGACTGCCATGAGGGACATGATTCCATCAGAATCTCTCGCTTATGACCCCTATCGCAGCCATTACGGGCCTGTCTTGACGCGGCGTACCTGGGCGGCAGCGATCGCTGCTGTGATAGCGATAAGTTTACCGGCTTATTTGGGCTATGCCCTCGTGTCGGCAACGCTTGCGAATTCTTCACAAGTTAATACACCTGCCGCACCCCCACCAGAGCCGCAGTCTTTCCCAAAGCGTCCCTTGGCACCCAGGTAGCTTTTGGCTTCTAACAATTGGCACTTTAGAAAGTAGAGACGCGATGTACATCGCGTCTCTACTTTTAATGGGTTTCTTGCCAGACAGACTGACGCTCTTGAGCGAGATCCCGGATCAGGGATAGCTTTGAGTGCAGATAGTCAGTCATAATATTTGTTTCGTCGGAATTGAGCGATCTCTGTTGTTTCAGTTGCTTCAGCAGCCACTGTACTAGGCTGGCATCGTCTAGCTTCAATAACATATTGGCCTGAGTAGTTTCAATTAAAGCCCAAAGCTGACGCAGCATTGTGGGAGTCATAAAACCTCCTATAAGCGGATAGCTGTTCTGAGTGCCGAATTGGCTGGGAACGGGTGTTATGTGGGTGGTGGGAGCAGATGGGTACGGCACACGGCCTCTTATTTAATTATTCCTTTAGTTTTCCACGATAACTTATCTGGTAATACCAAAATCGCGATCGCACAAGTTGCAACAAGAGTTACCAAATACTTAACAAAGCGAACAATAACTTGACAGGGACTAAGGCGGAAAGTTAAAACTGGTTCCGGATTAACGATGGAAGGGAGCCGCTCAAGGCTTGTAGAGACCTCTGAAACCCCATCCCAACCCTCGTGAAAAAATTTAGGCTCAATAGGCGTTTCAGGAAAATTGAGCCAAGAAAGAGGCTAAAAGACTCAGGCTGCAAGTGTTGTAAGCGGAAATCAATCAATTGAGTCGTTAGTTTTGGGTGACAAAGGCGCAAGTAAAGAGCGAGTCGTTACCGTCAGATTGAGCAAGATAAGCCGTTTTATGAGTCGCCATAGGTGACGATCGATGCAAAGGTTACTGAAGTTAGAACAGGTCATGGCGGAGGAAGTGCGAGAATTCAAGAAACTATTACAGGCACGATCCCTCCTAACCCGCTGAGAAGCGGAATGGCGATCTACTGAGTGAGAAGATGAGTATAGTCACGCAGCCCTTAACTCTGGAGGAGTTCTTAAAACTCCCAGAAACTAAACCCGCATCTGAGTTTATTGACGGAGAGGTTATTCAAAAACCCATGCCTCAAGGTGAGCATAGCCGATTGCAGTTTAAATTTTGCGCGGTTGTTAACGAAGTCGCCGAACCGCAGAAAATTGCGATTGCATTCCCAGAACTACGCTGTACGTTTGGGGGAGACTCGATTGTTCCAGATGTTGTGGTGTTTCGGTGGGAAAGAATTCCGCTTCGTCCTTCTGGAAGGATTGCCAATCACTTCGAGATTTATCCCGATTGGTCAATTGAAATCTTATCCCCCGATCAGAGTCAAACGAAAGTATTAGGGAAATTGCTCCATTGCTCCCAGCATGGTACAGAGTTAGGGTGGTTAATCGATCCAGAAGAGGAGAGTATTTTAGTTGTGTTTCCGGAGCAGCGAGTACAATTGCTAAGGGGAACGGCTGAGTTACCTATTCTTAGTGGGATTGGGTTAAAACTGACGGTTGAGCAGGTTTTTAGTTGGTTAACGCTCTAAGACGGATAAGGATTTGCCTGTAAGCGATCGCAGATACTAAGGTGACAGGCGATGTGCAATTTATCAATCTGCAATTAAACCATCGAACTGTAGAGCTTCCTACAGCTAAGAAGACCGAAATCTCCATATAGCTACTCATTCTTAGTAGACTTTTAGTAGACTTTAGATTAATTACCTTGCTGATGTACATTCGCAAATTAAATGTCGCGATTTGCAGATTGCTTCCATAGAGGCTTTAAACCATTGAAAGCATTCACTGCATAGCTTTCAAGGTTTCCAATTTCAAGAGCGACAACTTTGTCGATTTCGCAGATTCCATGTCGCAAATTTGGATTCGCAAATAAATTGTCGCTTCTTTTGCTTTGGTGGCATCGCAAATTGAGTGTCGCATTGTCTTGCTATTCTTCAAAAGTAATGGTACATTTGTTCTTTCATTCAGCATAGATGCTCTTCTCCTCAATGCTAGACGACTCATCTGAGCTTACGGAAGAATTGACACAAGATTTAGACACTCTCTGCCTCAGTGAGACTAATTTTGAAGTCGATCTCTCACAAATTCTTCTAGAAACTGCTGATAAACACAAATTAAAATTTAATCTCATTCAATGGCTTGCCGAGTCTCCGAATCGGACGATTAAGTCTCAGAGGAAGCAGGCGATCGCAAAAACTCTAGATGTATCTACTCGGCAGGTAGAGCGCCTCCTCAAGCAATACATCAAAGATGAGCTACCAGAGACAACAGGAGTGCAGCGAGCGGATAAGGGGAAGCATCGCATCAGTGAATATTGGCAAGAATTTGTGAAGGCAACTTATGAGAAAAGTCTTAAGGATAAACACCCCCTATCTCCAGCAGAAGTCGTTCGTGAAGTCAAGCGACACGCCATCGTCGATCTTGGGCTTGAAGAGGGTGACTATCCTCATCCAGCTACTATTTATCGATTTTTGCAACCGTTGATCGAGCATCAAAACCGGAAAAAGCGCGTTCGCAATCCGGGTTCAGGCTCTTGGCTGGCAGTTGAGACAAGAAGTGGGCAACTCTTAAAAGCAGAGTTTAGCAACCAAATTGTCCAATGCGACCACACAAAGCTGGATATACGAATTGTTGATGGCGATGGTGTGTTATTACCTGAGCGACCCTGGATAACTACTGTCGTAGACACCTTCTCAAGCTGTGTTATCGGTTATCACTTATGGAGAAAACAACCAGGTTCTGATGAAGTAGCTCTGGCTTTAAGACATGCCATGTTACTCAAGAATTATCCCTCCGAATATGGGCTTGAAAAACCCTGGCAAGTATCTGGACCTCCACTCCAATATTTTTTCACGGACGGTGGAAAGGATTTTCGCTCAAAGCACCTAAAAGCGATTGGCAAGAAGCTAGGTTTCCAGTGCGAACTACGCGATCGCCCTCCTCAAGGCGGAATTGTCGAACGAGTTTTCAAAACCATCAATACTCAGGTTCTTAAGGGACTCCCCGGTTACACAGGTTCAAATGTTCAGGAGCGCCCGGAGCAGGCAGAAAGGGAAGCCTGTTTGACCATTCACGATTTGGATAAAATCCTAGCTCAGTTCTTCTGCGATGACTATAACCACAACCCATATCCCAAAGACCCTAGGGATACGAGGTTTGAGCGATGGTTTAAAGGAACGGGTGGAAAATTGCCTGAACTGCCAGACGAGCGAGAACTCGATGTTTGTCTAATGAAAGAGACTCAACGAGTGGTTCAAGCTCATGGCTCTGTCCAATTTGAGAATCTGACCTATCGCGGAGAATCGCTCAGGCAACATGGCGGTAAATACGTCACAATCCGATACGATCCTGACCATATCCTGACGTTGTTTGTCTACAGCCAGGAAACGGATGACAATCTGGGAGATTTTCTGGGATATGCTCATGCCATAAACCTGGATACTCAGGATTTGAGTTTGGATGAGCTGAAAAGGCTCAATAAAGAGCGAAGCAAAGCTCGTAAGGAACATTCAAACTATGATGCTCTTTTGGCGCTAGGGAAACGGAACAAACTAGCTGAGGAACGCAAACAGGATAAGAAGGACAGGCAACGATCGGAACAGAAACAGTTACGGCAAGCCTCTAAGAAAGACTCAAAGGTCGTCAACTTACGTCAGCGTAGGGCTTCAACCTCTTCCAAGAAAAATGAGCCGCTTGAGGTTCTGCAAGAACGGATTTCCAGGGAACAAATAAAGCTTCAACAACCCGAACCACAACCTGAAGAAACTTTACCCTCTACATCTGATGCTCAAGAGCAGGACAGGCATCGGCTGGTAATTTCTAATCGTAAAAGCAAATTGAAAGGGATTTGCTGACTATGGCGCGATCGCAACTTGTAACTCAAACACCTGTTGAAGTTCTGCCTCCTAGGTTAGATTTGACCGCCCAACTTGCCAAGGTGGCTGAAATAGAGGAGTTATTCAGAACAGCTTTTATCCCGACCGATCGTGCTTCAGACTACGTGAGATGGTTAGATGAACTGCGGTTCCTTAAACAATGTGGGCGTGTTATTGGGCCGAGGGATGTTGGCAAAAGCCGTGCATCAATCCACTATCGACAAGAAGATCGCAAACGAGTTTCTTATGTGAGAGCGTGGTCAGAATCGAGTTCCAAACGATTATTTACGCAAATCCTCAAAGACATTAATCATGCAGCCGCAAACGGTAAGCGGGAAGATTTGCGTCCTAGATTGGCAGGTAGCCTTGAACTATTTGGCATTGAACTTGTTATCGTTGACAATGCCGAAAATCTTCAACGGGAAGCCCTGCTCGATCTGAAGCAACTTTTTGATGAGTCTGGGGTTCCTATTATTTTAGTTGGAGGACAAGAACTAGACAGCAAATTGCATAGCTTCGATTTACTGAGTTGTTTTCCAACACTGTTCGCCTTTGAACGACTGAACTACGAAGACTTTAGAAAAACCTTACAAACTATTGAGCTTGATGTCCTTGCCCTACCGGAAGCATCTCGTTTAACGGAAGGAACGATGTTTGAAATTCTATCGCTCAGTACAGAAGCTCGTATAGGAGTGTTAATCAAAATTTTGACCAAGGCAGTTTTACACTCGCTCAAAAAGGGTTTTCTCAAGGTTGATGAAGGAATTTTGGGGAAAATTGCCAATCACTATGGTATGAAATATGTTCCCCTTCAACCAAGAAATGACAGTGAGTGATTACTCTGTTGCTATCTAGCAGTCCTGAAATTTTATTTGACAAAACTCGAATGCAGGAAGTAGATGATAACTTACCAAGATTAGGCTATGTTGAACCTTATGAAGGCGAGAGCATTAGTCATTATTTAGGACGCTTGCGGCGGTTCAAGGCTAACAGTCTTCCTTCCGCCTATTCATTGGGAAAACTAACCGAGCTTGGTGGAACTTTGGGAAGATGGGAAAAACTATATTTCAACCCGTTTCCCTCCCATAAAGAATTGGAGGCATTGGGAAAGGTAATTCGAGTGGATGCAACCAGACTCGCCGAAATGCTGCCGCCCAAAGGTGTAACGAGCAAACCAAAACCCATTCTGTTGTGTGCAGCTTGTTATGGGGAGAAGCCCTATCATCGGCTTGAGTGGCAGTTTAAGGAGCGATGGGGGTGCGATCGCCATCAGTTGCGTTTGTTAGCGAAATGCACTAACTGCGAGACACCGTTCCCGGTTCCTGCGTTGTGGGTACAGGGTGAATGTCCGCATTGTTTTCTGCCGTTTGCTAGGATGGCGAAACGACAAAAGGCTAGGTGATATGGGGGATCACCATTTATCTGAAGTAATAAAATACTACTTCCAAGGCTGATTTTTGTATAAAAAAGGACTCCTACTCAAAGTGTTTCGCAGTCTTGAAAAAGAGGCTAGCAGTATTAAATTTGAGTGCGCTAAAACATAATCTCTATAAGTCGCTCATGAACCTGACGGACTATCATGCTAAATATTTTGCCTATGAGCTAACGAAGCGCTGTTCTTCAGATAGCTTAGAGAAACTTACCGGAGCTTTTGCCGGAGCACAGGTAGATCTGAATCCTCATCAGGTAGATGCAGCCCTTTTCGCGTTCAACTCACCTTTGTCAAAGGGAGCGTTACTCGCGGACGAGGTAGGATTGGGGAAAACGATCGAAGCTGGGCTTGTAATCTCACAAAAATGGGCTGAACGTAAACGTCACATTCTAATCATCACGCCCTCAAACTTACGAAAGCAGTGGCATCAAGAATTATCTGAAAAGTTTTTCTTGCCTTGCCAGATTTTGGAAACAAAATCTTATAACGCAGCAGTAAAAAGAGGAAACCCTCACCCTTTTGGCTTAAGCAACACCGTTGTTATTTGTTCTTACCAGTTCGCCCGCAACAAAGCAACCGATGTTACGAATACTTTATGGGATCTTGTGGTAATAGATGAGGCACACCGCTTGCGTAATGTCTATAAGCCCTCCAACGTCATTTCAAACACATTGAAGCAAGCGTTGAAGAATAGGCATAAGCTTTTATTAACAGCGACACCATTACAAAATTCGCTGCTAGAGCTATTTGGCTTAGTGAGTTTTATTGATGAACTGGCTTTTGGCGATCTCAAAAGCTTTCGAGAACAGTTCTCTAATTTGAATCAGCCTCAAGTTTTCAATACACTCAAGGAGCGTCTTCAACCACTTTGCCATCGGACTCTACGGCGGCAAGTTACAGCTTACATTCCCTTTACCAAACGCCACCCACTGCTAGAGGAATTTACTCCTGAGGAAAGTGAAGATCGTCTCTATAATCTAGTTTCGGAATATCTGTGCCGCGAGAACCTGCAAGCACTCCCGGTGAGTCAACGCTCTTTGATGACGCTGGTATTACGCAAGTTGTTAGCGTCTTCAACCTTTGCGATCGCTGGTGCGCTTACTTCGATCTCAAATCGGCTGAAGACTAAGCTTCGTAAACAAGAACCGACGCAGTCGCTTGTGGAAGAACTAGATGATGATTATGAAGCCCTAGCGGAAACGGCTGAGGAGTGGGTAGAAGATGAGCAATCAATACTCTCAAAATCTAATCGCACTATTTTAGAGCGCGAGATCAGGGAGCTTGATGAATTTACTCAACTCGCTACTTCGATTGAACATAACGCCAAAGGCAAGGCGTTGCTAAAGGCTTTAGATGTTGCTTTTGCTAAAGCTACTGAATATGGTGGCGCTCAAAAGGCAATTATTTTCACGGAGTCTCGTCGAACTCAAAGTTATTTGCTTCGTTTATTGTCTGATAGCCCTTGGCGCGATGGCATTGTACTTTTCAATGGCTCCAATACCGATGAGCAATCAAAAGCAATTTATGCTGCTTGGCTAGAACGGCATCAAGGGACTGACCGAATAACGGGTTCCAAGTCCGCTGATATGCGGTCTGCTCTTGTCGATTATTTTCGTGAGCAGGGACGCATTATGATTGCGACTGAGGCAGGCTCAGAAGGAATTAACCTTCAGTTCTGTTCTCTAGTTATCAATTATGACTTGCCTTGGAACCCGCAGCGCATTGAGCAGCGCATTGGACGTTGTCACCGATATGGTCAGAAGCACGATGTAGTCGTGGTCAACTTTCTGAATCCAAAGAATGATGCCGATCGCCGCGTTTTTGAACTACTCTCCGAAAAATTTCAGCTTTTTGATGGGGTATTTGGTACAAGTGACGAGGTTTTAGGGGCAATCGAATCAGGAGTAGATTTTGAAAAACGGATTGCTGAAATTTATCAAAACTGCCGCAAGCCTGACGAAATCAAAGAAGCATTTGATCAACTTCAGCTTCAGCTTAGCCTCGAAATTAATGAAGCGATGACTCAAACCCGTCGCAAGCTTCTAGAAAACTTTGATGATGAGGTGCGCGAAAAGCTTAGAATCCGAGCGAAAGACTCCCAGGAAGCCCTGAAGCGATTTGATCGGCTTCTAATGTGGTTGACTCGGCACGAGCTAGAGCAACAAGCTGAATTTTTAAACGATTCTTCTTTTCGTCTGCTGACGTCTTCCTTTTTAGAAAAAGAAGGTGAAATTCCTCTTGGGCTGTATGAGCTTCCGCGTCGTTCAGGTGACGCACATACGTATCGCCTGAGTCATCCCCTAGCTGAAACTATAATTGAGCGAGCGAAAAGCCGCGATCTACCCTCATCTGAGATTCATTTTGATTATGCTGCCCATGAAGGGAAAGTGAGTATTTTGCAGCCATTACTTGAGAAGAGTGGGTTTCTAGCGCTATCTCTCTTTACTATCGAAGCACTTGACCAAGCTGAAGATTATTTAATCTTTGCGGCTATCACAGATGAGGGACAACCACTAGACGAGGAACTTGCGCTCCGTCTTATGTTGTTACCAGGATCGGTGACAGGCAGGCTAGCGAATATTTTTCACCCGTTTCTTGAATCGTTTACCCAACAGCGCCAGTTAGAAATTCAGCGCAGTATCTCTGAACGAAATGCTCGGTTTTTTGAGGTTGAAGCTGACAAGTTAGATAGTTGGGCAGATGACCTCAAAGTAGTGTTGGAGAGAGACCTAAAGGAGATTGATCGACAAATCAAAGAGGCGAAGCGGGCTGCAACTGCGGCGCTGTCGCTTGAAGAAAAACTTGCTGGGCAAAAACATATTAAGACTTTAGAAGCGCAGCGTAACCAAAAGCGTCGCTCGCTTTTCGATGCCCAGGACGAGGTAGATCGTCAGCGAGAACAACTCATCGCACAGATTGAGGGAAAGCTAACTCAGAAGGTTGACCTCCAACGTCTATTTACAATTCAATGGAGCCTGTAGATGCCTGTCGAAACCCCTCTCGAAATTCTTCATTTGCCTAGTTGCTTGCGTAATTTGTTCACAGGCAAGGTGGCGGAAGCAATTTCAGGAAATCACGATGAACGTGAGAAAAACTTCCTTTCACGATCTTTGGCTGCCTATGCCATTCATAAGTTAGCAGGATGTTCTGTTGAGGAAGGGGCGGGAGCGTTAGTTGATGGTGGCGGTGATGGCGGAATCGATGCAGTTTTCTATGCACCGGCAACTCAGATTCTTTGGGTAGCTCAGTCAAAGTTTATTTCTACCGGACGTGGAGAACCAGATTTAGGAGATGTCACTAAGTTCAAAACAGGACTAGAAAATCTACTCCAAGGTAATTTTGAGGTCTTCCATAAAAATAAGGCATGGCGAAAATTGATTCCCAGTCTCGAAGCTCACTTTAAAAATGGCTCAATTCAGGTTCGCTCAATTCTTGTCTATTTAGGCATTAATGTGGTGTCTGAAGATCGCCGCTGGTTGTTTGAGGGTTTAAAACAACGCTTCTCTCCAGACTCGGACTATCTAGAATTTTGCGTTTGTAATCTTACGACTGTCTATGACTGGCTAATTGGAGCAGATCAAGGACTGGGAGTTCCGAAGGTGGAATTGACACTACTCAGACCAGGCTGGGTGCAGCAACCCTATGAAACAGCCTTTGGACTTCTACCCTTAAAAGACCTCGCTGATTTATATGCTCAGCACGGCAAGCAACTTGTGGTTGCAAATATTCGAGCTTATAAGGGCAGCACGGATGTCAATGACCAAATTACGGCAACTATTAAAGAGGAGCCAGAACATTTCTTTTATCTGAACAATGGGTTGACTGCCTATTGTGAACGACTTGAAGTACATAACTTCGATCGAGCTAAGGCTGAATCGAAGCGTATCACTGCTTATGGCTTGTCTATTGTAAATGGAGCGCAAACGCTTGGCTCGGTGGCTAAGTTCTTCAGGAATTCGCCCAATCCGATTCTAGATGGTTGTGTTTTCTTGAAGATCATTTCTCTAGAGCGCTGTGAGGACGATCGCCAGTTTGCTGAACGCATTACTCGCAGCACAAATTTTCAAAATCAAATTAGGTTGCGAGACTTTGTTGCCCTAGACGAGCAGCAGGAAACAATTTCCAATCAACTCAAGTTATCTGGGATCATCTATCACTACAAAGATGATGTTGAGACTCCTACGCCAGATGAAAGTAATTTTACACTTGAGGAAGCAACAACAGCAGCAGCCTGCTTGGTTCAGATGAAAGACTGCGATTTTTGTGCTCGGATTTTAGCAAACCGTCGATCGCTCTGGTCGATGGAAGAAGTTTATCCTGCTGAAGAATTGCTTCGCTCTCACTACTCTCGTGTCTTTCGTCCAGATCGTTCAGCACGAACCGTTTGGCGGGCAGTGCAGACGCAGCGATTAGTGGTTGAGTCTATGCAGTCCAATGCTAGAGCATCCTCAGGCGTGCGGAAAACCTTCTTTGAAAATGCACGTTGGATTGTACTTAATGTCATTTTTCTCAGGCTACATCCAGAACAAGGAGATAGCTTAATATTGACGACTGAGGAGATCGCTGCCGTTTCTCGCCAAGCGGTAGAGGTTGCCGAGGCACTTTGGGAGGTTTGTGTGGCTCAAGGATATGTGACTCGAAAAACGATCGCAGGTGGAACAGAGCAGTTTGAGCAAGCCCGACCCTTCCGGTCTGTGTTTAGCACCGCTCCAGATTGTCAAGTCCTCCGTAACAGTTTGTTGGCAAGGTTAGACCAACCAGCCAACCCATCTGCAATAGACGCATCTACTCAGCCCCCATCGTCTAATTCCCGTGACTAAGAAACAGAAACTCGAACTAACCTGGATTGGCAAAGAGAACCGCCCCAAGCTGGAGCCGCGTATTTTGCTGGCAGATCCAGAAAAGTCCTACCACGCCAAGCAGCGGGTAACTGATTACGATATTTTTGACAATCAACTAATTTTTGGCGACAACCTGCTGGCGCTAAAAGCGCTAGAGGCTGAGTTTACGGGCAAAGTGAAGTGTGTATTTATCGACCCGCCCTATAACACAGGCAGTGCATTTGAGCATTATGACGATGGACTGGAGCATTCGATCTGGTTGTCGATGATGAGAGATCGGCTAGAAATTATCCGACGGCTGATGGCTGAGGATGGATCATTGTGGATCACGATCGATGATAACGAAGCACATTATTTAAAAGTTATGGGTGATGAAGTGTTCGGACGAGAAAGTTTCGTCACCTCTTTTATTTGGAAAAAAGTTGACAGTCCTAATGATACAGCAGATTGCAAGTTCATGAAGTACAGTAGCAGCAGTTTGTGAACCAGTTGCGTAGGTGTTTTGGATTGACTAAATCAAGTGCAGTAGCAAGCAAAGTATCAACCATTT
>NZ_JAMPKA010000013.1:0-170467 GCF_039961855.1 Trichocoleus sp. Lan | reverse complement strand
CTCTTGCTAAATGTTTCAGAATTTGTAATTCTACATCCATTGCCCTACTTACCTTCCAGAGTTTTTTCTTTTAATCCTTTTATTCAGAATACTCGGAAAGTGACAGAAGAGGGATAAGCTTCTCGGCGGACGGTATTCGTAATCGTAGCGATCTCTTGATTTTGAGCGGTACTCAGATCCGCACCCCGACTGACAAAAAACTGAGTCAACTGTTCCAGTCGCTGCTGCGTTGCCGGCATTGCTTCCGAACTGCATCAGGTTCCGCCACTGGTTTCCTCCAGGTTAAATTGAAGGATTGCCAACCAATATAGCCATTTGAATTCATTCATAAACTTTTCTTTTTTCTTTCTTTCTTCCCTTCTTACTTCGCGCCTTTGCGGTTCAATCACACTCTTTTTATGATCGCTAGGGAAGAATGCCAATTTTCGTATAAATAGGGCGAACCAAGCGTCTTATGCCAGGAAGCTGTTTTGTAAATACGAAAGAACCGAGAATACAAAAGATTCCCCCCAGCATTAACGTATTGGGAGCGCCGATTTGACTTGCTAAAGAACCCGCAAACAAATTTCCTAAGGGAATAACGCCAAAAAATGCCATTGTGTAGATGCTCATCACCCTACCACGCTTATCATCCTCGACAATGGTTTGGAGAACTGTATTACTAGATGTAAATTGCAAAGTAAAACTCAATCCAACCACTAACATCATTAGTAAAGAAAGTCCCAGCAGGCGAGACAAAGAAAAACCAATCAATCCCATCCCCATGAAAGCCGGAGAATAAGCAATCAATCTGCCCAAGCCTAAAACATTTTTCCGCGTACTTAAATGAACTGCACCAATTAACGCTCCTACTCCCGCCGCCGCCATCAGAAAGCCCAGAGTTTCAGCATTCCCATAAAGAATTTGCGTGGCAAATATTGGTGTGAGAACGGTATATTGCATTCCCATAAAACTAACTAACGCTAGCAGCAAGATGATAGAACGAATTGGTGGAAAGCCAAAGGTATACACAAATCCTTCTTTCAATCTTTGCCAAGGATGAGCGTGAGAGACTGCTATTTTACTGGGCTTTACCTTCATTGCTAATAAAGCGGCAATGACGGCAATATAGCTGAGACCATCAATTAAAAAACAGTAACCTGCTCCAACTGAGGCAACAAGCAACCCTCCAATGGCAGGGCCAATCAATCGCGCCCCATTAAACATGGAAGAATTCAGCGCGATCGCATTCGCTAAATCATCTTTTCGTTCGATAATTTCTGGTACGAAAGCTTGACGAGTGGGGGCATCAAAGGCGTTAATGATTCCTTGAAATATACTCAAAACAATTAGATGCCAGACTTGGGCGATTCCGGTTAGCGCTACAAAAGCTAGCGCTAAGGACTGGAGCATGGCGAGGCTTTGAGTAATGACTAAGAGCCGATGACGAGAGACTCGATCGACTACAACCCCACCAAATGGAGTCAGTATAAAACTGGGAAATTGCCCTGCAAACCCAACTACACCCAGTAACAAGGCTGAATTCGTGAGACTATAAACTAGCCAAATCGTGGCGATTTGCGTCATCCAAGTTCCAACGAGTGAAAGCCCCTGACCGGCAAAAAATAACTGATAATTTCTCGATCTCAATGCCGGTAAAACTGGCAGAAACTTGATGGCGTTTTTCTTCATAATTTCTTGGTTTTCAGCGAATGCTTAAATAGCGGACAAGTTAGTTATTTCTTAGCAGGGAAGACCCAGCCAGGGTTTAAATTGGGGGTAAATTGGGGGTGTCCCTCTGCGGGCGGAAGCCGTGTGGCTTCCTGGGTTTCAACATCAGTATCAGGGGTTGCTTGTAGTTCTGATTACCTATCTACTGTCTGTTGATTTATTGCTACTGGAACAGCACATCCTCTAGAGAGGCATCTGTCCTTGGTTCAGTTTGTTGTTATCAATTTTTAGCTGCTCGGCAAAGTATTTAATAAGCGGTCATTCCGAATACGTAATGTTCGTGAAGTTATGCTTAGCCAGCGTTTACTTCGTATACGTAATATTTTTAAATAAATCCTTAATGCCCTGCTTCACTCAGCCGGATGAAGATTGCCCCTATCTTCTACAAGCCTTAAGAGAGATTCGCGATCGCTTGATCTACCAATTGAGAAAAATGTTCGCGTTCAGCCATCGGAATCCCTTTCATCGCCTGTTCCCGAATTTCTAGCGCGATTGGCGGTAGGACTTCTTGTAGTTGCTTGCCTGCTTCCGTCAACCAAATGCGCCAAATCCGGCGATCGCGAAGGTCGCGTTCCCGACGAATCAGCCCCCGCTCTTCCATCCGATCTAGCACCCCGGTGATCGTACCTCCCACTTGCTGTAGTTTTTCCCCAATACTGCAAGTGGCTAAGCCGTCTTCTTCCCACAAACAGCACAATACAACCCAGTGAAAGGGAGTCAGTCCCAAAGGCTCCAGCCGTTCCTGAAACTTGCGGCTAAACACCTGGGAGAGCAGTTTGATCCGGTAGCCCAAACTATAGGGTGCCATTACTTCGTGCCATTGCTCAAAAGGCTTGCTCTCAGCAGATGTAGAAGACATTGGTTAATTATTTAGCGTGCGTAATATTAATTTAGCTTTGTTTCTCGGTTGCTGGCAAGGGAAACCCCGCCAGGATTTGAAAGAGGGTTTTTTAACGCAAAGAACGCAAAGGCGGGCGCAGAGGTACGCCAAGCTAAGGTTAACAGCAGTCACTGTCAAGGGTGTAGCTTTAGCCTGTGGGCATATCTTTACAGTTCGTAATTTTTCTAAACTGGTGATGTAAAGATAGCTTCAGTTTTAGGTGATGATGCTGCGACCGAATCAACGTACTAAGTTAGACGATACCGATGATACAGAGTTTTACTCCTATCCGCGCTTTGTGACGCACGTAGACGAAGGGTTTATTCAACAACTGACGGATCTATACCGCGATCGCTTGAAGCCGAATACCCGCATCTTGGACATGATGAGTAGCTGGGTTTCCCATCTACCAGAGGAGATGAAATTTGCTCACATCGAAGGACACGGACTGAACGAAGAGGAACTGGCGAAAAATCCCCGCTTCGATCGTTATTTTGTTCAAGATATCAACAAAAATCCGAAGCTACCCCTACCGAATGAAGATTTCGACGCCGTTCTCAACTGCGTCTCGGTGCAGTATCTGCAATATCCGGATGCTGTATTTGCGGAAATTTACCGCATCCTCAAGCCAGGTGGAATCGCAATTATCAGCTTTTCCAACCGGATGTTCTATCAAAAAGCGATCGCTGCGTGGCGGGATAGTTCCGAAGCTAGCCGGGTTGAGCTAGTGAAAAGCTACTTCACCTCAGTCCCTGGATTTAGCTCCCCAGAAGTCATTACTCACCAATCCTCCGCCCCGAAGTTCCTACAGTGGATGGGTACCAGTGGGGGAGATCCTTTCTACGCTGTCATTGCTCACCGCTCTTAAGCGGCAGAATCTCCTCCCCCTTTCTCCACAGGGATTCCGAGGCACCCAATCCCTCCGCTTGATTGGCGCTACACTTCACTTCTCTCTCTCCCTGAAAAAAGGGTTCGAGGAATTCTGATGTAAAATCTCGCGCAAGTAGAATGTAGGGAGAAGAAGAATTGGGGTTGAGACTTGTCACAGCTTAAGTGAGTGAACCGCTTGAGAATCGCTTAAGTTTCTCCATAGCTAGATGCCAAAAATGTGAAGATGGTGATAAAAATGAAACCTCAAGCTATCAGGAGGCGGTAATGATTTTTCAAAATGGGCGGAGAATTTTCGCAGCGATGTTGCTCTCGATGTTGCTGCTAGTAACTTCTTGTGCAACCCAAACTCCCTCTCGTTACGACCAAGCGCAAAAGGAAAGCACTCAAAGGAATGCTCCTCCAGCAGTTGCTAAACAGGCTGAACAGGGAAGCAGCTTTAATAAATTCTTTCCAAAAAGTAGCAGTGGCTTCCAAACTGTACCAGCTCAAGAGAAAAAAGGCTTTGCTGAGTATAAGTTGAAAAAAGACGGCAAGGATGTTGCCGTACTGTCTATTTCTGATACCACTAGCACCCCCACAGCCGCAGCGAAATTTAAGAGCAGCAGTAAAACAATCGCTGGCTATCCAGCGGTGAATCAGGGGAATAATGGCACTGCTGTTTTAGTAGGCGATCGCTACCAAGTCAAAATTCAATCCCGCGATGCTTCCTTTACTCAAAGCGATCGCGAAGCTTGGCTGCAAAAATTCAATCTCAATGGTCTGTCTCGACTAAAGTAAGTAGTCCTGAGAAATCAGTCATGAGTCATTCGTTTGCAATTAATGGCTCATGACTGATTACTGCTGACTACTGATGAATGACAACTGAAAAAACAAGGAGACTACGACTGTGAGCAAATCGATTTTTGAACTGGTTGATGAGCTACCAACCAATAACATCACCACGATGGCTTTGCGATCGCTTGATTTTGTCGTTCCGGGGCAATGGCAAAATATTGTTGGCTTTGACAACACAATTCGTGCTGTCACTGGCGAAACTGATGAAGCGTTAATTCAGCAAATTGGCGAACGCGCCGTCTATCTGTACAACGACAAATCGCAGGGATATCAGCGAGCCATGTGGCTCTATCAAACTGTTGATAGTGCAGATAAAGCTCTCGGTACAGCCGCCTTGGCGAACAAAGTAGGCGAAAAAATTCCGCTTTTCGGTTTTTTAAACAACATCACTCCTAAAGCGGACAAAGCTCAAACGATTGATTTGTGTATAAAATTGGTGGTTGAGTTGGTTGCCTTTTGCCAAATCAACGGCATCCCAGGAGACAGCATTGGAGATTTTGTCGCCTCTTTAGCTGATTATAGTGGCGAATCTTTGATGCGGATGGTGGCTTTAATTAGCTTTGATGGTTTAGTTCCCCTTGGCTCTGACTTCCTCCTCAAAGCCACCTCCGGATTGAATCAAGCGAGTCCCGCCGAGTTAGAAGGAAATCAGACTTACCAGCGTGTCCACGATTTAATTCCTGGCGGCAGTCCGGAAGGTAAGCTCAACTTTATCGGTCAAAGTTTCGATTCAGTTAAAGGCTGGATGAGTGGTTTTGTCACCTCACACAATTTAACCCCACAAAAAGTTGTCAGTAACCTGCAAAATTTTGTGGAAGTTTCCGGTGACAAGTTGGACTATCTGGGTGCCTTTCTAGATGTGACAACGAACTATTACGAACACACAGGCACTCAAACCTTGGCTCGTCGCTTGATTGAACGCGCCTCCGCCGAAATTTAAAATCTTCGTGCTGGTATGTCTTAGCACAAGTGTATTTAGCTGCCGGTATTTGCAGATACCGACAGCTTTAATTTTTGTCAATATTTTGTGACTTGTATCACAGAAATCTTTATCCTAAAAGGTAACTAGGTTCAGCCGACATGATATGCAGGGGTAGAGACTTATTTCACCTCAGCTGTGATGCCGACGCGATGCACTATCTAAATATCTTTAGTGCATCGCAATCACGCATTTAAATCACACATATTTAATGGAGATGTATTGTCATGGCACAGGAAAGCGCTGCCAGTTTGTTCAAAGCAGTTAAAGAAGATCAAGCATTACAAGCAAAACTCAAAGCAACCACTAACCCGGAAACCTTCATCCAGATTGCCCGTGAACGTGGCTATGACTTCACGGTTCAAGAACTGAATAATGAAATCGAAAATCTATCTGAGGAGGAGTTGGCATCTGTCATCAATCCGGGTATTGGCCCCCGGAGACACCTAACTCCTAGGTAATCTGATTGATTCTTGCCAAAACTACTCAATCATCAATTAAAAATGCAAAATTAAGAACTTGGCATTTTTAATTTCTAATTTTTAATTGATGATGGTGCTAGGGAAAATTCATGGTTTTACTGGTGGGAAACGCGATCGTGTTTTACGCGCGATCGCACGGTGCAACCTAAGCGGGCGCGTCCAATTGAGCCAGAATTTCTGAGGCTTGGGCGCAAAGCGTGTCGTGACAGTGACCATTACTCCCAATCAGACAACCCCATTGATTCACATCCCCCTGGTTGTACTTGGGGGGAGTGCCATCAGCGTGGGTGAATTGTCCGCCTGCTTCCGTCAAAATCAGCTCTGGAGCCGCCATATCCCAATCTTTGGGAGCAGATTTACCAGACAGAGAGATATAAACGTCTGCTTGGTGGTCGATGATGGTGGCAATTTTGCAGCCGACACTGCCGACATAGTGTTTATTTTTAAACGGCAGGTGTTGCACTAGCTGATTGAAGCGCTCATCTCGATGGGTGCGGCTAACGACTAAGGTGAGTTCCTCAAGGGCGTTGCGTTCCGATACGCGAACTGGCTTGGGTTGACCTTCACGAGTTTCCATATAGGTGCCGCCGCCTTTGGTTGCGTAATACAATTTTCCTGCCTCTGGCAACGCGACCACTGCCAGAATGGGACGCCCTTGGTGCGTTAAGGCAATATGAATTGCAAATTCACCCGTCCGATCGATAAAGTCTCGCGTTCCATCGAGGGGGTCAACGATCCAAACCCAAGGTTGCTCTACTGCTGGTGTCTGAGATTTATAAGTTTCTTCGCTTAAATATCCGAAATCCGGGCTGTTGAGAGACGCCTGCAAGTTATAGAGGATGTATTCGTTGACGGCGACATCTGCTGCCGTGACTGGGCCATCTTTTTTGTTTTCAACTTCCAAATCATCGGTGCTACGATCGCCGCGATAGTAAGACTGGAGGATATCGGCGGCACCCCAACCTACACTTCGAGCGATCGCGACAATTTCTTCTAGCCCCTCATATCGGTTTTCGCCCAACGATTTTAATACTGTCACTTTAAGCTTCCTCGGCTGTCGGCACTTGGGTGGAGGCTATCCAGTAGCGGCGACAACTCCACAGCAGCGCAGCGCCAACCGCTATGTAAATTAAACCCCTCACTTCAAAACTAACACCCGCACGACGTAATCCGATACCAATGGTCATCATTGCCACAATTAAAGCAATAGTTTTGACTCCAAACATTTGGAAAATACTCTTAAACGGGTTTGGTTCCTGTAGCATTTCTACTCGATTAATGACGCGATTTGCAGTGCGATCGAGAATCAGTTTCCCTTTAATTAGACCCAGGCTAAGCGCTGCTGCACCCCACCCCAAATGCTGTCCATCTAACAATCCCAAATAAGGGAATTTAAACCAGAATACTAACCCCATGCTAAAAAGCCCTAAGCCTACTAGCGTCCAGAGGCTACCAGCAATCCAAAGATGTTGTCTGCGGGTCAAACCGCTTTGTTTATAAGTGCTTTCCATTTCTGAGAGTTTCTGTCCTAAGCCAGTTGAGTTATTATATGCTGCCGGTTCCCTCTCCCAAGTTTAAGATTGGTTAATTCTGATTACTTTGGTGCTGTTTTCTGCATCCATCGACGAGTGCCAAAAAATTGACAGGAATGAGAGGCAATTTTTGCCGCCGATGCGATCGCATCGGCAAAACTTTTCCGTAGGATATAGTTACAAAAGGCACCGTGAAAAATGTCCCCAGCACCCATCGTATCAACGGGATTTATTTGGGGAACTTCTATCGATCCGCTTGTACCCTGCGAAAGATATTGGATAGGTTTCTCTCCGCCAGTGATAGCGATGTGAGGAATCCCTAGTGTGGATAGATAAGAAAGAACTTCCTGCTGTGCGCGATCGCAACTTGGGGGATGAAAATTTTCCGAACAAATGGCGTAATCTACAAAGGGCAATATTCTTTCAAATCCAGGCTTCCAACTGCCGCCATCTATGACAACGGGGATCTGATTTTCTTTAGCTAATCGGGCAATTTTCTCGCCAACTGCCATTTGGTGCCCATCAATGAGTACAATATCAGTTTCCTGTAAAATATTGAGGGGCAGACATTCACCGCTAACTTGTGTTTTCGTCGCATTGATCGAGATTGCCGCGCGCTCGCCTGTTGCCTGAGTCGTGATAATAGAAGATACCGGCGGAGGTTCAGATTGGCTAGGTGACAGGTCTATCAGCGTCACTGAGTGACTGTCCAAATCAGTCCGGATCAGGCAATTAATTGGATGAATACCAACTATACCTAAAAGACTTGCTCGATTGCCCAAATAACTAAAAGTCACGGCTGCATTGGTCGCAGGGCCTCCTGCCGCCACCGTATAGTCAGATGCAACAATTTTCTGATTTTGTTCGGGTAGACCCGTCGTTAAATACACCAGGTCTAAGGTAACTAATCCTACAAAAAGTCCCTGAAAAGCCATTGATTATTTTTCCTGTTCCGACTGACCCAATTCTCTACGGACAAGTGGGTTAAATGCTAGTTGCTAAAATTATTACCGACAACGATTAACACATAAAAATTAACTCAAAAGTTTATCTAGAAAGCCAATTAATTGTGAAATGCAGCAAATTTTTTGGGCATCCTAAAAGTAGCGGGAACCTTTGTTGAACATCCTTGCAGATTAATCAAACCTACCGCTAATCCTTAAGGATTCACGACTAATGCTGCAATTTTTAAAAAATTTAATCTCTCCAAATTGGTTTATTCCCCACGGGCGCGGCTATCTCTGGCAACCAGGGTTAGTCTCGCTGCATATTGTGGCAGATGCGTTGATTGCGATCGCCTATTACTCGATTTCCCTCGCCTTGCTCTATTTCATCCACCAACGACAGGATTTGCCCTTCCGAAGGATATTTTTCCTGTTTGGAGCTTTCATTGTTTCCTGTGGCACGACCCACCTGATGGAAATCTGGACGCTCTGGCATCCAGCTTATTGGCTTTCGGGTGCCGTCAAAGTGATTACTGCTATCATTTCCAGTTACACAGCTGTCGAACTGATTCGTTTGATTCCCAAAGCACTGGCAATTCCCAGTCAGGCACAACTAGAAGCAACGAACCAAAAACTCAGTCAGGAAGTCATCGAACGCCAGCAAGCAGAAGCAGCATTGCGGCATAGCGAAGCTCGCTTTCGCTCAATTTTTGAGGGAGCAGGCATGGGAATCGCGATCGTAGACATGGAAGGTCATGTCGTGACAACGAATCCGGCACTCCAACGGATGCTGGGTTGCAAAGAGGATAATTTGCCGGCAGGATATATTCAAGAAGATACCACTCCAAACGAAGTGGGTTGGGATCGTTACATTAACTTACTCGCCGGAAAATATGACTATTCTCAGATGGCGAAGCGTTATCTGGGAAAGGATGGACATCTGATTTGGGGTCGCGATTGCTATCAAATGGAGCAGCGTTACCTGGGAAAAAATGGGCAGATGTTGTGGTGCAACATTACTGTTTCCCAAGTGCGGGACGCTGAGGGCAAACCGCAATTTGGCATTCGCCTGGTGGAAGATATCACCGCCCGCAAGAAAGCAGAGGCAGCACTCAAACAGTACCAAGAACATCTAGAAAAAGTGGTGGGAGAACGAACTGCCGAACTCACCAAAGTCAACGAAAAACTCTCCTGGCAAGCAAACCACGATCCACTGACGGGAATCGCCAACCGTTACGAATTTGAGCAACGTTTGCAAGAAGCGGTGTCAAATACCAGAATGCAAAACCAAGAACACACGCTTTGCTATCTGGATCTCGATCGGTTCAAGATTGTTAACGATACTTGCGGTCATGTTGCTGGCGATGAATTATTGCGTCAAATCAGTAGTTTGTTGCAAAGCCGGGTGCGGAGAACTGATGTTCTGGCACGATTGGGCGGTGATGAATTCGCCGTGCTGCTGTACCAATGTCCGACAGATGAAGCATTACGAGTTGCTCAGTCGCTCTTGGAGACCATTCAGGAGTTTCGATTTGCGTGGCAGGATAAAACTTTTACGGTCGGTGTCAGTATTGGTGTCGTGACATTTGACGCCAATTCTTCCAGTTTGTCGGGCGTTGTTAGTGCTGCCGATGCAGCTTGCTATGAAGCTAAAAATCGGGGACGGAATCGCGTGTATGTCTACCAAGCTGACGATCAAAAACTGGCGCAGCAGCACAATGAAGTGCAATGGTTGAGCCGATTGAATCAAGCGATCGCGCAAAGCGGGTCTGTGAAGCTTTTGGCTACTCCTGAAAATACGTTACCAGCCAAGAATCAATTCTGCTTGTACTACCAACCGATTGCCCCTTTGAATGCCGAACTAACCACCGGCGAACATTACGAAGTTCTGCTGCGTTTCGTGGATGACAGAGGCGAGTTGATCCCGCCAATGGCATTTCTCCCCGCCGCTGAGCGATACAACCTAATGCCTGCAATAGACCGCTGGGTGATCCGTACCTTCTTGGCGATGCTTCACCAATCAGAAATTCAGAATTTAGAACCCCAATTTCAGAATTTTGCATCTTACCCTAGGGGAAGGATTCGCAACTCCTTCGTTGCTGGTGCTAGCAATGTTGCCACTTCGCCTCCGCTAACACCCTACATCCTTCCTCCTTCATCTTTTCCCCTGTATACTATCAATCTCTCTGGTGCTACCGTTAATGACGACCAGTTTATAGAATTCCTTAAAGAGCAGTTTTCTGTCTATAAAATCCCCCCACAGATGATCTGCTTTGAGATTACTGAAAGTGTTGCGATTGCAAATTTGAGTAAAGTCTCAGGGTTAATTAAGGAAGTTAAAGCTTTAGGGTGTCGTTTTGCTTTAGATGGTTTTGGCAGCGGGATGTCCTCGTTTGCTTATCTCAAATATCTGCCACTAGATTACTTAAAAATTGATGGAAGTTTTGTCAAAGATATTGCCGATGACCCAATTCATTTGGCACTGGTGGAAGCGATTAACCGCGTTGGGCACGTCATGGGTCTGAAAACAATTGCTGAGTTTGTCACGAATGACTCGATTTTAGAGAAGGTAAAATTTTTAGGAATAGATTATGCCCAAGGTTATGTCATCGCCAAACCCCAGCCACTAGAATTCAATTAAAAATGTAAAATTAAAAAGGAAATTGTTCTTTTTTAATTTTACTTGTTAATTTTTAATTGATTTGATGCAAACTGAGCCAAAATTGGGGACACTTTACATCGTCGGGACACCGATAGGCAACCTGGAAGATATGACCTTTCGGGCAGTGCGAATTTTGCAAACGGTGGACGCGATCGCAGCCGAGGATACGCGCCACACGGGGAAGCTGTTGCAGCACTTTCAAATTAAAACTCCCCAGTGGAGTTACCACGAACACAACCAGCAGCAGCGGATTCCAGAGTTGTTGGAACAACTCAAAATCGGGAAAGCGATCGCACTTGTCACCGATGCCGGAATGCCGGGAATCTCCGATCCAGGCTACGAACTGGTGAAAGCTTGTATCGAAGCAGCCATTTCCGTCGTTCCCATCCCTGGTTGTACTGCCGTCACGACTGCCTTAAGTGCCGCCGGACTCCCCCCAGACAAATTTGTGTTTGAAGGCTTTTTACCCGCAAAAGGTCAAGAACGGCAAGAACGTTTGGAAGCTTTACAAAGCGAAAGCCGTACGATTGTATTTTACGAAGCTCCTCATCGGTTGCGACAAACACTGCAAGACTTAGGGGCTGTATTGGGACTCAGCCGCCAAATTGTACTGGCGCGGGAGTTAACCAAGTTGCACGAGGAATTTTGGCGGGGCACCATTAGGGAAGGAAGCGATCGCTATGCCACCCGCGAACCCCAAGGAGAATTTACCCTCGTCGTTGCCGGTGCCGAGTTAACGATGCCAATGCTGTCGGAAGAGGCGCTAAAAGCCGAGTTACAACATCTCCTGCAAGCAGGAATCTCGCGATCGCAAGCCAGTCGCCAGTTAGCAAAAGCCACCTCTTTTTCCCGCCGCCACCTCTATCAGTTAGCGCTAGAAATTCCGGCTGAAGCTCTAACTGAGGAGAAAGAAGTAGATGAACCCTAAAATTAGTTATTAGCCTTTAGTTCTTAGTTAGTAGCAACATAAGCACTAAGGGCTAAGGAAAAATGACAATTACTCATTACCTCATCTCAATAACAGACTCGATACATAATTGCGTTAGGTTTAGCCCGTGAAAGCTCGATTTTTTCTCTCTAGTTCCTTGCTTTTGCTCATGACACTCGTGGGTTGTAGCACGGCGACGCCGCCAACTCCACAAGCATCCGTTTCACCTACCAGCACAGCGACACCCCAGACAGTACAAGGGTCGCCTAGTCCCACCCCGGCTACAGAATCTCCAAGCCCTAGCCCAGTTTCGGAAACAATTTCTGAAAGCCAAAAAATTTCAGCCACAGGGATTGGCCCGGCTAAGCTGGGAATGACTTTAGGCGAACTCAAAAAAGAGCTGGGTTCAAAAGCTGAATTTAAGGTGCAGTCGCCTTACATCGTGGATTTTGATGCGATCGCTGTCAGCCAAAATGGAAAGGTGCAATATTACATCCTCTACCCAGCCGGGAACCCCTTAGCTGATTCGGGCAAAATCGATGCTTTAGTAACCGAAAATTCCGACTATAAAACTGAAAAAGGAGTCGGTCCCGGAACCTCTCTCAAACAAGCAGAGGCAGCCTACGGAGACGCCACCTTGTCTTACAACCTTGACAATGAAGGCAGAGAATACGTCCGGTTTGCTAATCAACCAGCTAAGAGTATCTCCTTCCGTCTTGGAAATGCTAATGATGCAAGCTTGATAGGAGTTTATTCTTCAAAATCAGGATCGGGCGGATTGTCTGAGACAAAGCAATTTAAAGACGCTGCCTCTATTCGCTCAGTTGAAGTGAATTGATAAAGGAACTGCGTTTTAGATTTTCGAGTTCGCAATCCAAATTGTGAACTCCTTAGGGTTATTCCATCTCTGCCAGTAGGCACTTCCAAAAATTTATTTGTGGCGACCTTTAGGCGAAAGGGTATCGATATTCTCCCTCATCGCTTTTCAATCTATGCAAGACCCACATCTCTTGAAATCTGGTAGGGTTGCAGCTAAAGGATTGTGAAACTTATCGGTAATACATAAGCTTTTCGGAAAGCTTAGAAGGTTATGAGTAGTCATTCGTTAAGAATGACTACTCACTAATTACTCATCACCTCAGCCGCCCTGAAACACTTCCAAAGAAAACATTTCCGTCATCGTCCGTAAATAAGGTAACAAGATTGCCATATCATCAGCGCTCAGATGGGAGTGCATTGCCCAACCCATTGCCTGAAGCATATCTTGCACCAATCTCCAGCTCACATTTAAGCGAGGATATAACATCACGCATAAAGGAAACAGTTCTCGCTGTACGGAGCAGATATCATGTTCCAAAACGCATAAACACAGATAAACCTGAAACATCTCAGCATCGCGAATGCTAGCGGTTCTGACGACTGCTTCGCTCAGAGATCCGCTGTAAGTGCGATGGTTGGAATGTAAGCGGCAAACCTGATTACAAACCGTTTCGGCAATTTTGCTACTAATCGGTAGAAGATGCTGAACTGCGGCTAAAACTGGAGAATCATAATTATAGTTAGCCGCTGCTGAGTAGGCAGCTCGTAGCGGCATATACATATGATCGTCCATCATTTTTAAGTACGGCATCCACAGCGCTTTCTCTGGCGGCGAAAGCCACTCCAGTAACATCTGACCTGTGTAATGAAACTGCATACTTACAAAGCCGATGGCACGGGGATCGACGTTAGTGTATTTGTCGCGTACCTGCCCAAAGTCACTACCTGCAATCACTGACACCCGTTGTGCTGTAGCTCGCTCAGCATAACCATTCAAAACTTTTTGAAATAAGTAGCGAGTATCGGCAGCAATTTCTAATGGATTGATTAAGTCTGGGTTGATGCCATGACGCCGAATCTCTTCCGATAACAGCGTTTCTGTCTTAGTCCAGGCTCTAGCACTCGCCAAAGTCAGGTTTTGCATTAGCTTGTTCGCTGTGCAAGCTCGACCTTCCTTGGACGTTACTTCTTTTAAAAATTCATTTTGTCTTAGATGCTCGGTATCATAGTCCACTGTAACTGCACGATAGTATTTTCGTGCCCACAGTGCTGCCAGAGAATGAACATTCGATTTTGATGAGTTGCGGATTGCAACGTGAGGAGACTGAACTTTAGCCGGAGCAGATGCTAATGAGGGAGTCATCACAAAATCCAAAATTGTTAAAAAAAGGGAAATTTAGCCATCCAAGGCAATTCAGCCAAGGTTTCTCAATCTGGAAAAATCAAGCTAACACATAGTAGGGTTATCCGGGTCTGTTGCCAAAAATACAAAACTTGAAAATGGTTTTGTATTTTACCAACTTTTTACAAAAGTTATACAAATTCTTTAATTAAGATTGAGTATTCAGTATTTTTACTGATTTCTGACAATCGGAGAACAAATATTTACGAATGTTAACTTAAATCAACGATTCTCATAAATTTGCTGATTTATTTGTCCAGCGGAGGGTTCTACACGCTTTCTTCACTCTGGCTAGCTATTATGTAGTGTTACATTTAAGTAATTTCCTCTACCGGAAGTTACAACCTGAGATAAGAGTTCGGTAAAACTAAGGGTTGCGGTACTGACTCGGCTGCATACAATAACTTTAGTTAGAAACCATAGCCAAAATTATGACTAGACTCTTCATCAAATTAATAGGATTCATCCTGCTTCTGGCTGGAGTTTACTTTTTAGGTAAAAATATTATTTTTGCTAGTCACTACTTCCCTTACTATTGGCGGAACTTACCAGCAATGGGTTCCGTTTTAGCCATTATGGGCGGTGTGATTTGTCTGATGTTTTTTAGAAGAGAAACGGGCACCTTTGGGGCATTTTTGTTGGGTTTAGGAATTGTGCTAGTTTTTATGAGCGGTGGCGTTATTTTAAGACAAACTAGCCTCTGGAACTTCTTTGTCGGATTTGCTGCTTTGGCTGGCGGCTACAAATTGCTCAATGAGGGAAGAATTACTTTTTAAGTTAAGCCGCTTGTTACCGAATCGTCTATTTATGAGTAGAGACGCAATTAATCGCGTCTCTAGTGTTTTATATTGCTGTAATGATTCGTTTTGAGAAGATTTGAGTTTAGCTAGTGAGTGAGTCCCAAAAAAAAGATGCTGAAAGCGATCGCGCTTATTTTCTAATTCTTAGAATTAACGATAAACTCACTAATAATAATGGGCGTCCGGCTGATAATAGTGCTGGGATTTGCTGTTAGTTGCTCTAAGGAATAGGGTTCAATTCCATAGGTTATTACGCGCAATTGTTGCGTGGAGGCATCTACTTCAAACTCAGTCCAGCCATAGACATGAGCCGCCACATAGCTACCTTTAAGCAGGGTAGCATCAATTCCCGAACCTTCCAGCCCTAGAGGATTGTAGCCGAAGGGGATAAGACGGGCATCCACTAAATTTTTGACAAATTCATCCTTCTCGTGGATAGTTGGCAGAGCCTCATAAGCAGCTTTTTCCTCTGACGTGAGGCTGGAAAATCTTACGCTAGTAGGCCCAAACGGCTCATAGAATGCCACCGGACTCGTCATAATGTCAAAGGCATCAACCGGGATCTGAACCCCATCGGGAGACTCTTGATAGGTGAGATTGTTCACCGCTGTGCCATGAAAATCAGCAGAGATAAACACAACATTTTTGATGCAATTTTCTTTAATAAAACGCAGCAGTTGGGTGCGTTCTGCTGCAAAACCTTCATAGCGGTCGTTGGCAACGGGGATGCCCAAATTTTGGATGGGTTCGGGAATCAAAATAAACTTCCAGGTAATGCAGTTATTTTGGGCATCTAGCAAATCCCGTTGTAAGTCCGTAAGTTGTTGTTGACCTAAGAACGTGCGATTTGGCTCAAAAGAACGAGTTAAAAACTCTTTTTCTTGTTCTTTAGTAGGGTTAAAAGAAAGCGGCAAATTAGCATCGCGGAAAGAGCGGGTATCTAGGATGAAAACAGCCGCGTCGCTGCCATAGGTGTTGTAGCGATAAAGCTTGCGCTTATTTGTCGTGCGTTCTTCGCCCGTTTCCCCATAAAATTCATCGCGTAGAGGATGGTATTCCTGAAATGCTTGTAGAGCATTTTTAAACAGTTCGGTATTGTTAATTAACTCGCCACCTGTGCCGAAGCGCACATTCCGATGAGAGGATGCTGGTGCGCCCCCTGCAAAATTATCATCAACTTCGTGGTCATCAATTGTAGCGAGGATGGAAGTAGAGGCGCGAAGATCCGCCCATGTATTTAACCCCAAACGGGCGGAATAAACTTCGTTGAACTTGATGCGAAACTCGTCAAGGGTAGAAGCGGGTCTGTCTAAATCCGGCGTCTTCAGGTCAGCGTAAGCAGTATCACCATGTGCAACAAAGAACTCTAGTTGACGTTCTGGTACATTAGCGATCGCTGGGTAGGGTGCTAAATCGCCGTGCCAGTCCCCCGCCACCCCGAACCGCAAACCAGCAGGAGTCCCCAACTCAGCGGCGGTACGGAACTGACCACCAGCACACGTTCCAGCAGCGTCGGTGACTCGATAATAATAAGTTGTCCTAGGCTTTAAGTTAGTTAACTCTACCTTTACAGGTTGGTTGGAATCGGTAACTAAGCCGCTGGCAGTGCCAAGAATGGTGCAGAAGTTCGGGTGAATTGAGTATTCAAAGAAAACTGTCCCTTTGGCGGTGCTGCGTGTCCACAAAACGGTTGAGGTTTGTGTTGTATCCCCAGAAGCAACGCCATTAGGTAAGGTAGATAGACTCAAATCAATAGAGGTAAACATAGATGTTTCCGAACGAGAATCTGATATATATTTTTTCTTCTCTTTAGGAAAGCCCCGTTCCGGAAACCCTCTATTTTTATTTACTTTCAGAAACTTGGAATGATTTTCCTTAACGCGCCCATTGCTGCAAAATGTAATCGTAGAATCGCTCCTTATCTACCTTTTGCATCACCCGAATTTTCCTCGCACCTGGTTCCACTTTGGTTCGTCCTTGACTGATGCCAGTAGCCACAATTATTGTCTCCTCTTCTCGCACTTCATAAAACTCCGGATGAGCAAGGTAAGCCGTCGCTAAAATATCCCAAAAATAATAATCTTGAGGAATCACCAGCGCATAACATTGCCCTGCTAAATCGGAAATAGGATAACGCCGCTGTTTACCTAATTGGCGCACTACTTCTGAAGTCACCGGCACATTGTTAGTCAGGTCTAATGGGCAAAGTACGATGGGGATTGATGTTTGCCAAACTCGATTTGCTGAGATGGGGTCCCAGTAGACATTCCATTCAGCCGAACCATCTTGTCCTGGTTCGATATCGCGGCTAACGTTACCCGGAACATTCAACGCACCTCCCATCCAAACAATTTTCTCGATTTTCCCTTCAATCTCCGGTGCCATATCCAGTGCAGTGGCTACTGTTGTCAAAGGGCCAGTTACCATCAGTGTGACGGGTGCGGGTGCAGCTTGGAGCGATCGCACCATAAATTTCTGACCCGATTCTGGCACTAGCGGTGTCTGAATTGTTTCTCGTTCGTTAAGAATTGGGAGATGATCGACAACAAACGAATCGCGGCGAAATAGTCGCGGAAATGGATTAATCCCCCGCACTGTACTTTCTGCCACTGGCACTTCTGAACGTCCCATCAAATCTAGAATTTTGCGCGTAGCACTCACGGCTGGCTGAATATAGCAATCTGCTGGCGTGACAACGATGCCGAGTGGCTGAACGTCATCCATCGTCATCACCAGCATCGTGGCGAGATAATCATCAACACCGCCATCGTGATCCATGAGTACCAGTTGTTTGGACATAAATCTCTGCCTGAATTAGGGTCAGAATCAGATACAACGCATTGTGCTAACATCGGTGATTCTCCCCTCTGAAGTGGAGTTAAAGATAGCGATCGCATCTTCTGTTGCACATGGGTAAGACAACAAATATCTATCACCATTCTCAGAGATAACACTTGTTTGAGCCAGCACTACAGGGGATATGCTGATTCCCGCAAGGATGCCGATACTGATGCAGATAAGGGGTTGAATAAATGCTGACTTCCAGTGGCTTTTTAGCTTCATAAGAAGCTATGCCAAAATAGCCTATTTTCAAAATAGTTGAATTGTAGAGTGGGCAATGTCTGCCAACACTTTTTTAAACGCAAAGGTACGCTAAGGAAATCGCAGAGGTTCGCAGAGAATTTCCTTGGCAAACGTTTGGGGTAGGGACGGGTTTAAAACCTGCCCTACTGCGTACCTTTGCGTTAAAAAAATTACGCTTCTTCTCGGAGTTTATCCAAGACGCCACGATCCTCTAGCGTAGAGGTGTCGCCAGACACTTCTTGACCGGAGGCGAGATTTCGCAATAATCGACGCATAATCTTACCCGAACGAGTTTTGGGTAAGGAGTCGGTGAAGCGGATTTCGCCGGGACGCGCGATCGCACCTATCTCCGCGACAACGTGTTTTTTGAGTTCTTTGCTCAGTTCTTCACTGGGACTATGCGTACCTTCTAAAGTTACAAAAGCTACTACTTCTTCACCTTTGAGTTCATCCGGCTTACCCACGACCGCAGCTTCAGCGACCGCAGGATGAGAAACTAAAGCGGATTCAACTTCCATCGTCCCTAAGCGGTGTCCTGACACATTCAACACATCGTCAACCCTTCCCATCACCCAAAAATAACCATCTTCATCGCGTCTGGCACCATCTCCAGCAAAGTAGACATACTGCCCATCTTTGGGGGGGATGTGTTCCCAGTAGGTGCGGCGGAAGCGGTCTGGATCGCCGTAGACGGTTCGCATCATCCCAGGCCAAGGATGCTTAACGACCAGATATCCACCTTCGTTGTTGGGGACTGGGTTACCTTCCAAATCCACAATATCAGCGAGGATTCCAGGGAAGGGTAGGGTAGCAGAACCAGGTTTGGTGGGAATTGCCCCAGGTAGCGGCGTAATCATAATGCCAGCCGTCTCAGTTTGCCACCAGGTATCGACAATCGGACACTTTTCGCTACCAATTACGCGGTGATACCACATCCACGCCTCCGGGTTAATTGGTTCGCCTACGGTTCCCAGCAATCGCAGAGAAGAGAGATTTCTGGCGTTGGGTAAGTCTTCGCCCATCTTGATGAAAGCGCGAATTGCAGTCGGTGCGGTATAAAAAACGTTGACACCGTGTTTTTCAATGACATCCCAAAAACAACCGGGATTCGAGGCACGCGGCGCACCTTCGTACATTACGGTGGTGGCACCGTTGGACAAGGGGCCATACACAATGTAGCTATGACCAGTAATCCAGCCTACGTCAGCGGTACACCAATAGACATCGGTATCTTGAAGGTCAAAGATCCACTTGGTGGTCATGTGGGTGTAGAGATTGTAACCAGCAGTGGTATGCACAACGCCTTTCGGTTTGCCTGTACTGCCGCTGGTGTATAAAATGAACAGCAAATCTTCGCTATCCATCGGTTCGGCGGGACAATCGGCGGAGATATTCTTTTGCATCTCATGCCACCAATGGTCGCGTCCGCCTGTCTGCATATAAATTTCTTGTCCAGTGCGCTTGACAACTAGGACGTTTTGGACGCTGGGGACAGCGCCATCAGCTAAAGCTTTATCAACTTGATCTTTAAGGGGAACGATCGCATCTTTGCGCCAACCGCCATCAGCCGTGACAACTACTTTGGCTTGTCCATCGATTAAGCGATCGCGCAAGGCTTCGGCACTGAAACCGCCAAAAACAACGCTGTGGGCTGCACCAATTCTGGCACAAGCTAACATCGCGATCGCGGCTTCCGGAATCATCGGCATATAAATCCCGACGCGATCGCCTTTTTCCACACCCAGCTGCTTCAGGACATTGGCAAATTGACAAACTTCCCGATGCAACTGGGCATAAGTCAGGGTGCGCGAGTCGCCCGGTTCCCCTTCCCAAATCAAAGCGGCTTTGTTCTTGCGCCAAGTAGTTAAGTGTCTATCCAGGCAATTGTAGGAAATATTTGTTTTACCACCCACAAACCACTTGGCAAAAGGCGGTTGCCAATCCAGCACCGTATCCCACTTCTGGAACCAGTGCAACTCTTGTTCTGCAAGTTCTGCCCAAAACTTCTGCGGATCGGCTTTGGCGCGGTCATAAAGTTGCTGGTATTCCTCCAGGCTTTTAATATGTGCCTTTTGTGAAAATTCAGCCGGTGGCTGGAATAAGCGTTTTTCTTGAAGGATGGATTCTATTGTGGGCTGAGACATGATGATTGCTGTAATCGGCGTTGTTACTCAAAACCATTCTGGAGGTAGATCCGACCAAAAGTGTTGTGAGTTTCGTAAAGAAAAGCAAACTGTCCTCAGCCCCCACTCTGCGATCGCTACTTAAGATACATCTAACCCCCTAATCCCCTTCCTTACAAGGGAAGGAGGACAATTGAAAGCTCTCCCATTCTGGAGAGAGGTTGGGGAGAGGTGACAAGAATTACCTATACAAACGGGATTGGCAGCCCATTTTCGGGAATTCTATCCAGTTCGATCCGGAAAGTCCCCTCAAACCCGGTTTCTCTGACATCAAACTGCCAGCCGCCGTTCACCTTCTGCATCTCCTCCTGCGGCGAAGGCTGGAAGCCTTCCCGCATAAACTGCTCATCGGCATGGAGGTAGAGTTTCAGGTTGGGCTGTAGATTGGTTGGTAGCAAGGCACGGACGTAGTACTGCTTGTTGAAAATCTTGTTGTCCGAGAACCCAAAGCCATAAAGATCGCGTTCGCCAATATAAAATTCTACGCGCAACACCATATCTTTGGCACTGAGGCTCTTTTTCGTGTCGAGGTATCCTTGCCAGATGAGTTTGTTAGTATCTGCCCAAGGAAAACCGAGACTCTGATTGGCTTCCGAAAAGTTAACATTTTTGTCAAGTGGATCAACTTGACTAAAGGGGCCATAGCAATTTTCGGCATCTTTACTTTGATGGAAAAGCTCGAAATCTACACCCCGCGGCTTGATAGAAACGCCCAGAAAAAATTCGCTCTTGCCGAAGAAATCCTTACCACGAGTAACTTTTCCCTTCACCAAGCGCAGACGCGATCGCACGTTCCCAAAAAAGAAGCGGGTTGCCACTTCAAACGCTTCTCGTGAAGTAATCAGCGAGTCGTCACCCCCGTGGCACTTGTGAACGAAAGTGCGCGGTGTTCCGGGGATTTGCGCCGAAGTTTGTTTGACTAAACCATCGCTGCGATTGTAGTTTGCCCCATACTCGCCCTCTAAAGAGAAGGCGCGATTTAACCGGGATGCGATCGCGGTGTCGTAGCTACGGTAGTTCGTTCCAACCACTGTCAGCAGTCGTTCTGCGGGAAAATAGTTGTGAAAATTAACGAAAGCCGCATCATTTCTAGGGTCTTTTTGAAAATCAGGATTAAAATGCTTTAACTCATCTTCCGCACTAATATTGATCCAATTTTTGAGAATTTGGAAACTGATGCCTTGGTGCGGCGTACCGAGGGTGACAATTTTGTTAATGTAATTCTCTGCCTTCTGTTGCTTCGAGGTTGGATAAGTGCGTTGAACTGCCTCGCGTGCGATGAGTCCACCCATTGAATGGGCAATGATATTCACCTTGGGCTTAAAGCCTTCCTTTTGGACTGTAAGTTCCCGAATAAAGTCGATCAAGCGAACCAGTGCTTCACCATACACGTTGAATTTTCGCTCGTCCAAGTCGTAGTAACGAAATACCCAGAGAGTTTGCCAGGGTTGCTCAACCGTTTCCAGCAGATGTAGCGCCATGCCGGGGTCGATAATGATCTTATTGCCAGAAAAATAGCCCAACTCCTTCAAGCGCATAAATTTTTCCACGACATCCTTATCTGTGGAGCGCTTCAGTTTCTCCGGTAGCAGCGGTTCGTAGGCATAAGTTTTACCGTAGTACCCGACGACGTTAGTGGTGTCTTGGTACTTCCAGTTCGACTTCATAAACCGCAGAATTAGCCCCTCGTAGATGTAGTTTTCACCTTGTTTTTGAGGGTAAACGGTACCAACATTAAATCTCTGGTAGGTGTCTTTTTTCTCGTCGGCAACGTCGAGTCCACCAAAACCTCGAATTAAAATGATTGGTTGGGGACTTCTTGTGGGTTCAGACATTGTGACCTCTGTACTTGGGGTATGAAGCACTATTGTCTACCCATTGGAGGAACCAGACTCCAGAGTTGTTTGCAGATGTTAATAAGCGCGATCGCAGTGGAAAGAGATGCGATCGCGTTTGCATGAAGTGCTGTTCGTTGCTTCTTGAGCAGCAGCTTCGGCTTGAGCTGTTGTCACTTCCGCTTGAGCGGCTTCAGCTGGCTCTTCAGGAGGAGATCGCATCGATAAACCAGTTAATGTTATTTTCTACACAGCGCTCGCAAACATGAGAGAGCGAGCGCGCATTGCGCCCATTTACCTGGAAAAAGCTCCCTATAAGCTCCATTCAGGCAAACCTGATTTTATTGTTGTCATATCTATTCCGGCTTTTTATGCCAGTTCCCATCATCTCCCTTTTCGTAATCGCGCTTTACCGCACTCCAAGCAACCTTGAAGGCAGTTTCTTCCTCTGTATACTCTTCGTTAGCCTTGTTAAAGGCAGCGAGAAAAATTTCTTGGGCGTGCTTGGGTAGGTGATTTTTTACCGAATCTGGTAATTCGTCAGTTTGTTTATAAGGCATAAATTTAATCACCTGATTCATGTAATACTAACTTGCAATTTTAAAATTTTAAAATCCTATCTCTAAAGACCTATTTTCTAATTTAATTAACTAGAGATAGCAAATAAAATAACTTGAGTCTCTCTAGAACCTGAATCAATAATCTCATTATGAACCTCTACCTTGGCATTGATTTTGGCACCTCTGGCGCACGAGCCGTCGCAATTCACGCGGATGGGACGATCCAAGCTGAGGCGGAATATCCCTTTGAGGGAGTGGCATTGGCTGCAAGCTGGGAGAAAGCTTTGTTTTCCTTGATTGAGCAAATCCCTTTGGAAGTACGCGGGGAAATTAAAGCGATCGCTATCGATGGAACTTCTTCCACAGTGCTGCTGTGCGATGACGCTGGTAAACCTGTTACTGAACCTATCCTCTATAACGATGCGCGAGGGGTGGAAGTCATGGCGCAGTTGCAGGAAATTGCGCCCCCAAACCACACGGTATTAAGCGCTACCTCCAGCCTCGCCAAACTTTTATGGTTGCTTCAAAATTCAGAGCAGGTACAAGGGTCTACTCCTATAATTCAAAATTATTACTTCCTTCATCAGGCAGATTGGCTGGCATTTTTATTACATGGAAAACTGGGCATAAGTGACTATCAAAATTGTTTAAAATTAGGCTACGATGTTGAAAATTCATGTTATCCAGAATGGTTAGTAAATCTCAAGTTACCCGTTCATCTTCCTGAAGTTATTGCCCCAGGGACACCTGTTGCTGAATTAAAACCTGAAATTGCTACTAACTTGGGATTACCCAAAGATTGCGTAGTGTGTGCTGGAACCACTGATAGTATTGCGGCTTTTCTCGCTAGCGGTGCAAAGTCTCCCGGTGAAGCGAGTACCTCCCTCGGTTCAACGCTAGTGCTGAAGCTGTTAAGTCGCACTCGCGTAGATGATGCAAAATACGGAATTTACAGCCATCGTTTGGGCGATTTGTGGTTAGTCGGCGGTGCTTCTAATACTGGCGGTGCTGTGCTGCGAAAATTCTTCACCGATGCTGAATTAGAAAGCCTCAGCAGTCAGATTGATGCAGAAAAAGAAAGTTTGCTGGATTATTATCCGTTGTTAAAAAAAGGCGATCGCTTCCCGATTAACGACCCCCATCTATCGCCGCGACTGGAACCGCGTCCAGATAACCCAGTAGAATTTCTACACGGTTTGCTCGAAAGTATCGCCCGTATTGAAGCACGAGGGTATCAACTTTTACAACAACTCGGTAGCACTCCTCTAACTCGCATTTATACGGCTGGAGGCGGTGCGAAAAATCCCACTTGGACAACAATTCGCGCCCGTCATCTGCAAGTGCCAATTGTTCCGCCAATGCACGCAGCCGCTGCTTATGGTTCGGCGTTATTAGCTATGCGCGGACTCAATATCAAGTGAGAATTCCTCTCCTAGTATCTAGAGACGCGATATATCGTGTCTCTACGTTTCCTTTACAAATTTGTACATCAATACACTATCGATATACTTTCCAGATGCTAATTTCATATCTTTGGGACATCTTCCTTCTTCTTGAAAACCGAATTTTTTGTAGAGAGCGATCGCACTGCGATTTGTAGAGAACACTGCAAGAGTCACCTTTTCTATCAGCGGCTCATTCGCTGCCCAATCAAGCAGTTCTTGCAGCAAAAACGATCCGATGCCTTTTCCTCTCCATTCTCTGTCAACAAAAATGGAGAGTATCCCGCTATGAGAGGTACGTCTTCGGTTTCCGTTTTCAAATTCAATGAATCCTACAACTGTGTTGTCAATCTCAGCCACCAAGTAAAGTTGTCCTGGTTGCTGAGAATGCTGTTCAATTGTTTCTTTTTCCTCCGATTTGGTTAAGTTAAATTCCTCAGCCTCAGTCACCATATACTTGCCTTCCTGAGCGACTGAAAATTGAAGCTCGACGAGAGCTTTTGCATCCTCAATCAAGGCACTCCGGACTGTAACAACATCTCCAGTTTTCGAGTGGTATTCCTTTGGGGCGATTTTACTCACGACTCAATCAATTGTTTTGAGTTTTGAATGAATCAGCTCTCCTGACTGTTTATTCCGCTCGTTGCAGTTGGGCAATCTTAGGATCGATGATTTTTATACCGATGCCAGGAAATCTCACGGCGAGAGTTATTTTGTTTCCTTGCCCGAAAATGTTAGTAATTTGACCGACACCAAAGGCTTTGTGGAGGACGCGATCGCTCACGCTCCAATTCTGCCCTAGACTGCTGGCACCATTGGATGTTTGTCTCGGAGATGTTGACGCCATACCAGCGCGACTATTAGCAGTTGCCTTGGGTAAATTACTACTCAGCAAATCTGCGGGTAACTCCTTGAGAAACTGAGAATGAATGGCTGGTTCGCGGGAACCCCAGAGGCGACGTTCGCGGGCATGGGTGAGATAGAGTCGTTCTTGAGCGCGGGTGATGCCCACATAACAGAGGCGGCGTTCTTCTTCCAGCTGCGCCGGATCGTTGAGAGTCCGAGTATGAGGAAGCAATCCTTGCTCCATTCCTACTAAAAAGACGACTGGAAATTCTAGTCCTTTGGCAGAGTGCAACGTCATCAGCGACAAGCGCGATCGCTCTTCTTTCACATCATCCAAATCAGAAGATAGGGAAGCACTTGCGAGAAAACCCTCTAAGCTTGAATCTTCGTTTTCTTCCTCAAATTGCAGAACAGCGTTTTTGAGTTCGAGGACGTTTTCCAATCGGTTTTGCGATTCGTCGGTGCCTTGATTTTTCAAATCCTGAATATAACCAGAATCTTGCATCACTCCCTGCACGATTTCCGAAGCTGGCAGCGTGTCCAATTGTAGCTGCCAGTGGCAAATCATCTGCACAAAGCTGTTGATAGACTTCGCCGCACGTCCAGCTAACGTCTTGACTGAGGTTTCATCTTTGAGGATTTCCCACATTGATACGCCTAATTCTTGGGCGACATCCGAGATCGCATCCAAGGTTGCTTTGCCAATACCGCGACGCGGAGTATTAATGATTCGCGACAAACTCAGCGCATCTGCTGGATTCACAATTAGCCGCAGATACGCGATCGCATCTTTAATTTCTTTGCGGTCGTAAAATTTTAAACCCCCAACAATGTTGTAGGGAACACCCGCACGCACCAAGCACTCTTCAAAAGCACGAGATTGAGCATTCGTGCGGTAGAGAATAGCAAAACTCCCCCAGTCTAACTCTGGATCTTTATGTTTCAGGTTGCGAATTTGATGCACGACGAACTCAGCTTCTGTAATCTCGTTGTCGGCTTTGTGACAAAAAATTTGTTCGCCTGCCCCGCGTGTCGCTTTGAGAATTTTATCAATCCGCTGAGTGTTATTTTCAATGAGTTTATTTGCCGCTTGGAGAATATTTTCCCTAGAGCGATAATTTTCCTCCAGCTTCACCATCGTCCGCGTATCGTCATCCGGCAAACCATCCCCAAAGTTTTCTTGAAATTCCAGCAAGATGGTGAAATCTGCCATGCGGAAAGAGTAAATAGATTGATCCGCATCACCGACGACAAAAACTGAGCGATTTTTCCAATCCCACTCATTCTTTCTAGTTTCTCCATTCGTCGTCAGCAGGCGAATCAAATCGTACTGAATCCGGTTTGTATCTTGATATTCATCTACCAAAATGTGACCAAATTTTCGATGCCAGTAACCTAAGACTTGCTCGTTTTGTTGAAATAGCTTTACCGGAATCGCAATTAGATCATCGAAGTCAAGCGCGTTATTTTCTGCCAGTCTATCTTGGTATTTGCTGTAAACTTCCGAGATTACCCGTCCGCGATAGTTCGCCTGTTCCGCCTCAAATTCTTTGGGGGAAAATCCCTGATTCTTGGCGTTGCTGATGGCATAACGAACCGAACGCGGCTCAAACTTTTTCTCATCCAGGTTCATTTGTTTGGTGACAATCTCTTTCACCAAACTTTGAGCGTCGGATTCATCAAATATTGAAAAATTGCGGCTCCACTTACGTCCTCTTTCGTCTTGATATTTTTCGATATCGTATCGAAGGATACGAGAGAACAGACTGTGGAAAGTCCCAATCCATAAGTCTTTGATGTAAATTTTGTAAACGCGCGATCGCAATCTTGTCTGTTCATCCGCTGGTAACGCTGTCAGCGGCTTCCCATATTCTTTTTCAGCAAGCTGTTCGGCAAACAGCTTTTCCATCCGCTGCTTCATCTCCCGTGCGGCTTTGTTGGTAAAAGTCACCGCCAGGATATTTTCCGGATCGACCCGGTGCTTCAAAATGAGATTGGCAATTCGATAAGTCAGCGCCCTCGTTTTGCCGGAACCAGCACCGGCAACAACCAGCAAAGGCCCGCAGAAATGCTCGACAGCGCGACGCTGGGAGGGGTTGAGGTGGCTAAGGAAGTCAGTAGTGGTGGTCATGGTTCAACTGGAGGGATGCGACGCAAGAGCGTATTTTAGCAAGGCTATCCCATACTACCTAACCTGGTTGACCACCATTGCCGTCCCTCCCTTAAGAGAGTGCGATCGCCCAGCATTAACTTTATCATCCCGAATGTGCCACTACGGGTAAGATTCATGCAGACATTTCGCCTGCATCAAGTCCCCACTCGTGCTTCAGAAAGGACTTGTACATATTTTCTTTGACAATCATTTGCTCGTACAGCATAATCAAAAATTCCTGTGCTTGTTCGCGGGACATATTTTGCACTTGGTCTGAGAAGCTTCTAATACTGAATTTTTGCTCTAAAGATAATTCAATTGACTGATTCATAGCGAGTTCCTTTACTCGTCATAAGATGAAATTTGAACCGATTTTTGATTCTCCCTTGTTGTTTGTTATTGACCAGGGAAATGACTCGTTTTTAAATGTTGTGTAGCATCAAAAAGAAAACTTGGTATTAGATGCATAGCAACTTAACCGACACTCAACGCCATTTTGTAGCCTGCATACACGGGAAATCTGAGAAAGAGATTTTGTGAAATTTGATTCACGTTCTTGTAAACTTGTCAAGTCAGCGCACCGGATTTATGCAAAATTTTAAATAAGTTAACATTATCTAGCAACCGTTACAGCGATAACCAATTGCAACGCCTCTGCTGCCGTATCCAGCAAAGCTACGAAGTGACGATTCCTTGTTCAAGTGAAGTCTAATATTGATAACTATGACGAGCATTTCTCCAGGACAAACGCTGCTAGAACGCCATCGGCAGCAATTTCCAGCTCTCGCGAATAAAGCCTATTTCAACTATGGCGGTCAAGGCCCGATGCCCCAAGCAGCATTGGATGCTATTTTCCAATCCTATGAATACGTGCAGCGTGTGGGGCCGTTTTCCAATGAGGTAGGGAGTTGGGTGGTACGGGAGGCGACGGAAACTAGAGTTGCGATCGCGTCTTCTCTGGGTGTCTCTCCCCAGACCATTACCCTGACTGAAGATGTCACCGTCGGCTGCAATATCGCCCTCTGGGGCATGGACTGGCAAGCCGGAGACCATCTGCTAATTTCTGACTGCGAACATCCAGGCATTGTGGCAACTGTGCAGGAACTCCAACGGCGCTTTAGCATTGAAGTATCCTGCTGTCCGCTCATGAGAACTTTGAATGAAGGCGATCCCGTAGCAGCGATCGCAGAATATCTGCGCCCCAAGACCAGAATGGTCGTGCTGAGTCATATCCTCTGGAACACGGGTCAAGTCTTGCCGCTGGCTGAAATTGCTGCCGCCTGCCGCAACCATTCCACCGAGAATCCCCCCATCAGAATTTTGGTGGACGCAGCTCAATCCGTGGGGTCAATGCCGTTAAATTTGACAGAATTGGGGATTGATTTTTATGCTTTCACAGGTCACAAGTGGTGGTGCGGGCCAGAAGGCGTCGGTGGTCTGTACGTGCGACCGGAAGCTTTAGAAAGCCTGAATCCCACGTTTATTGGCTGGCGCAGCATTATCGCCAATTCATCCGGTCAACCAATTGGCTGGCAACCGGATGGGCGAAGATATGAAGTAGCGACTTCTGCCTATCCCCTCTATGCTGGGCTTAGGGCAGCGATCGCTCTTCATCAGCAATGGGGAACCCCAGAATCTCGCTTCCAACAAATCCTAGAGTTGAGCCAATACCTCTGGCAACGTTTAGCCGAAGTTCCTCACATCAAATGTCTGCGAAATGCACCGCCAGAATCCGGTCTTGTCTCCTTCCAGCTTTCAGGAGGGGGCAATCACCAGCAATTAGTACAATCTTTAGAAAATCAAAACTTGCTGGTTCGGACAATCCGCAATCCCGACTGTGTACGCGCCTGCGTTCACTATTTCACCCTGCCATCTGACATTGACCAACTTGTTGAAGCCATTCAAAAATTGAGTCAGTAGTCACGGGTCATTAGACCTTAGGAATTGGCAACTAGATTAATGACTAATCATGACTGACTACTGACTAATGACTGCTAAACACCCAATTTTATACATCGCTATCACCAATCATGGCTTTGGTCATGCAGTCCGGGCGGCATCCGTCGCGGCGGCGGTTCAGCAAATGTATCCAGAAATTTTGCTGATTCTGGTAACAACAGCACCCCGTTGGTTACTAGAATCTTATATTCCAGGGGATTTTATTCATCGCCCCCGCGCTTTTGATATCGGCGTTGTGCAAGCTGATAGTTTCGCAATGGATAAAGCTGCGACTTTGGAAAAAGTGCAACAAATTCGCGCCCAAGAGAAATCGATAATTGCAAGTGAAGTAAACTTTATCCGTCAAAACCGAGTGGGTTTGATTTTGGCAGATATTCCACCGCTGGCAGCGTCAATCGGCAAAGCCGCTGGGATTCCTTGTTGGATGCTGAGTAATTTTGGCTGGGATTTTATCTATCGGGCGTGGGGAGGAGAATTTAATGCAATTGCGGATTGGATGAGTGAATGTTATGCAAAGTGCGATCGCTTGTTTCGCTTGCCCTTCCACGAATCGATGAGCGCTTTCCCACAGATCGTCGATGTCGGTTTAACCGGCGGCACTCCTCGCCACAGCGCAGACGCACTACGATCTCAATGGGGAATTACCACACCAACCGAGCAAACCATCTTGCTCACCTTTGGCGGTTTAGGGTTACAAGAAATTCCCTACAACAATTTGCTGAAGTTTTCCGATTGGCAATTTATCACCTTTGACCGGAATGCACCCAATTTACCGAATCTTATAAAAATTACAGACCAATCTTACCGCCCAGTCGATTTTATGCCAATATGCGGGCGCGTCGTTTCCAAACCTGGATACAGCACTTTTGCCGAAGCTTTGCGATTGGGAGTACCCATTGTGACGCTAACACGAGAAGATTTTGCCGAAGCGCCTCTGCTGCTTGAAGGCATCCAAAATCATACTTATCATCAAATTCTACAACCTGCTGAGTTCTTCCAAAGCAACTGGGAGTTTTTGCATCAACCAATGCTTCCACCCCATCAATCTCAGATGGTGGCGACAGATGGAACCGAAGCGATCGCCCGTGCTGTCGTCAGCTATTTCCAAAACCGTTAATTTTTTCGAGCCGCAATGACTCATTACCAACAGATCCTGACCGTTCAAACTCCTGGCAAATCTTTATACAAAATTACGCCCAAAGTTCAAGCGATCGTTTCAGATTCGCGTATACAGACTGGACTTTGCACCCTGTTTTTGCGTCATACCTCAGCCAGTCTGCTGATTCAAGAAAATGCCGATCCAGATGTTCTCAAAGATTTAGAGAACTTTTTAACAAAACTCGCGCCGGAAAGCGATCGCTACTTCCACAATGCAGAAGGCCCTGATGATATGCCAGCTCACATTCGCACTGCTGTGACTCATACTTCTGAACAAATCCCCATCGCTGGCGGTAAATTGCTATTGGGAACCTGGCAGGGAATCTATATTTGGGAACATCGGCAGCGCGGTCATTATCGAGAAATTGTTGTTCACATCGCGGGTGACTAAGCTAGATGAGCGTTCCAAAACGCTAGTGACTTCAATCCGTAACTGCGACACAACTTTGTAACTAGCGATTGATTGCTTCTGGGTGGCGATCAGCGCTGCTAGTTTCTACTTCTATTGAGTCTTGCTCGACAGGAAGTAATTTGAGCAGCTGTAAACCCAAGAGAATCAAATAAAGAGGATTCAGTAACCAATAGCGCTTCCATAGGCGTTTGGGTTCCTGTAAAAAGCGGAAAAGCCATTCTAAACCCAAGCTTTGCATCCAGAACGGAGCTTCAGGAATGTTGCCAGAATGAAAATCAAAAGCAGCACCCACCGCAACGATCGGACAATCTAGCTGATGGCGATGATTAAAAGCCCATGCTTCTTGGCGCGGACAACCCAAAGAAACAAAGACAATTCCCGCGCCAGATTCCCGAATTTGTTTAGTGTATGCCGCATCTTCTTGCGGCGTTAAAGGGCGAAACGGAGGAGAAACTGCTCCGGCAATTATCAAGCTGGGAAATTTTTCTTGTAGATTCTTCTGTAAAGTTTCCAGAACTGCTTCCGTAGAGCCATATAGAAAAATACTTATTTCTTTAGCAGCAGCTTGTTCGCAAATATTTAACATTAGCTCTGGACCCCGCACCCGCTCCGGGAGTATCTCTTCATCATGATTACGAAGAAGATTGAGCGCCCAACGCACCGGCTGACCATCAGGGGCAACCAGAGTAAACTGATTGAGTTGATAGCCATGACCGTCTGGGTCAAGATAACCGGAGGTAATGCTATGGACATTCACTGCTGCAACGGTACAAGATTGGCGTAATTGGGCACTTTGAATAATCAAATCCGTGCAGTCTTTATATTTAGTACGACTGACTCCAATTCCCAATATATTTGTCTTAATTGGAGTTGTTTTTAAAGTTCGGGTGTTCATCTTGACCTTGAACTCACATATATTTTGTAGAGCGATCATAATTTACCTTTGCAGTATAACTTTGCAAGTACTTTTACGAAATTTATTTTTAATGATTTTTAAGTATTGCTCTTTGAAAATAGGGCAAAGACTGAATCCAATAGCTGTAGCTTAAAATTTCTATCTCTATTTTTTTAATTCTTCAATGAAATTGGTAAGTTATTACCTATTTTTATTTTTTCTTTCATCAGCAAAATTGCTGAATTCAAATTGGTAGACGGGAAATGATTTTATCAACTTGGCTAGGTTCTTTCACCGTCTTTCACTTTTCCTTAGAGTTTTTAATGAGTGGTTATTTTCTCGTCGTCAAAGGAAAATAAATGGCTCTGATTCTAAGAAAAGTTAGGAAGCGAGCGAGCCGCGAAGCGTCTAGGGGCATTTTTGCCGAAAGCAAAGCAACCACAGACCTTACAGCCTTCATGCAGACAAGTTTATGCGAGAGTGCAGTGGCAATATATGCGTGTAATCACTGAAACCTGGAAGGGACACTCACAAATATTCAGTGATGTTCCTCACGCAATATAGACAGGAAATTAGGGAGGATGATAACAGAAGAGTTCTCACAAGCCTTTTGTCTGTCAAGTCGGCATCCGAGATTAACCGAGCAAAGAACAAAAAATAGCGATCGCGCGTCAATGATTAAGTAAGTCTAACGGTCAAAGTTTCTAGAAACGCTCAAATCTCACAGCCAGCATCCGGTAAAAGCAGAGTCGCAGTTGTAGATAAAGGACAGACAGTTAAATTTAGCTTTTTGAAGACTTGAAAAGATAACACAGGAGAAGCATCATGAATGTATCCCAGTATACAGTAAAAAATATTTCCCTGACAAGCTGGTTCTGGATGCCTCAAGAAGAGGTTTCCCAAAAGGTAGCCCCGATTCAACAACCCACAAAAGCACGGACGCGGTTGAACTTCCTGCAACCTCTGCGCGAGTGGATTGACAACATACAAGTGCGCGATCGCGAACTCGCTCATCGCCTGTGCAAGTCAATCCCCTCCCAGTGCCCCTTTGAGCGCGATATCAAAGTATTTGGTCGCACCCTGTTTCACATTCCTCCAATGTGCAAACTGAATCCGCTTTACGAAGAAGTCGTAAGCTTGCGTTTCCGGGCACTGTGCTATCTAGCAGATGAATGTGGAGAAGATGTCACCGCATACTGCTAAGATTCCTTCTCAGACGTCTTAAATTAAAGACGTGAAGATTCTGTGCATTATTGATAAGACATCATGGCTATCATTGCCCTGAGAGGCTGGTATCTCCAAGAGTATGAGCCGATTAAAGAATTAGAGAAACGTCCCCACGATCTGCGATTGAGCAAAAATAGCTTGCTGAAGTCTGGATTACGGGCAGATTTTTTAGAAGACAGCCAGGATGTTAAGCGCTCAGCTTGGTTTGGTCGTTATCTAGAAGGGGAATCGGTAGAGTTTTACATCGAAGGCAGCGGTGGCTACATAATCTCCAACATTGACCTGACAAGCCACGAGATTTATTTCACTAAACAGACGGTGATGGCGAATCTGGAACCGATTATCTTCCTCTGCCATCAGACTGAATATGCGGCGTCGAGTGAAGCCCTGCGAGAGGGACTGGCTAACGCCCTAGAAGCATTAAACACGCGATCGCGTCTTCCTTTGACGCTAGAAGTATCCAACCGCCCCACAGGTGCCTCAAATCGCCTCAACACCACGCAGATGCGAAAAATTCGGAAGAGTCTGCTATTTGTTGCTGATGGGACACCTATCACTAGCATTTCCAGGGAAGAAACGCCCCTACTCATTCCCAGTCCGAATGTTTGTGTAGAAATTGGCTACGCCTTTCAAAGTAAGCGTTCTGAACAAATTCTGCTAGCTCAAATGGAGCGTTCGGAGATGTCGGGACAGTTTCCCTTTGACCTTCCCAACCATCAACAACTGTTGTTTAACAGTGCGTCGGAACTGCATCAAACTTTACCGCCCCTGCTAGAAACCCTGCTGCATCGGTTTAATCTATTTTCCTAGTCATTCGTCACTGGTCATTACAGTATATAAATTTCAACCTGTGAAAACAGGTTCTAGCCGTGAAGCCTGAATTTTAATTCAAGGCTCTGAAGCCAGTGCTATTCGTCATTCGTTGGTTGCTACAGACTAATAACGAATGACCTTTTGAGAAAATTCTGTAGAAATAGCCTGTTATTTTCGACCATTCTCAGCTCATAATAATCAGGACGGATTGAAAATCAATCGACTGTATGCCGAGAACTCCCACCGAATACGCTGTACACCTGATGATAGAAGGTGGTCACAAAGCAGAAGTGCGTTTTGCAACCATTCAAGAGTTTCAGAAGTGGTACAGCGGCGAGCTGATGCCCAAAGCCGCCTCCACGGACTTTATCAGTGTGCCGATCAAAAATATCCAGGGCGAGTACATGGTTATACGTCCCGTCAGCATTAGGGCAATCCGAGTGGAACCTGTCTTCGCCGGAAGTGTCGATAGAAGTGACTACGAATAGCTATCACTTTCCCTTTTGGTGTAAGTAATGAGAAAGACATTGGCTTTACTGTCCCTGAGTTTTGGTGTAACTCTGGGAAATGTCACTTTGCCTGCCCTCGCTAAAGATCCCCTGTCCGTTCCGCTGATACCAGTCAACTCAAACCTTTTAAATCTCGTCTGTTGCCGGTCAGATGCACTGGGACTTGATGAGCAAATCTGGGGGCAAAACGGTCAAGCCGGAGACCGAAAAGCTTTAATCGCCTCGATTGATAACAGTCTGCGATATTTACAGACAAACAGTGCCGCTCAAGCCTACCAGCAGTATCCGGTGCCGGGAATCACCCGCGATCGCGTCCGCCGATCTTTAGTGCGCTTTCGGCAGCTAGTTCTCAACTCTGGTTCGGCTGCCGAACTGCAAGCTGCAATCAAGCGTGAGTTTGTCTTGTACCAGTCTGTAGGCAAGGACAACAAGGGGAACGTTCAGTACACCGCCTACTACGAACCAACCTATACAGCCAGCCGCAAGCAGACGGCAGAGCATCGTTATCCTCTCTATGGGATGCCGTCAAACTTCAACTCTTGGCCCAAACCCCACCCCACACGGGTTCAGCTAGAAGGGGAGGATGGCTTGCTGGGAGCGAACAGTCCGCTAAAAGGGCTAGAAATCGCTTGGATGAGCGATCGCCTGGAAGCCTTCTTGGTGCAAATCCAAGGCTCTGCTCAGCTCCAGATGACCGATGGAAGCGTGATGACGGTCGGTTATGCGGGTGGAACCGATTACCCCTACACCAGTGTTGGGAAAGAACTCGCTAAAGATGGCAAACTGCCCCTATCCGGTCTGACGTTACCTGTGCTGATCAAATACTTCCAGCAAAATCCTTTAGAGCTGAGTAACTATATCCCGCGCAATCAGCGCTTTGTTTTCTTCAACGAAACCAATGGTGCCCCAGCGATGGGAAGCGTTGGGGTGCCGGTGACAGCTGAGCGTTCGATTGCGACGGATAAATCTTTGATGCCTCCGGGTGCCTTAGCTTTAATTCATACAAGAGTTCCCTACTTTAATCGTGCCGGTAAGATCGAACAGCGTCTGGTGAGTCGCTACGTACTCGACCAGGATAAGGGAAGTGCAATTCTAGGTCCCGGTCGCGTAGATTATTTTATCGGAACGGGTAAACGGGCAGGCGATCGCGCAGGTGTCACCGGCGGCAATGGGCAACTGTATTACCTGCTGCTAAAACAGTAAATCTTTTAGCATCCCGCAACCTAAGAAATTGAGGCGATCGCGTCCTAATCCTACCTAGAAATTAAAAGTAAAAAGGCAAAAGTAAAAACTTGTTACTTTTGCCTTTTTTAAGTTTTTACTCTTTCCTTGTGTCCTATTTAATAAGGAGGTTCGCCGTACTCAAATTCATCGTGATAATCGTATGAACTAGACACCCCTGCCATCTCCATTTTGGGCGCGGGGGTTTCCTCTTTCGGTTTTTCTTTTCCGAAGTCTTGGTACTCCTCAAAAGTTTTGCAGATAAGCACAGACTCCTCAGAACTGGAAGAAATTAGATATTCTGTTAAATTCTTAGCAGTAGGATGCTCATAATCTACTGTACTAGCCACCAGAGCCGTATTTGTGCCACTGCCCCTTTCCTCCATTTCAATTAACGGACAAAAAATTCCATGAGCATGAAACAACGGCCCTTTTGGTGTTAAAGGCTGCTTTCGATACTGAGCATAAGCCTTTTCCAATTCAGCAATAAATCCACCGACGACTTGACCTTGTTTCATCTCGCAGTAGGATTTTCCAAAACTAGCACCTGCTGCACCATTCACCGTCAATTGCAATGGCAAGTGATGCAAAAGCTTTTGTTTCTCCCCCACTAAAAAAATCAAGTGGCGAGTGAATGTCTTAAACTTGAGCTTGTCTGCCAAAAAAGCATCGTAGTTATCTTTAAACGTACCCAATTTCATCCCAGTTTCACGGTCTTTCACAGACAATGGACCCCGCCGCACGATGACTAAGCGGGGGGTAGTAGTGATAAACAGCGTTTCGACTCCGGTGCTAAACTCATGCTGCACCTGGTCCCAAGTGGCATCCGGTTTAAAGCCAACCGCATTAGCGTTATCTAGCTTAATTGCCAATCCGTGCGGCTGGATGCCAGTTTTCCCATATCGAGGATTGATCATCTGGCACCAAGGGATAACTTGAGAAGGTGGTGCGTTGAACTTGTCGTCGTCGAAGTCAAAATTCGCAGATGCGTTCATGGTCTTAGGCATCCAAGTCGTGTGCTGATCAAGTTTACAAGTCTGGAGCAAGTGGTGATATCCGAAAAGATACCGTAGAAATGATAAAAGTAACACAAGTGCAGCTAACCGGCTTTATTGACACCCCTACTCCAGTTGAATGCCAGCAAGAAGCAGTGTTTCTTAGAACAGCTTGCTAGGATCGAACCAGCACATTAGGAAGAGGTTCTTTGCGTTCTGAGTGCAGGAACGGTTGTCCAGTGAGAAGATTTGGGGGAGTTGCTGCTGGATTTTTCTCAACAAACGGATTGAAAAGCGTGGTTAAAAGGGCAAGCAATTCAGTAAAGGAGCGATCGCACTTTTCTTCTGTGCCCTTTTCGCATCTACTCTATATACCCTGTTTGCATCACAGACAAATTTTTGCTTTTTCAGTAGATTTTTAGACCAAACGTGTATCATAGACTACAGATACTTGTCTCAAAATATCCGATGCAAAGACAGGTTGACTATTGCATAGCAGCCAGGAAGGGTTAATATTTACTATCCTTTACCAAAGATATTGATATTGATAAAACTTCGTTGGTTTTATCAAAATCTACAACATGGAAACATCCTTTGAACTAACCCTGCAAATCGTTATCACGGTTGTTGCAGGTATCAGCGCCCAGGTTTTAGCCCAATATCTTCAGGTTCCTAGCATCGTCTTTTTGCTGCTGTTTGGCATTCTCCTGGGACCTGATGGCTTGCGCCTGCTACACCCGCATTCTCTAGGTACGGGCTTAGAGGTCATTACTGCTCTGGCAGTGGCAGTGATTCTGTTTGAGGGGGGGCTGAACCTAGAGCTGAGAGAGTTGGGCAAGGTTTCCGGCAGCCTGCGAAACTTAGTGACGCTGGGAACGCTGATCACGCTTCTGGGCGGCGGTATGGCAGCTCACTGGCTGGGTGAATTTCCCTGGCCTATCGCTTTTCTCTACGCTTCCTTAGTGGTCGTAACGGGACCAACCGTGATCAGTCCTCTGCTGAAACAGGTGCAAGTAGATCGGCAAGTGGCAGCACTTCTGGAAGGAGAAGGCGTCTTAATTGACCCAGTAGGGGCTATTTTGGCTGTCGTCGTGCTAGACACCATTTTGAACGCCGATACCGACCCCATCGAAGCTTTCATCGGTCTCGTCTTACGCTTAGGCATCGGCGGCGGCATTGGCGTTGTCGGTGGCTGGTTGATGGGTTGGATTATCAAACGCGCCAAGTTTCTTTCAGAAGACTTAAATAACCTGGTCGTTCTGGCTGGGTTGTGGGGCTTATTTGGTTTGGCGCAAACAATCCGCAGCGAGTCGGGGTTGATGGCAACCGTGATGGCGGGAATTGTTCTGGGTGCCTCCTCAATCCCAGAAGAACGGATGTTGCGGCGATTTAAAGGACAATTAACGATTCTTGGCGTTTCGGTCTTGTTCATCCTGCTGGCAGCTGACTTGTCCATCGCAAGTGTATTTGCGCTGGGGTGGGGAAGTTTGTTTACAGTTCTGGCACTGATGTTTATCGTGCGACCGATAAACATCGGCTTATGTACCTTCAATAGCGACCTGAACTGGCGGCAGAAACTGTTTTTGTGCTGGATTGCTCCTAGAGGAATTGTTTCGGCGTCGGTTGCTTCTCTATTTGCCATTTTTCTAACCCAGCGGGGCATCAACGGCGGCGATTCTATCAAAGCGTTGGTCTTCCTCACGATTATCCTGACCGTATTTTTGCAAGGACTGACAGCACGTTGGGTCGCTCATTGGCTGCAAATTAACCTCCAGGAAGCAACGGGCGCTGTAATTATTGGTTGTAATCCCTTAAGCCGCCTGATTGCCCGTTTGTTTCAAGAACAAGGAGAGTCTGTAGTGCTGATTGACACAGACCCCGAAGCGTGCCAAAAAGCAGAGCAGGAAAATCTGCGGGTATTCTTAAGCAGTGGTTTGGATACGGAAGTTCTGGAAGAGGCGGGACTCGACTCGATGGGAACCTTCCTGGCAATGACCAATAATGGGGAGGTGAATTTAGTGTTGGCGCAGCGTGCTTCTGAGGAGTTTCGTCCTCCTCGTGTGTTGGCAGTATTTCCCCAAGCAAACACACCGACTAATAATAGTAAGGTTCACCAAGCTTTCATTCCTAATTTATCAATTAAGAATTGGAATCAATACCTGAACGATGGACAGGTGAAGTTAGGCAAAACGTCACTCAAAGAGCCTGGTTTTTCGTTTCAACAAGCCCATCTACAAGCCTTAATTCGTTCTGGAGAGCTAGTACCCTTACTATTTTTACGGGAGGGGCGTTTCCAAGTGGTACCTGCGACAGAGGATTGGGAAGCGGGAGATCAGATTATTTATGTGCTGCATGACCCTCGACCAAAACTCTTGAAGCGTTTATCGGGTGCGAGTCCATCTTCTCGTTTGGCGCTAGAGAAACTGCCGGAAGTTGAGGAGGTGCCCATCTCATCTGCAAGTGTGGGTGTCCTTTTAGAAGAACTCAAACCAGAACCTCAAACAGAACCTACAGAAGCGTGACACAAGACAGTCGCGACTATGCCAATCTGCCTGGAAAGCAAGAAAAGCGATCGCATATTCTTGCAATCGGCGGTTGAAGCCGCACAGCGACAGCAAGCACACAACCGAAACCTGCCAGGAGCAGGCTACTAAGTGGAACTAGATTTGCGACTATAAATTTGCTATTTCTGTGACTCAGCACTACTGAGGCTGAGAGATTTTGGATCGTTCTTTGCCTGCGCGGATTCTGACTCGGTGGCTAAGTTAGTGGCGGCTAATTTTATCTGAAGCCGCTTGTGCTGTCTTTCCTGGACTAATAACCCGCCTAGATGAATCAGAGCGATCGCGATCGCTCCCACGGATAAAATGTAGCTGTGTAGGGTGTAGAGGTGTTCGACAGTAGCAGTAGTAATGGCTCCACCACCTGTAACGATGTCTCGCAGTTGAGAGCCAATAAAAGGAATGGCTTCGATAGTTCCCAATTCGATGCTCAGACGCCAGTAGCCGAGTTGAGTCCAGTCGAGAATCATCGCCGTCCAACCGAGCGCGATCGCGGTTAATGTCAATAGAATGCCACTAATCCAAGCAGTTAGCCAACTATTCGTAAATTGTCGCCCCAGAAACATCACGACAATTTCGATTAAAGACACTGCAATTAACCCATTTCCCGCGAGATCGTGAACGCGGAGAATCACCCAGCCATTGGAAACTTCATTTGCGATCGCTTGCAGGGAATCATAAGCACCACCCGCCGCCGGTTCGTAGTAGAAAGCTAACAGAATTCCAGTCACAGCAGCGATTAGGCTCAAGGTTAGAATCCCAACAGCCAGGATCGTAGCCAGACGCCGAAGGACAAATTCATACTGCTCGGTTTTCATGGCTAAACTTTACTTTTCTTAACATTAGTCAAATGCTAGCCAGTTACAGAAGGAATTTCGTTGTCCTAACAGCGTATGCCTAAAGGCTGAATCGTTGTGATGAGTCATGAGTGATTCGCCAAGGGTCAATGACTCATCAGCATTACCCATGTCATGCCAAATACTCCACCCAAGACGGTAAAGCGACTGGCGAACCGTACCAAATGCCAGGAGTTCTGGGTGAGTGCTTGACACCTTCGATAACCAGATTGGTTGCTCCCTCCAGATGAGCCGCTTCAATCGGCGTAATCCCATCTCCCCAAGTGTTACCAATCCCGCAGGTGAGTTTGTAACTGCTGTAGGCTAGCCACTGCCCCGGACGCCTCGCCCCGAAGATAGATTTACCGGCAACGCAGATGTAACGCACCGTTGAGTAGAAGGCTCCTGGATAGTTCATTTTGACAAAATCTAGATTTTTCCGCGTCCAGCGTTCCCCGCTGATATGGGGCGTTCCCAAGGTGACAAGCGTGGCAACATAAGGGTGAGCGTGCCACAAACCAGCGTCTTCTGTGACATCTCCGTGAATAGAATAAGGTTTTTCCCCCAGGTAGATCCGGGAAATCCAGCCGCCAGCGGAGTGACCAATCAGGTTAAGCTGAGAAACGTTGTATTGCTGCAACATTTGTTTTACCGTGCGGTCGAGTTGCCGCAAAATCGGAATCATCGACCGTCCTCCTACAGTGGGCACCCAATCCCGACTTCGCAAGGGTACGGTTACAGTGGGGAAACCCGATTCTTGTAGAGATTGTTCGAGTGGACGGTAGGCGATCGCGCCTTCGAGATATCCGGGCAAAATGACAGTCGGTAAAGGCATTTGAGATTTTGGGTTTTGGCTTTTAGATTTTAAATTTTATTGTGCAATCAGGTATCTTGTACGGCATTGGCGTGGGTCCTGGCGACCCAGAACTGATTACAGTGAAAGGACTCGGCATTTTGCAACGGGTGCCAGTGGTGGCTTTTCCCGCTGGGTTACACGGTAAGCCAGGAATCGCTCAGCAGATGGTGGCTCAATGGTTGAATCCCCGCCAAGTGCAATTAGCTTTAACTTTTCCTTACGTACAAGAAAGCGAGATTTTGACTCAGGCGTGGCAAGTCGCAGCCCAAGAAGTCTGGCAATCTCTAAAATTGGGTCAAGATGTTGCTTTTGTCTCGGAAGGCGATGTCAGTTTCTATAGCACGTTTACCTATTTGGCGCAGACACTGCAACAACTGCATCCTGAAGTAATAGTGCAGACAGTGCCGGGAATCTGTTCCCCTTTGGCGGCGGCAGCGGTGTTAGGAATTCCACTGACAATTCGCGCTCAGCGCCTCGTCGTGTTACCAGCGATCTACACGGTAGGAGAGCTGGAAGCCGTTTTAGAATGGGCAGATGTGGTGGTGCTGATGAAAGTGAGTTCAGTTTACGAGCAAGTTTGGAAAGTGTTGCAGCAGCGCGGGTTGCTGGAACGTAGCTGGGTTGTGGAACGGGCAACGCTACCAGAGCAGGTAATTTATGCGGGGTTAAGCGATCGCCCGAATCTGAAATTGCCTTACTTTTCTTTATTAATTGTGCAAGTAAACGAGTCAGTAGATTAATTTCTTCAGGAACTTGAGGAAAGTGGCAACTTTTGGGCTTTTTTTCCAGTCTTGGCGATTGGGTCAGAGAACCTGAAAATTAACTTTTAAGCATTTTAGACTGAAATAATTGAGATTAAAATTCAGAATCTGAAACTAATATAAAAGCGGAGTGCTTGTTTTGATCGCGATCGCGTGCTTGCCGCACGTACCCACCTGACCTGATTCCCAGCCTGTCCTGTCGCTGAGGAGTGTAACTTACCTGCTATGTCCTATCTCTCATTCATTAGAAACCTGCCTGAAAAGTTAACTCAGCCGCCTCTGATTGCAGCTTTGGCTTCCGTGGGCATCCACGGAGTGCTGGCGATGACCCTTCCCAGTTTATCCGCGTCCTCCAAACCGGAAGAGCAGAAGCCGCGAGGGACTGTCAAAGTTGTGGAGTTAACACCGGCAGAGCAAAGCCGCATTCCGCAACTTGCACCGCCGCCCGTGTCGCTGCCACCCATTCCCAACCAAACCCAGCTGTTGCCACCTTTGCCGCCGCCGTCTTCCGTATTGCCGCCGATCCCTAGCTCCCCACCCTACAAATTTCCGCTGAACTCCACACCGCAACCTAACACTGGGGCTGGGTTGCCGGAGATTTTTCAGAGATCGAGCGATCGCCGTCAGCAAAGAGCTAGGCAAAATCCTTTCAATCCCAACAACCCAAACTTTATCGTAGGACGGCTTCCCGATCCCCCCAAAGTTCCCCAATCAGGTTCTCGGAAAGTTACACAGCAAGAGATTCGCCGTCGCCTGTTTCAGGGATTGCCCGCTGGTGTCCAGCCGGGGCAGGACGACATTTCCGCTCTATTTCCGCCGCCACCGCCCACTTCCGATCAACAGACACCTTTCAACCCTTCTGAGGAATCTTCTGGGAAACAGCCGCCTATCGATTTTGGACAACAGACGCCTAGCAATCCCAAGCCACAGAGGTCGATTGATTTTGGACAACAGACGCCAAATTCGGAATCACAAATAGCAGCGAATTCCGAACAACAAACGTCTAAAAATTCTGAGCAACAACCTCCAGCGACTTCCGGACAACAGACGCCTCCTCTTTCTCCACAACAAATAGCAATGGCGCGGCGCGAACTGCAACGGCAGCAAGTCCTTGCTGATATACGGCAGCAACGTCGAAACTACGCCTATGACGGCAATGGCACTCGTGATGACGATTACAGACAAAAGTTAGCGGGTTGGGGTTCTAGACTCAACAAAGTCCCATCGAAAGAACAAGAAATTACGCTGACTTCTCAATTTCGTGCGTGCTTTATTAAGAAGCCGGAAGCAACTGCTTTAGTTGGGGCGCAGGTGGATGCTAAAGGTAGTGTCACGACCGAACTGCTTAGGAGTTCTGGTTACAACATTTTGAATGAGAAAGCGCAGGAAGTCGTTAAGGCTCATTCCTTTGGTGCAAAGGAACAAGTTTATGTTGTTCAGGTCAAGTTTGCGTACAACGAAAAAGATTGTCCGCCGATGACAGCTTCACGAGAAGCTCGAAATTCTCAAGAAGTTCAAGATTCTAGAAAACCACGAGATTCTCAAGAATCCTCTGAGTCTCAAAAACCGCGGGATTCTCAAAATTCCCAAAACTCCCCTGAGCCGAGAAAACCACGAGATTCTCAAGAATCCTCTGAGTCTCAAAAACCACGAGATTCTCAAAATTCCCAAAACTCCCCTGAGCCGAGAAAACCACGAGATTCTCAAGAAGCTCAAGATTCTAGAAAACCACGAGATTCTCAAGAATCCTCTGAGTCTCAAAAACCACGAGATTCTCAAAAGTCCCAAAACTCCCCTGAGCCGAGAAAACCACGAGATTCTCAAGAAGCTCAAGATTCTAGAAAACCACGAGATTCTCAAGAATCCTCTGAGTCTCAAAAACCACGGGAATCTCAAGAATCCTCGGAGTCCAAAAAACCGCAAGATTCTCAAAATTCTCAAAACTCCCCTGAGCCGAGAAAACCACAAGAATCTCCGGATTCTCAAAATTCTCAACAGACACCCTGAACATAGTTCACAAGAAGCGAAGACAGTATTAGACAGTCTGGTTGGGTTGAGGAACGAAACCCAACCAATACTTATGCGTGTTGAGGTTCGTTCTTCAAGCTAGCCTACAACTTTCAATAATCTCGAACCTCAAGAGGGAGTAGCGGCTAGTGGTTGGAATCCATCTGGATTCATTAAAAGCGCCCTCTTGCAGGATAATAAACCCTTGGACTTTTGCGACCTCCTCTATGGCTTTAGATGCTTCCTTCTTGGCTCAGCTGCAAAATTCATCTGAGCGATTAATTCAGCTACTGGATAACTTTGCCCAAGCACGGGTGCTAGTTGTCGGGGATCTTACCCTCGATGAGTTTCTGACGGGTCAAGTGGAACGAATTTCTCGTGAAGCACCCGTGTTGATTCTGCGCCACGAAAATACCCGGCAGGTACCTGGGGGTGGAGCAAATGCCGTTTATAACCTGGCAACGCTGGGGGCACAGGTGAAGGTGGCTGGATTAGTCGGAAAGGATGACCAGGGGCAAGCATTGCGCCATATCTTTGAGGCAGCTGGAATTGATACCAGTGGAATGTTGCTCGATCCAGACCGCCCGACGGTGACGAAAACCCGGATTTCTGGTCATGCTCGGCAGTCAGTGACTCAGCAGATTGTGCGCGTTGACCGGAAATCGGATGAGTTGCCAGATCAAGATTTGCAGCTACAGCTTGCTAAGTATATTCAGCAACATCTAGATACAGTGGATGCGGTGGTCTGCTCGGATTATGGTGATGGCGTTTTCACTCAGCCTGCAATCGAGGCGGCGTTGTCTCACCAGAAGACAATTGTGGATGCTCAAGCCGGTCTCCAAAGATACCAAGGAGCAACGCTGTTTACGCCAAATTTGCCGGAGGCGGAGCAGGCGGTGGGGTATGCGATCGCGTCTGGACAAACGCTCACCCAAGCTGGACGCGACCTCTTGGCGCTGACTCAAGCTCAGCAAATGCTGATTACTCGCGGTGAAGCGGGGATGAGTTTGTTTGAGCGCAACGGAATAGAGCAACATATCCCAGCGTTCAACCGTACCGATGTGTTTGATGTAACTGGGGCTGGAGATACTGTGGTGGCGGCGCTGACGCTAAGCTTAGTTGTTGGGGCGTCATTCTGGGAAGCGGCGGTGTTGGGAAATTTGGCGGCTAGTATCGTGGTGCGCCAATTTGGAACGGCAACCACCAGTCCAGAAGAGATGAAGGCGGCTTTACTGGCGTTGTTAGAAGAAGAATAAACGAACCGCCAAGACGCAGAGTCCGCAGAGGGAAGAAAAGGAGAGAGTTTGATGAGAGGAAGCCGTCGGTTGTTGGTGACAGGTGGGGCTGGGTTTATTGGTTCCAATTTTGTGCATTATTGGGGTAAGGCTTACCCAGACGATCGAGTGGTGGTACTAGATGCGCTCACTTATGCAGGGAATCGCTATAATTTGGCGTCCTTGGAGGGGCAAGAAAATTTTCGGTTTGTCAAGGGGGATATTTGCGATCGCGCTTTATTAGACTCGCTGTTACAAGAAGAAAATATCGATACAGTGGCTCACTTCGCCGCTGAATCTCACGTTGACCGCTCAATTCTAGGTCCCGGTGCCTTCATTCAAACCAATATTGTCGGCACATTCACCCTATTAGAAGCTTTTCGGAAACATTGGGAAACAAGACAAGAGGGAATTTTTCTTCATGTTTCCACCGATGAAGTCTACGGTAGCCTCAATCCTAGCGATCGCGCATTTACAGAAACAACGCCCTATGCCCCAAATAGTCCCTATTCCGCATCGAAGGCGGGTAGCGACCATTTAGTCCGCGCCTATCACCACACCTACGGCGTCCCCACCATTATCACCAATTGCTCTAACAATTACGGCCCTTATCAGTTTCCTGAAAAGCTAATTCCCTTGATGTGCATCAATATTTTAATCGGCAAATCTCTGCCAGTTTATGGAGATGGGCAGAACATACGGGATTGGCTGTATGTAGGCGATCATTGTAGCGCTTTGGATGTAGTGATTCATCGCGGCAAACTGGGCGAAACCTACAATATTGGCGGCAATAATGAAGTTAAAAATATTGACTTAGTGAATATGTTGTGCCAGCTAATGGATGAATTAGCCCCTAATTTACCCGTGCATCCTTGCAAAAAATTGATCGCATTTGTGAAGGATCGACCGGGGCACGATCGTCGCTATGCGATTGATAGCACTAAATTAAAAACTGAGTTAGGGTGGACTCCTTCTGTAACGGTTGAAGAAGGTTTACGACGCACTGTTGAATGGTATCTCACTCACCGCAATTGGTGGGAACCGTTACTGTCTGAGGAGTACCAAGCTTATTATCGCCAGGTTTATGTTTCTTAAAAATTTCCTACCTTAACGCGAATGGCACTGATTTAAGAGCCGTAAAATAAATTTCCGGCTTCACCACGCAAACCCATTGAAACAAATTGAAATCGCTATCCAGTTGGCTTTAGCTAACTTTAGGGATTAGCTAGCCCGAAATTTGTTTCAGGGCAGAGCTGTGGGTAACGCTAAGCTTAAGCCAGTGCAATTCGATTTAAATTTCTTATGCCCCAGATCCAAAGGGCCAAGTTGTGTATAAGAATACGCTCACGGCGGCGATCGCGAGTAATCCCTGAATCAAATTCCCAATCAGCGAACCCACCACAATGCCTATCCCGGCTTTCAGCGCTAGCTTGATTCTCGGCTCAAATTCTAAGTCGCGCCGGTAGAGAAACTCTCCAGTAATCGCTCCCAGTAGCGGCCCGATCAAGATTCCAATCAGTGGCCCCGCAACCAGAAAAGCGGGCAACAATCCCAAAAAACCCAGCACTAAGCCAACAACGGCTCCAATCTGCCCCCACTTACTAGCCCCTGCTTGTTGTGCCCCCAAGTAGGTCGCTAAGAGATCGACGCCAACGCTAAGTAGCAACACTAGGATAGCAACGCCCAGCGCCACAGACACGCTGCTAAAACTGTGAACCGCTCCCCAAACCACAATAGCAATCACAATCAAGCTAGTTCCGGGAATGCCGGGAACCACTGCGCCCACGACGCCAACGAGCATGAGGACAACGAGAAGCCAGTAGAGAATCGTCATGGATATTTAAATTCCAGCGGGTGCAACATCATCTAAGTGGTAGCTGAGAGTAACGTCTAGTTTTTCAGCAATCCCAGCTATCCAGTTTTCATCTTGCTTGGTGTAACTGCGCGGAGCATTGGCACCTAAAATCAAGACGCCTTGATTGCCAATCGGCTGACAGATCGCTCCTTGAGTATTCTCTGGTAGATAGTCAAATTCAATCCGTCCTGGGTATATTTTTAGAGCCACTAGATAAACGGGTTTTTGTTTTTCCAACACCCGCTGTAAAATTGGCCCTGGTTTTACTTCTGGGTTGACGCCTAAGATACCCCGCCGCAATAACACTCGTCCTTTGTACCAAACGACGAGCGATCGCGTCCCAGTGTTCGCGAGCAACAGATGTGATGCCCAAGCCAGTTCTATCTTTACGGCTTCCGGCAAGTCGGGTGCTAGTTCAAACCCTTCCTCGCCGATCAATTCGACAGCTTCGGGCGATCGCGGCTGTACTTGCTGCCACAGCAACCCCGTTAAAATTAACACCGCACTGATTATCACGCCCAACGCATCCGAACGAGCTTGAGAATCCGCTAGCTGCGGTGTCAATAAACGGTTAATCAACAGCAGCACCCCTGCCAACCCACCAACCACAAGGGGGAGTTGCCGTAAAACCTGATTTTGATCTGGCTTAGCCATTTTCTTAGTGCTGAGGATTGAGGGCTGAGGAATGAGTAGGAATAAAAGAGTAGAAATTTTCTCGCCTTTTAACGTAATTCATTCTTCATCCTTCAGTTCAGATTTCATCCGGTTCAATGATCCGTTGAAACAGATAGCCAGTGCCTCGCGCCGTCAGTATTAGCTCTGGATTGCTCGGATCGTCCTCTAACTTTGCTCGAAGGCGCGAGATATGCACATCCACCACGCGAGTGTCTACGTGGCGTTCTGGCGTATATCCCCACACCTCTTGCAAAATCTCAGAACGGGAAAAAGGTTCTCCAGAACGGCTGACTAACAACTCCAGCAGACTGAACTCCATTCCGGTAAGCCGAATTCGCTCATCGCCTTTATAGACTTGCCGCTTATTGGTGTCAATCTTGATATTCCCGACATGGATGACCCCAGAACTGGGAATCCCAGAGGCACCCGTTTTGTCTACCCGCCGCAACACAGAGCGGATGCGGGCTTCCAGTTCCTTAGGTGAAAAAGGCTTGACAACGTAATCATCTGCACCCAGCTCTAAACCAGTGATGCGGTCGGCGACATCCCCTAAAGCCGTTAGCATGATAATTGGCACATCCGATTCCTTCCGCAATTCCTGACAGACGCCGTAGCCATCTAGCTTTGGCATCATCACATCCAAAACTACTAAGTCAGGAGTGGCATTGCGAAAGGTATCCAGCGCTTCTTCTCCATCGGCAGCCGTCACGACATCGTAGCCAATCATGGAAAGGCGCGTTTCCAGAATGCGACGGATGCTAGCTTCATCGTCAACTACCAGAATTTTTTCTTTATGGCTTTCCAAGCTCGTCAACGCTCCTTAAGTTCCGATTTCTAATCGTTAATTTTAGATACCATTACATTAAGATATCATTCTGTTTAGTCGGTTTGGAAAGCCTGAAATCCTCACAGTTGCTGGATTTTTATATTCTCTTATTCCTTGCGATTTATTAAGATTCTTTAACAAATCGAGAATGGTGCATGGCAAAGCCGCGAACTAACTATGTTTGTAACGAATGTGGGTCAGAATCTTCACAATGGTTTGGCAAGTGTCCCGTCTGCGGCACCTACAACTCCCTGGAAGAGCAGTTTGTGTCCCAGCTTAATTCTTCCCTTCCCAGCCGGGGTTTGCAAAGCTCACAGCGCAATGGAAAATTAGCTGCCAAAGCACCCCAGGCGAGGGCATCGCTGACATTCGCGCAAATTACCGACAAGTATCAGGAGCGATGGACTTCTGGTTATGGAGAATTCGATCGCGTACTGGGCGGGGGGGTTGTTCCTGGCTCTTTGGTGTTAATTGGTGGCGATCCGGGCATTGGTAAGTCAACGCTGCTGCTGCAAACAGCGAATCAGATGTCGCAGATGTATCGCATTCTCTATGTCTGTGGAGAAGAATCGGGACAACAAGTGAAACTGCGAGCTTCGCGTTTGGGTGTTAGCAACCTGAATCCGGATCGGGAAAACGGCGATCGCGTGTCTCTCCAGCCAGAAATAGAGGCATCTGTAGAGACATCTGTAGAGACTCCGGTGACATCTATCTCAGCGGGTGCGGATCTGTATGTGCTGGCGGAAACCGATTTAGAAGAGATTATCAGGGAGTTGGAATCTCTGAAACCGAATGTGGCAGTAATTGATAGCGTGCAGACGATTTACTTACCGTCTCTAACGTCGGCAGCGGGATCGGTGGCGCAGGTGCGGGAATGTACTGCTGCATTGATGAAGGTGGCAAAGAGAGAGAGTATCACCCTGCTGATTGTGGGACACGTTACTAAGGAGGGCGCGATCGCTGGGCCAAAAGTCCTAGAACACCTAGTAGATACTGTATTGTATTTTGAAGGCGATCGCTTTGCGTCTCACCGGCTTCTGCGTTCTGTCAAAAACCGCTTCGGCGCAACTCACGAAATTGGCGTTTTTGAAATGGCAGATCGAGGACTCCGAGAAGTTTCTAATCCCTCAGAGTTATTTTTGGGCAATCGGGACGAAGTGGTTCCGGGTACCGCTCTTGTCGTCGCTTGCGAAGGCACTCGCCCGATTGTCGTGGAACTGCAAGCCTTAGTGAGTCCAACCAGTTATAGTTCCCCCCGCCGCTCAACGACGGGTGTTGATTACAACCGACTGCTACAAATTTTGGCAGTATTAGAAAAACGAGTTGGCATCCCTTTATCTAAATTAGATTCTTATGTGGCTTCAGCGGGCGGTTTGAGTGTAGAAGAACCCGCTGTTGATTTGGGAATGGCGATCGCAGTTGTGGCTTCTTTTCGCGATCGCGTCGTCGATCCCCGCACTGTCTTAATTGGCGAAGTCGGCTTAGGCGGACAAGTCCGAGCTGTCTCCCAAATGGAACTGCGCCTGAAAGAAGCCGCCAAACTAGGCTTTAAGCGAGCAATTGTCCCCAAAGGGCAAACTTTCCCAGAATTGGGATTAGAAATTGTACCCGTCGCCAAAGTTATCGATGCCATCATTGCTGCTATCCCAGCCTCTCATCATCATGATGATGAAGAAATGCTAGATGATGATGATGAATAGACGGCATTAAGGTGCAAGTGGTAGCGCTTGGGGAATGATGCGCGATCGCCTTTATTGCGTTTTTTAAGCATCTTGTATCATTTTGGAATCTATCCATTTCTCCAATTTTTGCAATATACGCTCTCTCAAAAACCGTTATTAAGCGGAACCAAGGAGAAAGCGAATATAGCAATTCTATTTGAGTTGTGAGCCAGCTCTTCAGATCCCCGACTTCTCTAGAAAGTCAGGGATCTCGCTTGCCCGCATGATTTAGGATTGCTGTATATTGGCTCAAAAAAATGAATTTATTTATATTCCCAATTATAGAAATTTAACTTTCAATCCCTTAAGAAAATAAACTTTTTATAAAACTAAATAGTTTTATTTGTTAATATTTATCCGCAATTTTATCCGTAATATTACTGATGCAAAAATACAAAAAAATAGGCTGAATTAAGAAAAGGGTTAATAATAATTAACCGTCTGGGTGCAGATAATCGATCCTGTTATTGATGAAGAACTCTGGTAAACCTTAACAGAGAGTTACAGCCAATCCAGCACCCAGATTCAGTTTAATTTAGCAATGAATATTACTACCAAGAAAAACGCATGGAAGCTTGAAAGCTCAGTTCCATTATGGTTTTTCGCTTTTGTTCCTTATAAAATAGGCGAAGGTCTACTAATTATACTAATGCCCCTATTTATCATTCAGGTAGTAGGGGGAACCGTCTCTGATGTCGCTAAAGTAAACTCACTGATCGCCCTAGTAGGTATGTTTGCCTTCATTTTATGGGGCAACCTATCAGATAAGATGGGCTATCGTACTCCCTTCTTAATATTGGGATTTCTGGGATTCACTCTCTGCACATCAATGCTCAGCTTTAGCGATAACCTCTCACAAGTATTAATTCTTGGCAGTGTGGGGGGCTTTTTCATGGCAACGATTACCCCAGTAGGTTCAGCATTGGTACTGGATAGTTTTCCCGAACAGGAGTGGCCTAAGTTTTTCGGTAAATTTTATCAGGTAACAGGATGGAGTTTTGTCGCTAGTGTTCTATTCGGGATGACCTGGCTCAACTTTGCTTCCAAATTCGTGAGTAATGTTGCAGCAATGCGCGGATTATTATTATTTGCAGGGGTTGTTTCGTCGCTGAGTTTACTTCTGTGCTTTCTTTGGGTAAAAGAACCGAAATTTGTTCGCAAACGCCGAAAATTTAATCCGAAACTGCTAGGACAATTGACTGTAGGAGTGATTGAAAGGCGAGCAGTTTTTTACCCATCCCGCGCCCTGTACTTTGTACTGCGCCCAAGCACTCTGAGCCAAGCGGTTCAGCCACTAGGAAGCCCTTTAGGGCGTTATTATCTATGTTCTTTACTATTTTTCGTTGCCATCAACCTGGTTATTGTGCCCTTCCCGGTTTTTCTCACCAACACATTAAAAGCTACGAATACTCAGGTATTCTTAATTGCCTTAGTTAAGTCAACAATAGAGTCTTGGTTGTACGTTCCTGTCGGTCATTGGGTGCATCAGCGACCTGGTATCAAACTCCAAGCGCAGGCTACCGCTCTCAGGGGTGGCGTTTTTGGAATTTTTGTCTTGTTGGCTTTAATTCCGCCTCAACCGAGCAGTCTGGCGTTCGTTGGATTAGCCCAGATATTAAGCGGTATTACTTGGGCAGCGATCGCTGTATCTAGTAGCACGGCAGTGGGTATACTGGCTGGCAAAGACAAGGAAGGTTCGGCAATTGGGTTTTACAACGCAATAATTGGGGCATCAGGCGCACTGGGTAGCTTGGGAAGCGGATACCTTGCTGCTACCTTTGGGTATAGCGTTTGTTTTGGGATAGGCGCACTATTGACAGCATTCACTGCATGGTTGCTTTGGCAACTACAGCCTGTTGTATTAGCCAAAACGTCCTGAGTGGCTTTTGGGCTTTATAAATAGAAGATACTAGGCAGCAATTTTTGAAAGGGTCGGGCAAGTGCAAACTCCGGCAAGTGCAAACAAAGACAAATTCTTGAGCGCGATCGCTTGCACTCTGTCTGATGAGGATGCGATCGCATTGCCCCCAATTGTTTCTTGTCTATTTTTATACAACTGTAAGCAAATGGACACTTGTCCTCCTTTGCATCCGACCCAAGTTTGATATTCTGCTAACCACAAAAACAAACCGAAGAATACGGAAGCTTTATCTAATCTTCATAATTTAGTTAAGTATTAATATTCAGCAAAACTCCTTAAAGCCAAGGAAATAGCAGCTTTATGGTTTTACCTACTCTATTTGTAGGTAAATCAAGATATTTTTTTGATGAAGATTCCGTGAACCTACTGGGAATTCATAGCAAGCTATGTAAGTATTTTTAAGTAGACGCCTGTATTTTATAAATATTATGTACAACTCTTCCGAAAGCTCACCTTTAAGCACACGTACAAATTTTGATACGCAGAGTGGATGGATTTTGGGAAATCCCATGCAAATCAGCCGACGCAGCCGCCGCTTGCTCTTTTGCGCGTTCCTGCTTTTAGGGTTTGTAGGGTGTGTTTTTGGAATATTGCTGGGAGCGGGTCTGGATATTGGAAAAGCTATACTGACATTTATCGTCTTGTGGGCAGGATTGTGTACTCTTAGTGCCCGCTAAGCGTAAAACGAGAACGATTTTATAGGTCTAGTAGGAAATTGAGCAGATTTTACTCAATTTGCCTAAATAAAGAAAAGAAGTGCTCAGTTTGCATTCAAAAATTCCAGATATCCATTGCTGAGTTCTTTTACGGCTAATTCATAGAATTGCTTGCCGTGTTCGGGTGTTGCCAAAGCGGGATTAGAACCCATACGCCCATCGGGATAACGGTTACGGAAATCAGTAGCACCATAAATTGGGTGTCCAGAAGCGACTTGATCTGAGAGGGGCGCTTGTTTAATGGCTTCTGGATAGACGTACTGAGTGAGGGCAACTTCACTAGGGGTGGCATGAGAACCTTCTTGGTCTTTATATAGCTCTTTTGCCAGCTTGTAGACAGAACTGCACATGAACCAGTTGCCGACTTGACACTGCACTAACTGGGCATTAGGAATATTTAAATCAGCTAAATGAGCGTAAGTTTCCGAGAAAGCCGCCTTTAGCGTCGCAATATTACCGCCGTGACCATTAATAAAGAAAAATTTGGTAAATCCAGCCCTAGCTAAACAGAGGATATAGTCTCGGATTAGCTGAATCATGGTGCTGGGGCGCAGGCTAATTGTGCCAGGAAAAGCCGTATGGTGCAGCGCCATGCCAACATTGATAGTAGGGGCTACCATTGCGTCAATCGCTTCGCCAACCCCGCGCGCGATCGCTTGTGCACAAATTGCATCTGTCCCAATCAACCCAGTTGGCCCGTGTTGCTCTGTCGAACCAATCGGGAAAATTATCCCCTGAGAACGGTTGAGATAGACTTCTACTTCAGGCCAGGTACTTAAGTGCAGCAGCATAATCAGAATAATCAGAAATGTTGGGCGATCGCTAAAGATAAATTTGGGCGAAACAGCGCACCGACTCCATCCTAGCTGGGTTGAGGGGTCATGTACTCGAAAAGGAATCTCTGAGGCAGCAATTTTGTTGTATGAATGAGGATGGAATTACACTCTCAAGTTCCCCAATTATGCTTTCCCTCGACCTCCCGAAGAACCCATCTAGTCCAGAATTAGGGCGAACAAGCCAGATCCTAATTGTTGAAGATGAGGATCTCATCCGGGAAATGATAGTTTTGGCTCTAGAAGAGGAAGGTTTCGAGGTGGTAACAGCCGCCGATGGGCGTACCGCTTTGACATTTCTTCAGGGTGAGACCCCTGCTACGGTAGATTTCCCCTTTGACCTGATTATTCTCGATTTAATGCTTCCTCAGGTCAATGGCTTGGATCTTTGTCGCTTGTTACGGTATCAAGGAAATCCAGTCCCGATTTTGATTCTCAGTGCTAAAGCAACTGAAACTGACCGAGTTTTAGGTCTAGAAGTGGGAGCCGATGACTATTTAACCAAGCCATTTAGTATGCGGGAGTTAATTGCCCGTTGTCGTGCCTTATTGCGACGCCAACGACTTGGCGGATTGCCCCAAGCGCCAGTGCTGCAATTCAAGGATGTGACGCTTTATCCCCAAGAGTGTCGCGTGATTGTTCGGGGCGAGCAAGTTAACCTATCACCCAAAGAATTCCGCTTGCTGGACTTATTTATGAGTTATCCGCGTCGAGTTTGGTCGCGGGAGCAGCTGATCGATCAGGTGTGGGGTCCAGATTTTGTGGGGGACAGTAAAACAGTAGATGTTCACATTCGCTGGTTGCGAGAAAAATTAGAACGCGATCCTAGCCAACCAGAATACGTAATTACGGTACGTGGGTTTGGTTATCGGTTCGGCTAAAAGATGCAATATGAAGAAGGAAGAGTGAATTTTCAACCTTCCTTCTTCATCAGTAGAGGGGCACAACTAAACATGGCTGGTAGCGGTCGATGGTTGAGAGGCGCTGTTTTTATGAATCACTCCCCCCAACCATTCCCATCACCTTACGTTTATTGGCACCCACCTCTACTAACTTTGTATTTTTAACTGATAGCTTAAATGACCCTCATCGCATTTTTTGTGGGGCTAACTTTAGGAGTTGGGTTTTGGCTCTGGCGGCGGAACAAGCTTTACCGCCAGTTAGAGCAAATTCTTGGGTTGCTACCTTCAAGTGTAATTGGGGTATCTTTACCGCTGGTTTCGCAGCTACGCAGTGGAATTGCTTTGGCAAATCAGCAGTCTCTTCAGCTAAAGACGCAGTTGCAAATGAATCAAGAGATTCTGCAAGTGGCACCCATCGGCTATCTGGAGGTGGATGAAGAAAACCAGTTGATTTGGTGCAACGAGCAAGCCCGCATTTTATTAGAGCTTCATCGATGGGAACCAGGACAGGTGCGTTTGCTGCTGGAGTTAGTGCGATCCTATGAACTCGATCAGCTAATTGAGCAAACTCGACACCAGCAAAAGCCTTGTGAACAAGAGTGGGTATTTCACCCAGATTGTTCGGATGCAGCGGTAATTGGGGAGATGCGATCGCTTACTTTACGCGCATCTAGCTTGCCCTTAGCCTACGGACAAGTAGGTGTTTTTCTAGAAAATCGCCAACCTTTAATCGAACTTTCCCAATCGCGCGATCGCTGGGTTTCTGATTTAGCCCACGAACTCAGAACCCCCCTCACCTCCATCCGTTTGGTAACGGAAACCTTGCAAAAACGCTTGCAGTCTACAAAAGAGCGCTCATTAATTGACCGCCTCCTGCCAGAAGTCAACAGACTAATGAACCTAGTTCAAGACTGGCTAGAACTAAGCCACTTAGAGCAAGATCCCAGCAAACACCTCACCCTAAAATTAGTAGAACTGCGAAGCTTAATTCACTCTGCCTGGGAAACAATAGAGCCTTTAGCACGACAAAAGCAACTCAGCTTCAGCTATTCTGGTTCCGACACCTTACTCATCAAAGCCGACGCATCTCGTCTCACCCAAGTATTTCTCAACTTACTCGACAACAGCATTAAATACACTCCCCTTGAAGGAGCTATCCGTGTTGAAGTAAATCTTATTCCGAATAAGGATATCCCTAACTTGGTTCAAATCAATATTATTGATTCAGGGATTGGGTTCCCTGAGTTCGATTTACCCCATGTTTTTGAGCGGCTCTACCGAGGAGATCCCTCCAGGCGGCGTCAGCACAACTCCTCTGGAACTTCTGAAGAATTGTCAGTTGTGGTAACGACTGGCAGCGGTTTAGGCTTAGCGATTGTGCGGCAAATTGTCATCGCTCATGGCGGCTCCGTCAAAGCGAAGAATCATCCAGAAACCGGCGGCGCGTGGCTGCAAATTGAATTACCTTCCTTTCAATCCCCGCTTGAAATTTAAGGTTAGGCGTCGTTGCAGTTTCGATATTCACTTTGAGTTTTTTGCACCATTTAAGAAAATTAGTATTAACCAATCATGCTAGTCAGACAGAACCCACAATTTAAAAGGGTCATGAAACACTAAGATGACCAAAGTATGATTCGACTAAATGATTTTTCAAGGGTTTCAGCGACTGAACTCGGCTCGTTAAGTTATTAACTGTATCTTCCAAAATCAGCCCCTAGAGATTACATCTATCCTACGATAGGTTTTCATTTAGTCTATATGCATACAGCCAAATCAACAAATTTAAGCCATCTTAGAGAGTACAGTCGTTTTGTTTTTCTACCAGCAGAGGTGAATGCTTTCCTCTAAACACGTGCATACGGAACGGATACACTTCGATCGCAGAACTAGGGGCTTATTAAGGGATGTTTTGCGAATGGGAGCCTTAGTAGAAAACTCCTTTCGCCTCTCGCATCAAGCCTTATTTTCCCGTAACCTGGCAGCCGCTAGGGAAATTCCCTTATTGGATAAACAAATTGACCGATTTTATCGCCAAATCGAGCTAGATTGTGCAACTTTAATGACTCTGGAAGCTCCGGTTGCACAGGATTTGCGTTTACTCAGTGCTTGTATGCAGCTGGTGCGAGACTTAGAACGCATTGGTGATTACGCCAAAGACCTAGCAGAAATTGCGATTAAACTCTTTCCTTACCCGCCTCATTCTTGCCTACCGCAGATTGAGGTAATGTCCCATCATGCTCAAGCCATGCTGGCGTCGAGTTTAGTCGCGCTGGCAGATTTGGACGCAGCCGCCGGGAAAGCTGTCAAGCAGCAAGACGATGCCGTGGATAGCGCTTACGAAACGGTTTATCAAACCTTAGCCTTTCAGCGGGATATCAAAGGGGTGGTTGAACCGATTCTGTTGATGGGGTTGATCATTCGGCATTTGGAACGAATGGCAGACCACGCCACCAATATTGGTCAACGAGTTGCCTACATTGTCACGGGAACCCGGTCTTAAAGGCTACAGTCACGGCACGGCAGTGCCCATACTGATTTAAAAGTAAACTTGCACTCATATAGCATTTTTTACTTGCGTTCTATACAGTTCGCGATAAGGGTCTACAGCTAGCTACCTGTAGACCCCTATCGCTGTATTTCCCTCTTATTGAGAAGTGATATAACTGTTACCCTCACTGCTGCTAATGGACTGCATCACTATTACGCTGACACAGTTAACCCGTATTTTGAAGGCAATGGCGGTGGCAATAATGCCCTATCCCGCTTTTCCGAACGCAACCCCATTTATCGGATTGGACCTTTAGGTGCTGGTGTCGGATTGAACTACAAGATTAGCAACGCTCTGAAGTTGGACTTAGGTTATCTCTCCAACACAGCCAACAATCCCGAAGATGACAACGGGGTTTTTAACGGTAACTACTCAGGTTTGGCACAGTTAGTTTTTGGGACTAACCGATTTAAGGTTGGATTCACTTACATTCACGCCTATGATAATGGCGGCAATAATGCTCCCCGCTTTGCTATGGGCGGTACTGGTACTGGTCTTGCCAATTTGAATCCAGCAACGCTAGCTGCTGCGACTACAGGTGGTCTAACCCAAGCTCAGTTGAGCAGACCCGTTTCGAGCAACTCTTACGGGTTAGAGGCTTCCTTCCAATTAACCCCTCAATTTGTTCTAAATGGCTGGGTGGGCAAAACTGACGCTCGTTTGATTGGCTTAGGCGCTGCCGACATTTGGAACTTTGCCCTTGGTCTTGCTTTACCGGATTTTGGCAAAAAAGGCAATTTGCTTGGCATTATCGCTGGGGCCGAACCAACTCTCAGAGGTCTAAATGTTCCAGGCCCAGAAAACTTCGAGCGTGATTTTGCCTATCACATTGAAGGTTTCTATAAGTATCAGATGATAAATAACATCTCAATTACTCCGGGCATTATCTGGCTGACATCTCCTAACCAAAACAGAGATAATGATGACATCATTATTGGTACGATTAGAACAACGTTTACCTTTTAATTAGCGGTCAGGGTGAGGATCGATAGTCACAACTGACAACTAATCATATAAACTAATCTAATCGCTTAATCGCCAACTTTGCTCTTGCCGATTCGGAGCGCAACTTGAAAGCCTCTAAATCGGCTTTATTTGTTGGGTTCCTAGCTAGCGGATTGTCAGGATTGCTTAACCTGTAGATTACCAAATCCTTACCTATCCCTAAACTGACACAACTAGCATTAGAGGAAATTATGTCGCCTACAAGACAATGTTGAGCTTGAGTTGGCAGTGTTTCATGTTTAATAATGATGGAGTTTCTCCAGAAGACTCCCTATAGCGTTCCGTTAATCCGGGATTGTTTCCCTTGAGTTCAGTTAGGTGTGAGGAGATTAGATGTCTAAAATTTTGTGGAATACTCTAAAATTAGGGCCAGCGATACTAGGTGCATCCTTATTAGTTTGCAGTAGCACGCTTGCCGCACAGACGCCTGACACTCAAATGGCGAGCGAACCGATAGCTGCCACTAACCAGGTGACTGATTTATTAAAACCAGCCGACCAATCCCAGCAAGCGCAGCAGACACCTGTTCAAGAACTGGCTGTTCAACCAGAAATTAGTTCTATTCCAGTTTTCACCAACGGCACGTCTGCCCAAGAAACGCCGGTTGCTGAAGCTGAATTAGTGAGTCCGAAACCAGTTTTAGCAGATAACGCGATCGCGCAACCCACTGCTGATGCTGTCCCCACGAGCCAAAACAGCGAATTAGAACAAATCGACCAATACACCACCGAAGCCGGTACAACCGACTCGATGGATCAAGTCACCAACGTGTCGCAGTTGCAGGACGTAGAACCGACGGATTGGGCTTACGAAGCACTGCGGAGTCTGGTGGAGCGCTATGGTTGTATCGCCGGGTATCCCGATGGCACCTTCCGGGGCAACCGGGCACTGTCGCGTTATGAATTTGCCGCCGGAATGAACGCCTGTTTGCTGCAAATCGAAAAACTGATTGCGGCAAGTTCGGCTGACTTTGTCACTAAAGAAGATTTAGCGACGCTACAGCGGCTAATTGATGAATTTGGGGCAGAATTAGCCACCTTAAGAACGCGAGTAGATAACTTAGAAGGTCGCACGGCATTTCTGGAAAGCCATCAATTCTCTACAACGACTAAGCTGACTGGCGAAGTTATCTTTGCGCTTGCTGACGTTTTTGGTGAAGAAAGGGCTGGCGGGGGCGACATAGACGCTAACCTCATTTTTGCTGACCGTGCCCGTTTGAATTTTGACACTAGCTTCACAGGCAAAGACCGCCTGCGAACCCGCCTGCAAGCTAGAAACATCGTCCCCTTTAATACAGGTGTAACCGGAACCAACATGACCCGTTTGGGTTTTGACGGCGATAGCGCGAATGATGTCGCAATTGACGACTTTTACTATCGTTTTCCCCTAGGTGATAAGCTCTTAATCCAAATTGATGCCGCCAACGTTGAATTCAATGACAACGTCTACACCTTCAACCCCAATTTCGAGAGTAGTGGAAGTGGCTCTATCTCCCGCTTTGGGCGTTTCAACCCCATCTACCGACTAGGTTCTGAGGGGACTGGGTTGACTGCGACCTACAACTTTAGCAAGGCATTAAACCTATCTTTAGGTTATCTAGCGCCTCGGGGTAACGATCCTTCAAACGGTTCGGGGGAATTCAGTGGTGCCTATGCCGGTCTAGCTCAACTGGTATTCCGTCCTAGTGACGCCCTTAATGTGGGTTTGGTTTACGCCCATACTTATGAAAACCAAGAAAAAGGCGTCAGCTTCATGTCGAGTACGGGCAGTAGCTTTGCTAATCGACCCTTCGGGAACATTGCGACTTCTGGCAATCACTACGGACTGAATGCCAGCTTCCGGTTTGGCCCTGGCATTAACCTTTCAGGGTGGGCAGGTTACTCAGTAGCTACAGCTGAAATTAGCCCGGCTGGTCTTGCAACTACAGGATCTAATGCAGATATTTGGAACTGGGCTGTAAGCCTAGCCTTCCCAGACTTGGGTAAAAAAGGCAACCTGCTTGGTTTCATATTTGGGATGCCGCCTAAAGTGACTGACAACGATGTCAGTAACCGTAGCGATCGGGACACCTCATATCATGTAGAGGCTCTGTATCGCTACCGCCTAACTAACAACATTGAACTCACCCCAGGTTTGTTGGTGATTCTCAATCCGGAACACAACGACAATAACGACACACTCTACGTAGGAACGCTGCGAACAACCTTTAAGTTCTAAGCACCTGCGTTTCGGTTTCGGTTAGGGGCGGGGGATTCCTCGCCCGCTCGTCTCTGACCCAAGAAACGGTAGATTTACGCGAATAAAATGCTGCGTGCGATCGCTCCTATCTGAAACTTAAGCGATCGCACTTTCTTGTGCAGATCCAAGCCTCCGAAACTGCTTCGATCTGCGCTTCCCTGCTGGCAATCATCATCTTTGCTTAACCTGTAGATTACCAAAGCCTTACCTTTACCTAAACTTACAGAACTAGCATAAAGATCGGCAGGGGTAGCATTTTAATTTTGTAAATACGCTATCTTGTAGAGTTGGTTTTCATCTGCTCTAGTTCATTTCTACTTCCTGGCAGTAAATAAAACGACAATAACCGCCAGGAAAGAACATGCACCTAGCATTTTTGACAATTCTTCAGCGTCAGCTTTTTAAAGACTCAAAGATTCAGTATGTTTTCTCCAATGCATTCAACACGACGGGCTTTTCTCGTTCCCTTTATTGCCCTCTCACTGAGCGTGACTGCCTGTCAGTCGCCAAACACAACTCCTTCCACCAGTCCAACGGCAGGAACCCCTGGTAGCGCCACTCCTGCCGCAGCAAACGGTGGTGGCGGTGGCAACGTCTCCTTAACTGGTGCCGGTGCCAGTTTTCCAGCTCCCTTGTATCAGCGGTGGTTCTCGGAGTACAACAAGCAAAATCCCAACGTCCAAGTCAGCTATCAATCAGTTGGTAGCGGCGCTGGTGTGGAACAGTTCACCCAGGGAACGGTGGACTTTGGTGCCAGCGATACGGGGATGAAACAGGAGGAAATCACCAAGGTTGGCAAGGGTGCTGTGTTATTACCCATGACAGCAGGCAGCATTGTTCTAGCCTACAACCTGCCCGATGTCAAAGGTCTCAAGCTACCGCGTGCAGTTTACACCGATATCTTCTTGGGCAAAATCAAGAAGTGGAACGATCCCAGAATTACCCAAGCCAATCCTGGGGTGAATTTACCAGACAGGGAGATTACTGTTATCCATCGCTCCGATGGTAGCGGTACTACAGCAGTCTTCACCAAACATCTGAGTGCGATTAGTCCGGCATGGAAAAGTGGTCCTGGCGACGGTAAAACTGTCAACTGGCCTGTCGGCGTGGGTGCCAAAGGCAACGAAGGCGTCACCGCTCAACTCCTGCAAAGTGATGGTGCCATCGGTTATGTCGAGTACGGCTACGCCAAGCAACAAAATATCCCTGTAGCGGCGCTGGAAAATAAAGCGGGCAAGTTTATTGAACCCTCCAGCGAAAGCGCGGCTAACACGCTAGCCGCAGTGACTCTGCCCACAGACTTGCAAGTTTCTATCACCGACCCAACGGGCGAGAATTCTTACCCAATTGTCACCTATACCTGGGTCATGGCTTACAAGACCTATGAGAATCCTGACGAGGCAAAAGCCCTCAAGGATGTCTTGAAGTGGTCGTTAAACGAAGGACAAAAGTACAGTGAAGAGCTAGGATACGTGCCTCTTCCCCAGCCTGTTGTAGCCAAAGTTCAAGCAGCAGTGGATACCATCAAGCCGTAAGTTTCAGCGTTAGATATTGCCCGAATCGGCAAGAGGCTAATCCTTTCTGAACCAGAATGTTAGTCAAGTAGGGACTGCTTACCCTACTTGACTATGAAGACTTAACAATGAAGTTTTTGGGATTGGAGAGTGAGAATCTAGAACTTCCAATCCTGAATTCCCCTAGCACTATATTGCCTACAAAAGTAAAAACTTGGGAAAATTCAGAGATTCCCGGTAGACGTATACCTAGCTCTTGATATAAGATTAAAGGCTGTGACTTTTTGGCGAAACCAATGAACGCTCAGGAAATCATCCGCTCAATTGAAGCGGAGCATCTGAAAAAAGAGTTGCCCATTATCCATGTGGGCGACACCGTTAAGGTTGGGGTAATTATCCAGGAAGGCGGTAAAGAACGGACGCAGCCCTATGAAGGCGTCGTTATTGCCAAGGGCGGTAGCAGCATTAACTGTACGATTACCGTACGGCGGGTATTTCAGGGAGTAGGCGTTGAGCGGGTATTTCTGCTCCATTCTCCCCGAGTTGAAAGCATCAAGATTATTCGTCGGGGTAAGGTGCGTCGTGCTAAACTATACTATCTGCGCGATCGCGTTGGGAAAGCCACTCGCGTTAAACAACGCTTTGACCGTAGCCTGTAGTCCAATTTGGACAAGGCTATTCCCGATTGACGCCGCTAGGGGTTAAACTTAAATAGAGAAAAGTTCAGCCTCTCGCTCTCAAATCCACCTGTGCGCTCTTAGTTCAGTTGGTAGAACGCAGGTCTCCAAAACCTGATGTCGGGGGTTCAAGTCCTCCAGGGCGCGCTCTCATCACAAAACAGGACTGAGAACTGAAGAGTGTTCGCGAAGTAGCGCAACAGCGCTAACAGAGTGAAAACTTAGAGGGACTCAGAACTTAGGCATCAAAGCTCTGCCCGAAAGCATTCCTGTGGTTGCATAGTCAGCCTCAAAAACGTTTACTTTCGGGTAGACTTGTGTTGTGTAGGTGGTTCATCAGTATTGCCTAAGTCAGGTGCTAGACCCAACGATTGCATCGGTATCTGCGTAGATTGGCAGCACATTAGGCTGTACACAGCTAAAAGCGGTAGAAATGAACTGCTCAAGAGCTGTATTAACGGGAGAGATATTGTGGCAAAGAAAAACGAAGCCGAGAGCGAAGCAAAAACAACTGGGTTTAATATATCAACCTTTTTTCAGGAAACCAAAGACGAACTGAATAAAGTCGTCTGGCCCAGTCGGCAGCAATTGCTCAGCGAATCTGCTGCTGTGCTGTTAATGGTAACTCTTTCGGCAGTTTTAATTTATCTGGTTGATGGTTTCTTTGCTTGGGCAGCAAAGCAGGTGTTCGGATGAGTTTTGCAACCGACAATCCACAGGATTTCAATCAACTCGAAGACACGTCAGATGGCTCGGTAAAATCCCGGTGGTACGCTGTTCAGGTGGCATCTGGATGTGAAAAGCGTGTCAAGACAAACTTAGAACAGCGGATTCAAACTCTTGATGTTCGCGATCGCATTCTCCAGGTGGAAATTCCTCAAACTCGCACCCTGAAAATGCTCAAAGATGGCACTCGCAAGGAGTCGGAAGAAAAAGTTTTTCCCGGCTACGTGCTAGTCCGGATGCGGCTAACTCCTGGGGCAGATGGTGAATTGGAGATGGACGATGAAGCTTGGCAGGTTGTCAAGAACACCCCAAACGTGATTAACTTTGTCGGTGCAGAACAGAAACGCCGTTACGGACGGGGACGCGGACACGTTAAACCCTTGCCGCTGAGTTTTTCAGAAGTCGAACGTATCTTTAAACAAGCTACCGAGCAAGAGCCAGTAGTGAAAACTCATCTGGCTACAGGAGATAAAATTATTGTCCTTTCTGGTGCGTTTAAAGATTTTGAAGGCGAGGTCATTGAAGTCAGCCCAGAAAGAAGCAAGCTGAAGGCGTCACTATCCATTTTTGGACGCAATACGCCGGTAGAATTGGAGTTTAATCAGGTTCAGAAACAAAGCTAAATAGTTAAGATGGCAAAGAAAGTTGTTGCAATCATCAAGCTAGCTCTTAATGCGGGCAAAGCTAACCCTGCCCCGCCAGTGGGACCAGCGCTCGGTCAGCACGGGGTCAATATCATGGCGTTCTGTAAAGAATACAACGCCAAAACAGCGGATCAAGCTGGGATGGTAATTCCGGCAGAAATCTCAGTCTATGAAGACCGCAGTTTTACCTTTGTTCTTAAAACACCACCGGCATCCGTTCTGATTCGTAAGGCAGCTGGCATTGAGCGAGGCTCCAACGAACCAAACCGGAAAAAAGTGGCGTCAATTTCAAAGGCACAGTTGCAAGAAATTGCTCAAACTAAAATGCCGGATCTCAATGCCAACGACATTGATGCGGCAATGAAAATTGTGGAAGGAACTGCCCGGAATATGGGCGTTACTATTAACGAATAGCGATTCTTTGATTCGCTAATTGCAAGCAAGCGGAAAGCTGGCAACGTAAACCCAATCGGGGGAGAGGTAACATCTCGTTAGTGACCCCAGGAGAAAAATATGGCAAAGAAAGTATCCCGTAGGCTCCAAGAGCTGCAAAAGAAAGTCGAAGATCGACCCTACGAACCCACAGAGGCTCTCAACCTTTTAAAAGAGACAGCCACTGCTAAGTTTCCTGAATCTGCTGAGGCGCATATCCGCCTGGGAATCGATCCCAAATACACCGACCAACAGCTGCGAACAACCGTGGCTTTGCCTAAAGGAACTGGACAAACGATTCGAGTTGCCGTAATCGCCAGAGGGGAAAAGGTACAAGAAGCTAGCAATGCCGGTGCTGATATTGCCGGTTCCGAAGAGCTGATTGACCAAATCCAAAAAGGCATGATGGATTTTGACCTGCTGCTGGCGACACCGGATATGATGCCCCAGGTAGCAAAACTGGGACGTTTGCTCGGACCCCGTGGCTTGATGCCCAATCCCAAAGGTGGGACGGTGACGTTCGATCTGGTGCAAGCGATTGCTGAATTTAAAGCCGGTAAGTTAGAATTCAGAGCTGACCGTACTGGGATCGTCCACGTTTTGTTTGGCAAGGCTGCCTTCCCAACTCAAGATTTGCTCGTGAATCTTAAGGCGTTACAGGAAACGATTGACCGTAACCGTCCTTCTGGAGCCAAGGGTCGCTACTGGCGCACAGTGTACATATCTGCGACAATGGGGCCATCGATTGAAATTGACATCAACGCCCTGCGCGATCTAAAGCTGACTGAAGCTGCCTAAGATTCAGCCCTGTAGGGGCAAGGGTTTCCCACCCTTACAGGAGCAATCGATTGAGTAAACAACAGGAGCAAGATTTAAAGTTTTCAGCCCAATTAACTGAATAGCACGCGCCGGAGACAGCAGGAGCTAATGGCTTAATTTCCTGCCTAGGTTTGCGACTTTACCGCATTAAGGTCAATCTTCTCGCCACACGCAACATGGCAGAAGCTGCACCAAAAATGCGAACCCTGAAAAGGGTTCCTTGGGATATTGCGTAACCCCGGCTCAACCGCTGGGGTTTTTAATTGGGCTTTTTTAGGTTTGGCATTCTGCATTTTCTAAAGGAGGTGAAAGATACATGGGTAGAACGCCGGAAGATAAACGGGCGATGGTCGCTGAAATCAAAGAAACTTTAAATGTAGCTCAGCTGGCAATCGTCATCGATTACCAGGGGTTATCAGTTTCGGAGATTATGGACTTGCGGCGGCGGCTGCGTCCCAGCGGCACCGTTTGCAAGGTAAGCAAGAACAAGCTGATGGGAATTGCCATTGAGGGTGATTCCAACTGGCAACCGATGTCAGAATTCCTTAAAGGTTCTTCTGCTTTCTTGCTAGTCAAGGACGATTTGAGCGGCGCAATTAAGGCTTACCAAGACTTCCAAAAAGCCACTAAGAAGACAGAACTTCGTGGTGGTGTAATGGAAGGTCGAGCTTTGAGCCAAGCTGACATCAAAGCGCTGGGAGATTTGCCTTCCAAGGAACAACTCATGGCGCAAATTGCTGGAGCTATCAATGGCTTGGCAACCAAGATTGCTGTGGCTATCAACGAAGTTCCAGCTTCGCTGGCAAGAGGACTACAAGCGGTCTCCGAGCAGCAGCAAGAAGGTGGCAACGGCGAAAGCGATGCAACTGCTACTGCCTCAGCGTCTGAGGAATAAATTGGCGGTTACAGGTACAAAGTCTGCCGATGAAGGCAGCTACCTAAACGCCTAAAGAATGGATTCGCGGCTACACAAACAAAGCCTGCCTAGGCAGGCTGTAACAAAAATAACGTTACTGGAGTTTTGAAATGTCTGCTACAACTGACCAAATTCTCGATCAACTAAAATCACTGACTCTGCTGGAAGCTTCTGAACTCGTTAAGCAGATTGAAGAGGCTTTCGGCGTTAGTGCTGCTGCCCCTGCTGGTGGAATGATGATGATGGCGGCTCCTGGTGCTGCTGCTGCTGCGGAACCCGTTGAAGAGCAAACTGCGTTTGACGTGATTCTGGAAGATGTCCCAGCTGATAAGAAGATTGCCATTCTTAAGGTAGTCCGCACCATCACGGGTCTGGGTCTGAAGGAAGCTAAGGACTTGGTAGAATCTACTCCCAAGCCAGTTAAAGAAGGCGCTGCCAAAGAAGAAGCTGCTGATATCAAGAAGCAGTTGGAAGAAGCTGGTGCGAAGGTAGCAGTTAAGTAAAAGGCTAATGGCTAATGGCTTTTTTCAATGAGCCATTAGCCATTCAGTAGGCGGGATTAATTATTTGTAGGATGGGTTAGCGATCGCGTAACTCATGCAGATTTGGGGTTTCCTTGCGTTTTTCCAACTAACCTACGAAAATCTACGAAAATCTTCAATTTAATTGCATCCGCCTACTTAGCAAAAAATCACCGAATAGAAATGAAGTAATTTCCTGAAGCTAAACAGGAATTACGATTCAGGAGTATAAAGAAGGCTCCTTTTTTTTTGAGGTGATTTTTTAGGTAATCTAATCCCTCTTTTGTTCCTAGGGGGAATTCCGGGCGACCATGCGATCGAAGACTAAACGAGACATTTTGGGAAAAATTGTCTTATTTTGGGCGTAAGCGGCATCGTCACCAAAGACTGTCAAAATATAAACGGTGCTACCATCTCTGGTTGCGACGAATGCCGCTTCTTGGCGCGAAAAAGAAGTCCAACCCGCCTTTGAGTAAAAATCAATATCCACATCAGACAAAGCCTCGCCAAAAAATTCCTGGATGGGGTTGAAGTCACCCCAGGTTTTTGACTCTAGTGTCCTCATTTCTGGACGCAAATCTCTTCTCAGCCATCCGCACATTTTTTCGCTGGCAGTTGAGGAAACAGCCTGTCCAGTTCCACACATTTCGTACAGGAGTCTAGCTGCCTGATCGGTTGTTATCTTATTCCGAATGGGGTCTTTGGGATCGCCTCGCATTTGCAAATCAATCTCTAGAGGCTCTGGAAGCCTTAGGTAGGGGATTGGATAAGTTTTTTGGCTAATATTAATGTCTTTGTAGCCTGCTTCTCTAAAAAAATGATTAACTTGTTGACGCTTATCTAGCCATATTTTAAACTCTTCATCATTTTCTATTTTCGGTCTAGATTGCGTATCGGTTAACAGGTCAAGAATGACGCTAGATGCCTCGTTATCAGACTCCTTGATCATTTTGGACAGATATAGAGAAAATGCACCTTCGTCTGCCCAAATACCATTTTCTATCTGGCCATAGAGAGCCACCATCCAAAACATTTTGATGACGCTAGCAGGATATCTCAAGGTATCTTGTTTATATCCGGCAATTTCACCCGTTTTAACATCGATTAAGGTAATAGATAAAGGCTTTGTGGGTAAGTCTTTCTCAGTTGCCAATTTCACAACCTCATCAACAATTTCTTCCAACTCCTGGCTCTGTTTAAAGTTCGGCGGAGTCTTGACGTTGTAGACAAGTTGTGAGCTATTACGTCCGGGTAGGCGAGATGGAAGAGGTAATAATGCAGTTTTAACCCAAGGGGGAAGTACCGGCAAGGTAGAATTTAGTTGCTCGGATACGACTGCTGGACGCTGAGTTAACAACCGATTTAACGTTAATCCACAAGTTGTAAAGATTGTAGCGGAGGCGATCGCTAAAGCCGCAAATCGCAGCCGTCGCACCCGTCTCTTGACTTGATGGGCACGAGCTGCACGTCTGGCTTTAAATTTGGCAATTTGTTGGGCACGTTTATGCGGTTTTGGTTGTGGTTGCTGACCCACGAGCTACACCTTACGGTTTTTAAGTTTTCCTGATTTCCAGTTTTAAATAATTTTGAACAGAGCAACTGCACGGGTATTTATTGAATTTCCCTGATCGTTTTGTATTCAAGTATTTTCCATTTGCTGTCTACTGATTGCAAAGTGTATCGCACCAGTCGAGTTTTGAAGTCAGTTTCGTTGGGGTCGATATTACCGTTTTTATAGAGAGTACGTTCTTCAGTTACCCTGATTTCGATAGTTGCGCGATCGCCATCCACAATAAATTGTTCAACATCTCCGACTTTTTGAACGCCGTATTGGTAGTAAGCATTGTTATTCTCTAGCCAAGCCATTGAGCCGCCCTTACTAACGGTATTCTCATAGAGTTGTCCCGTGGTCAGTTCGGCAGCAAGTTCACGATTAAAGGGGGGAGCGAATATTTCTCGCTTACTGTTTACCCACCGATTAATTAACGCGACAGCTTCTTGTTGAGCTTGCTGAGGGTTTTCTATATTGGGAGAACGGTTAGCAAAAAAACTTGGTAACTTTCCAGTTGTGAATAAAATACCACCCAGAATTGCTACCCCAATCGCACTGCCTAAAATTACTGCCTTCTGCCAATCTCTTGAATCGGAGATAGTTCTGGTGGCAACAGGTTGGGAGGATGACACCGCAGCGGTTTGTAAAGAAGCAACTTCAGGAGGGTAAGAAGGCACCGTGGATGGCTGATAAGTGTTTTCTGGGGGTGGAGAAACGACTGACGGAGGAATGTAAGGAACTGTGGGGGGAATTGGAGAGACTGGAGTTTCTAAAGCATGAAGCATTTCTTGGACATTCGTATAGCGATCGCTCGGATGAGACTGAATCGCCTTATCCAGCACCGCCAGCAAACTGGCGCTAACATTCAAAGTGTACTGATGCCACAGAATCTCGCCGCTGTCACGATCGATATTTAAGGATTGAGGGAGTTTTCCGGTCAGTAGATAAATCGCCGTCAAACCCAAACTATACAAGTCACTCGAAAAAAGTGGGCGTCCGATTGCCTGCTCGCTAGGCATAAATCCAGGCGTTCCAATTACAATTGAGCTGATGGTACGCCCCTCAGAATTGATGATGGTGCCCATCGTTTCTTTCACCGCCCCGAAATCAATTAAGACGGGTTTGGTATCCCGTTTTCGCACAATCACGTTGGCTGGCTTAATATCTCGATGGACAATCCCTTTGTGATGCACGTAATCTAGGACAGGTAATAGATTTACCAAAATTTCCCGCACCGAACTCTCGCTGAGTGATCCCTGCTGTTGCACCATTTGAGCCAGCGTTTCCCCCTCAATCCATTCCTGAACTAGGTAGAACTGATCGCCAGCCGCAAAGTAAGCATACAGCCGGGGAATCTGGTAATTGCCTTCGCCCAACTCTTCTAAGATGGCGGCTTCGCGTTGGAATCGATCTTTAATTAGCTGGTACTGGGGATTATTCGTCACCGGCTTGAGTCGCTTGATCGCGCACCGGCGACCCGAAGGCATATGGATATCTTCTGCCAGAAAGGTTTCGCCAAACCCACCAGCGCCCAGCGTCTGAATTATGCGATAGCGATTGTCCAACAGCGTTGGCATCATTGGCCTTCACCGCGTAAGGTTTTCTTTAGAAGATAACATCAGGTATTCAGGACATTTCTAGCAGTTTCAGCAAAATTTACCAATAGTTAAAGAAGGATAAAGAAGGAGAAACCTCGGAAAGGTTTCATTTTCCTAAAAAAAGTTACCCACTTTTAGAGAATGCAATGACCACCCAGCCAGGGCAGCGGACTGTTATCAGCACCAATCCCTATTTGGTGCTAAATAATCAGGGGCAGATTTTACCACCCTTGGAACTGACAGCAGACCGACACATACTGGGACGCGATCGCGCTTTCGCCGATCTAATTGTTCCAGATGATTGGCGCGTCATCTCCGCTTGCCAAGCCGTCTTACATAGAGATGGGGATGACTATTACATTTATGACGGCGATGGACGCAAACCCAGTACCAATAAGTTGTTTGTAGATCACCGATTGATTACGCCCACAGAAGGCTATCGCCTGGAAAATGGCATTGAAATTCAAATTGGTCAAAATCCCCAGAATTTAATTCAGCTGAGGTATTTCAATCCCTCCAGCGCCAAAATGCTGACGCCACCGCGTCCCGTCTCGCTGAAAAATCGGTCGGTGGAAATCGGACGCGACGCCAATGCCACGATGCAGTTAGATTCGCCCATCGTTTCTCGACGTCACGCCACGATTGATACGGACTCTCAAGGGCGTTACATTCTGCAAGATCGCAGTACCAACGGCGTTTTTGTAAACGGGCAACGAGTAACGGGTTCTGCGGTTCTGGCACAAGGGGCAACTATTCGCATTGGGTCATTTACCCTGGTGCTACGCGGCGACAATCTGGTGGTACTCGACCAGGGCAATCAAATTCGCCTGGATGCTGAGGAATTGGTCATCGAACGGCGTCTGGATGACATTTCCCTGGCGATTGAACCGGGACAATTTGTGGCTTTGGTGGGGGGGAGCGGAACGGGTAAATCTACGTTGCTGAAGACTTTATTGGGGATTGAAAAGACGACGAAGGGTGCGGTGTATCTTAATGGCGACAATTTGCAGAAAAACTTTAATATGTACCGGACGCAAATTGGTTATGTGCCGCAAGATGATATTTTGCACCGAGATTTAACGGTGGTAGAAGTGTTGACTTATGCGGCGGCGCTGCGACTCCCGCCGGATACGGATGTGTCACAGGTGGTGCAAAAAACTCTGGCGGATATTGAAATGTGCGATCGCCAGGATGCCTTAATCAAACATCTCAGCGGCGGTCAGCGCAAGCGAGTCAGCATTGGGGTAGAACTTTTAGCCGATCCGAAGTTATTTTTCTTGGACGAACCGACTTCAGGACTCGATCCCGGTTTGGATAAGAAGATGATGCAGATGTTGCGGAGATTAGCGGATCGAGGACGGACGATTATTTTAGTCACTCATGCAACGGCGAATATCAAAATGTGCGATCGCGTTGCTTTTCTCGGTCGCGGCGGACGACTTTGTTACTATGGCATCCCAGAGGACGCGCTGAAATTTTTTGGGGTGACAACGGATAACTTTGCCGATATTTACACGCAACTGGATAAGGAGAAAGAGGAAGAAACCGAAGCAATTGTCCAACAATACGCGCATCAGTTTCGCCAATCGCCCGATTATCAACATTACATCGCTAATTCTCTCGGTTCTGGCAGTCATACACCACAAAACGCCAGTTCTCCCCCCCAGAAAACCAGTATCTCTCCTTTAAAGCAATTGGCTTTGCTAAGTGGACGCTACTTGAAGATGATAAGACGCGATCGCATCTATCTCGCCTTATCTCTTCTAACTTCTCCCATTGGTATCGCCTTAATTCCCTTAGCAATTGGAGGAAAAAATCCTCTCGTTCTTAGCAGCGAATCCGATCCTGCCCTTGCACCTTTAGCGCTGCGAGTATTATTTGTATTTACCTGCGCTGCGATTTGGGTCGGACTTTCCAGTTCTTTGCAAGAAATTGTGAAAGAATCTGCGATTTACTTGCGAGAAAGGTTGGTAAATTTAGGGTTAATTCCTTATCTCGCTTCAAAAATATTCGTTCTTTCCGGTCTAGCCTTATTGCAAACCTTGCTAATTTCAGCAGTAATTCTAATTGGTTTCCAATCTCCGCAACCTGAATTGATACCTTGGTCTTTAGGATTTGCAGTCAATACCTTTTTAACGCTTGTTACTAGCATGAGTTTAGGCTTACTGGTTTCATCTCTTGCCAAAAATAGCAGTCAAGCGAATAGTGCTTTACCTTTACTTTTACTACCTCAGATTATCTTTTCCGGCGTTTTATTTAAGATGGAAGGAATTGCCAGTAAAATTTCCTGGTTGATGCTAAGTCGCTGGTCGATTGGCGGTTATGGTTCTTTAGTCAATGTCAATGCAATGGTTCCCGATCCGATTTTTTTACCGAATGGTACGCTTGCGCCGATGCCGTTTGATAAAACGCCTATTTACGAGCCAACGTGGCAGAATTTAGGGTTAAATTGGGGTATTTTGTTGCTGCACGCGGCAGTTTATTTAACAGTTACTTTTTGGGTACAGAAGCGGAAGGATATATTTTAGTTTCTAACCCGTTCATCCGCCAGCGATTGAAGCCGCACACTTTAAGCCAAAGTTCACTAAGATAGTAGACTGAAAAGCACGATTTAGAAGCCCATGTAGGTGAGGCTGAGGGACAAAACCTAACAAATGTTTGTAAACTACAACTATTAGCATTGTCCCAAAGCGGACGATAAAAATACTAACATTTCCTAGCAGCAGACACATTGTAATCGTGCATATCTGCTTCCCAAATACTGATGTAAATAACATCACAATCTTGCCGGACAATCATGCCTTTTAAAGAGCCTTGAGTAAAACGGTAAGAACTCAAGCGACGCTGTTGCACTTTTTGGAGTCCATCTTTAATGTAATTATCGGCTCCACCTTTTAATAATCCATCCAAAGTAGTCTCCATGACTTGAGGATCTACTGTTGGGTAAAAGGAGGCTTCAGTTTGGCGAAGACGACCGGAATTTCGATCGAATAAGTAGCCAAGATCGATCTGATTTGGCACTAAGTTATAGACGACAGCGCGGGTTCTCCAAGCGCCACTCACATCTATGTTTGGAGTGCCGAGGGATGCTTGTATAGTGCTTCTTGATGTACCGACGGGAAATGTAGGAACGCTCGAAACTGGACGATTTGGATTTGGGTTATTGTTTTCGGGTATGGGTGCAGGTTCTGGAGTTCGTGCGGGTTCGGGCGATCGCGCTGGTTCGGGTGTCGCAGATTGAACGGGCGCGGGTTCTGTAGTGCGCGCTGGTTCAGGTTCGGGCGATCGCTCCGATTGTGGACTAGGAGATTCAGCAATAACTGGCGGCGTCGCTTCGTCCTGTCTTGTCGGAGAATTTTCAGGTGATGGTTCAGGCGATGTCTCCAGGGGACGATTTCTTTCTGGGGTTCGTTCTGTTTCTCTGGTGGTTGGTTGTGATGTTGATGGGGAAGATGACGTGACGGGAGAGGGTTGGCGAGAATTAAACAGTCGAGAAAGACCGACAATAGCGCCCACCAAAACAATTGCACCTACAATGCCGATTAACAGAGGATTCCATCGCCGTCCTTGACCAACTACAGGCGCAGGGTTTTGAGGGGTATGCGGCGAATTGACAGGCGCAGGCGAAACGTTCCTGCCACCACCCGGAGACACTGCAACGGTTGCCATATTAGACACTCCAGCACCCCCAGCAGAAGCCACCGTTGGAGTTGCACCCGATTGTAAAGCATCGAGCATTTCTCTGGAAGTGGAATAGCGATCGCGCGGATGCGACTGAATCGCCTTATCCAAGACAGCAACAAAACCCGGACTAACATTCGCTGCGGACTGATGCCACAAAATCTCCCCCGTTCGCGGATCGGTTGGTAAATCTTGCGGTAGTTTCCCCGTGAGTAGATAAATCGCCGTCAGCGCCAAACTATATATGTCGCTGGCGAAGACGGGTTGCCCGACTCCCTGTTCCGGCGGCATAAATCCCGGCGTGCCAATTACAATCGAGGCGGGAGCATTCCCTGGATGCACCGCCGCACCCATACTTTCCTTAACGGCACCAAAATCAATCAATACCGGCTTCCCATCCCGTTGCCGGATAATAATATTGTCCGGTTTGATATCCCGGTGAATGATGCCCTTGCTGTGGATATAATCCAAGACAGGCAGCAGACTGACAAGTATCTCCTTAACTTGACTTTCAGGCACTAACCCCTGAGTTTGCACCTTTTTGGTCAGGGTTTGCCCTTCAATCAATTCCTGCACCAGGTGAAACTGCCCAGCTTCCGAAAAGTAGGCGTACAACTTGGGAATTTGAGCGCTACCTTCACCCATCGCCTCTAAAATAGCCGCTTCCCGTTGGAATCGATCTTGCGCCATCTGGAACATCTGGGGATTGTTTGCCATTGGCTTGAGCTGTTTAATTACGCAGCGACGCCGTGACGGCATATGAGTATCTTCTGCCAGAAAGGTGTTACCAAATCCACCACTTCCCAGCGTCTGGATAATGCGATAGCGATTGTTCAACAGGTGTGGATTCATGGGATGTTAGGGCGGTCGGGGTTGCTTGGTGCAAGGATTGTAGAAGACTTGCGATTATGGCGTCCTTACTTTAGGTCTAGTAAGCCACTTTCTTTTAACTTTGGATTAAAGCGGAGTTCCTCTTGAACCCCACGAGTTTTGAGCTGTTGAAAAATTTCTTCTTCAACGCGCCTTGCTACATTTTTTAACAGCTTCCCTTGCCCGACTTCATCCATCGCTGGACTTGTAAACTTAGTTTGTTCCTCAGCCGTCATGGCTCGTTTTGCATCAATCGGATCGTTCCATGCAGCTTGTTCGGAACCATTACCGGGAGGGACGGCACCATTTTCTTCAATCCAGGCATTCCGAATGCTTTCTAGCAGGGTACGGTTCGGGCGATCGCTAGTATGTGCTTTTAGCCAATAGCAGCGTTCGTGTTGACGTACCAAATGTTGCTTGAGACTGAGATTGATATCGCGGGAATAGTTGATCAGTTGCAGCACTTTCTCTCGATCGAATATTGCGTATACGCCAATTTTTCCCTGAAATTTCTCTGGTAAATGTCCGGTTTCGTCGAGGTAAGGGATATATTCTAGGCTGGCAAGAGATGGAATATCGCTTTCAGAAGTCATCGGTATTTTTTGAGTTATTTATTTGACTTTTTGATAATCTCACAGAGGTGGCTCGAACAAATTCAAGAAAAAATATTGCTCTTGAATTTATCCCTAGATTTAGATTTAGGCTTAAACTCAGAGGTTCTTCCTTTAGGTGTCATCTTACTGCCAAAAAAGCGCTAGAAAATAATTAACCTTATCTCTACACTTCTGCGCTCACGCTTCACAAGCTTAGTGAAGGATAATGCACCTTCACTATCTTAAAGCGTCTGGAGCAGCGAACGTTGCCGCGCTAACAAGAATTAAATGATTAAGCTATAATAATCAATTTTTTTAATCTGAATGAATCCTTATGCCAATGGGGATGACACAGTTGCTCTATCCGGTAGAAGATTGGAATTATTAGAATAAATAGTAAGTATGGCTACCAGGGAGATTGGCAGAATTGAATACGCAAGGCAAATGGATCTGTGATGGTGTACCGAAAAACAACAATCAACAGTACCCAAGCAATGAAGCCCATCCACCCCAGGAAAATCACGGCCCAGATTGTATTGTTTGTGGCTTGCCTAGAGAGGCAATGAATCCTCAGAAAAGCCAGAAAACGGTCATTTCTAAACCGCCCGGTTCTAAGCCTTCACTTCTGCTGCCAATCCTGATTCTGCTGGGGATTCTGGCGGCACTGGCGGGGGGATTTGGGTTGTATAAACTGACACAGGGCAATAAACAACCGGCAATCGTTGCGTCTCCTGAGACTCAATCTCCCACTTCTAATGACAATGCACCCACGGCAACTGCCGATCCGCAAGCGATCGCAAGCGATACCGCTAATAATGCCGAGTTGATCAGTCAAGGTGAGAAAATCCTGTTAAAGGATGCAACAAATTCCCAAAAAACAGCCGCCGCAGTCGCGTTTGCCCAGAAAAATTGGGAGGAAGCGATCGCGCAATATCAACAAGCGGTTAGCGTCAACCCCAACGATCCCGAAAGCAAAATTTACCTGAATAACGCCAAAGCCAAAAAAGCCGGGAATCCCCTGACAATGGCAGTCGTGGTTCCCATCACCCCCAGTCCAGACACAGCGAAGGAAGTTCTCCGGGGTGTGGGACAAGCACAAGACGAGTTTAATCAGTCTCCGGCGACACCCGGACGCTTATTAGAAGTGGTAATTGTCAACGATGTTGACCCGGTAAAAGCGGTTTCCTTGGCGCAAGACCTCACCAAGTCACCGAATATTTTAGGCGTTTTGGGACACGGGGTAGATAATGGCTCTCAGCAAGCGATCGCCATGTACGAACAAGCTGGATTAACCGTCCTTTCTCCCATCAGCACTAGCATTACTCCCGGTTCTGGCGGTCAGTCTACCTTGCAAACCATCCCCCTCGCCAAAAAAGCCAACGAGTTGCTGGGTACTTATCTGCAAACCGTCGGCACCACCTTAGCAAAATATACCGCTGCAAAGTCCTCCGCGCCGTCTGTGGTGGTTTTTTACAACGCCGATAGTCCTTACAGTCAGCAATTGAAGCAGCAGTTCACCACCGCTTTATCTAAAGTAAATGGCAAAGTCGTTAAGGAAGTAGATGTCACGGGTGCCAACTTCAATGCTGCTACTGAGATTCAGAATGCAACTGCGGCGGGGGCGAAAATTGGTTTCTTGGCACTCAGTAAGAATAAAGTAGATCGAGCCGTTGCGATTGCCAAAGCCAATCCCACAGGGACGCAAGGGTTACAGTTAATTGGCGGAGATGAACTGTATAACCCAACAATTCTCACTTCTGGCGGCGACGCGATTAAAGGCATTGTGCTGGCAGTTCCCTGGAGTTCTCAACCGAACGATCCCTTCGCTAACCAAGCTGCCACGATTTGGAAAGGACGTGTCAGTTGGCGCACCGCTACCGCTTATGATGCGACGAAAGCTTTAACGTCTGCTTTTAGCCAAAATCCTTCTCGGTCAGGCGTATCTCAACTGCTGAATCAAGGAGTGCCCATTAGCGGCACTGCTACCGATTTTAATGTTCTCAATGAAGTTCCGCTTGTGCAAGCCGCGCCTGGTTCTAATGGCCCGCCGGGATCTAAGTATGAATTTAACCCGATTTAGAAGAGAACGAACCGCCAAGGACGCAGAGGACGCAGAGGGAAGGGAGGAGAGAGAGGAGAGAGGAGTTTTTGGGTTGATTGCAGTCCGGAGTTGGTAGTTGAAGGACTGTAGTTTATAGTTTGTTTTTGCTTGTCATGAGTCGTTGTTAATGACTCATGATTCATGACCAATTTACAACAGGGTTCTAAGTGAGTCGTTCTCGTCGCGGTTTGTGGTTGTATCCGTTATTCCAGATTCCGTTGATGTTGCTGGGAGCGTGTATAGTCGTGACGGCACTCATCTGGCTGTTAGGATTAGGTAGGCCGCCAGTAGCAGTTGCGATCGCTCTCGACCTCAGCAGCAGCACTTACAGTACGGAATTTAACGCCCCAGGTACAGTTATGTATCAAGAAGTCGCAGCGGTGCGGTCGTATTTGCAACAAAACACCCAGCAGTTGAGAAACAAAAACCAGATACAAGTTTTGGGATTTGGGGGAGTTGTGCGATCGCTTACGGGTGATTTTAAAACAGACAGTCAACAAGTGGACGCTGAATTAACTCAAGCTTTGGCAAATCCCGATCTCCCTCAACTGGTTGCGAACAATACGACAGATATTAACTTAGCAATTCAAAAAGGTACGGAAGCACTCGGCACTATTCAGCAAAAACGCTGTCGCGAATTACTGTTAGTCACTGATGGCGGTGCTAACGTGTCATCAGACATCGTCACCGATGCTAGGAATCGCAAAGTTAGAATTAATACAGTTGTGGTAGGGGCAGAATCTCCAGAATTGAGAGGTGCAGCTTTGGCTACTGGCGGTATTTACCTATCTGGTCAACAAAATAATCTAGAAATGCTCTTCACAGATACATTTTTTACTCGTTTCAACAGTAACCTTAAATGGCTTATTCTGGGTCTAGGGGTGACATGGATTGCTTTAATGTGGACGCTAGTTTTACCCCTAGATCGGTGGCTGTTTCAAGGTTTAATCGGTCTCAATCGTTCCCTTTCTGGTCAATTATCCTTAAGTAATGCCCTATTTTGGAGCGTTTTGACACCATTGATTGTTTGGCAGCTATTTAATTTATTGGATATCGTTGTTAGATGTTAGGTGAGAGTTTTGAAACGCAAAGGTACGCCGAGGTTTACGCAAAGGTATACGAAGAAACTCTCCCTTTGAGTCCCTCTGCGCTTACCTTGGCGCTCCTTTACATTAAAAATTCTAAAATATAGCTATTAGGAGAAAATATTATGGCAGTAGAAGAAAAAAGCATGGTTCCCACTGTATTAGTGGGTATCGGCGGCACTGGACATGAAGTATTGTCACGAGTGCGCCGCTTAGTAGAAGAAACTTATGGTAGTCTGCAAAATTTTCCCCTGATTAGCTTTTTAATTATTGATACCGATAGAGAGTATAAAGTCAATAATCCTGCCGCCGCCGGTTCTCCCTTCAAAGACAACGAAAAATATTGGGCAAGTGTTGCTGGTAGTGAAGTTAAAAAAATCATGTCGGATATGGGAAACTATCCCTGGATAGAGAGTTGGTTTCCTACCGAATTAGAACGGAATATTGGGGCAATTGAAGTTGGTGCTGGACAAATTCGCAGTTATGGGCGATTTGCTTTTTATTGCAATTATCACAAACTTCAAAGACGGTTTAATGAAGCCGCCGATGCCGTCAAAGGACACGAAACCTTTATGCGCGATCGCTATGGCATTAAGGTAGATACGACGAGTTTAAATGTCTTTGTAACGGGTTCTCTATCCGGCGGGACTGGTAGCGGAATGCTGATTGATATCGGCTATTGCGTCCGACATTGGTTGCGGGGGCAAGCGAGTCCGATGGTGACGGCAATTGTACCGATGCCGACGGCTTTTGCCAGTATTAATGTAGGCGATCGCGTTCTCGCTAACGGTTACGCTGCTTTGATGGAATTGAGCTATTTTTCTGATTATAGAACAGAATATATTGCCCAATTTAGCAGTGGTTTAGTGGATGAAATTCGCAGTAAATCTGCGCCTTTTGATTTTACTTATTTGGTTGGAACAAAAAATGGGGAGAGTGAATTTACTCTCGACCAAATTCGGGAGATGATTTCCCAAAATATCTTCCTTGATTTAACTTCTGATTTTGCGCCTTATAAACGTTCGATTCGAGATAATATCAAAGGAGCTTGGGCGCAAGCAGATCCTGGGGGACGCGGTTATCCTAAAAATTTCATGAGTTTTGGGTTATCTACGGTAGAAATTCCAATAGCTCAAATTCGCACTTATTTATCAGATAGACTTGCCGCTGATTTTATTTGCTGGTGGCTGAATGAATCGGTACAGTTGCCACCGAATGTGTTAGAAATGGTGCAAAGTGACCTGAAACGGATGCGCCTCACAGAAGGGGAACTGATTGCAGATTTAGCTGCGGCTGGTGACAGGTCATATATAACCGAAATCTCCGCTTGGGTAAACTCTATCCGCAATGAAATTGCTACGGATAATAAGTTGCAATGTACCCAGCAAGGCGTAAATATTGTTGGTTCAGAAAAGGGTAAAATTCTTCAATTTTTAGATTATCTCCAGCCGAAAGTTGAAGAATATAAAGCCAACCATTTGCGGAAATTAAGCCCGGATGAGCGATTGCACGGTGACTTCTTGCAAAAGATGTACGATAACCGCAACCGCATCGTGCAACAAGGACGAAAAGCCTTAGACGAAGAGTTTTATCGGATTATTGAGGATCGCACGAGAGGGCCAAAATTTGCCGATGCTTTCGTGACGGCGGTGCGTCAAATTTTTGAAAATGCCGCCGAAAAGTTTCGCCGGGAATCAGAAAAAGTTTGGCAACCCAAGGAAACCGAACGACAGAGAGATTACGAAAAGGCGCTGCAAGATATTGCTGAATTTAAGAATAAGTTTGCCCTTACTAAGCACGCAGATATGGAAAAATCCTGCGAGTTAGCGCTGACGGGTTTAGAAGGTAGCTTGGTGGCAACCATTCAAACTCAAGCCAGATATCTAGGCTTAGAAGTCATTACCAGAATGCTAGAACATCTGGATGAATTAAACCGCCGCTTGGCACGCTTAAATCAAAAATTGAAGCAAACCCGCGATAATTTTCAACAAAAAGCGGATCGACAAGCGGATAGTGCTGATGCTTTGATTGTGAATGGGATTAAGCTGTATAACCGCGAAGAACTCAATGAATTATATCGAGATTTAATTGAGCAACAAGCAGGTGCCAGTGAAGGTTCTAAGAGTCGCTACGAGTTGGGAATTGATGGGATTTGTAGCAATTTGTCAGTACAGGTTCTCGCAGAAGCAAGTCCGCTGTGGAAGCGTAACCGTGCGGCGGGTGAGTTGATGCGACTATTTGATGTGCCGAATTTAGCGGATGTGCAGGAGAATGATTTTAAAGAAATTATTGGCGATCGCGCTAAATTAGTCGTGATCAGTGCGCCGGAAAGTAGCCGATTGAAGCGGGAATTGGCAGCTGGCGCTCGCTTATTCAAAGTCTTCAACAACGACGAAGCCGAAATCCGCAACCGCATCGGCACTGCTTACAGCAAATCGAAGCCGCTGATTTTACTCTCTGACGCCGTTCTCAAGCGTCAAGACGCAGGCTTTACCCCCGCACTCAATGCCAAAGTTGCCCTGGTTGGCGGACGCAACAGCAGCGATCCAGCGGCAATTAAGCTCATCCCGATTCTACGGGAGAGAGTTGGCAGCAATGAAGGGATTACACCGCTGGGAGAAGCTGAACGTCACCGGATTGTCTTTGTACAAGAAATTGGTGGTTTTTCCTTGCGTTGCATTGAGGGAATGCCGGAGTTGCAGCAATCTTATCAAGATTGGAAAGGACAATCGATTCAGGCAAAACGGGCGCAACTTAAAGGTGAAAGCAAAGAACCGCCGATTCCCGTTCACATTCAAAAAGAGCCGCCGTTTTGGGATATCTTTCCAGAAAATCCAGATATTTTCCGCCTGGTTGTGCAAGCAAGGGCGTTACAAGTGCTGCGAATAGAGGAAAATCGCCTCACCAAAGAAAAGGTAATTCGCTACACCCGACAAACCGTAATTGGTTTGGAAAATGTCGATATCGCCTCCAGTTGGGAAGAAGCGGTGCAAGTGCTGCAAGTATTGGCGTGTCGCCCGGATAAAGAAGAAATTCAGCGTCAGGTAACGGCAAAATTAACCCAAGCTGACACGGTGCAGAAAAAACAAGCTCTGTATCACCAACTGAAAGTATATCTGGATCGGCGTGCCGTCGAACTAGAAAAAGAAGGCGCAACTGATAGCTTAAATTACAAGCGCGAAGCAAGAGTGATTCAGGAGATGATTGAAGCTTTTAAGCTTTATTCACCGGGTAGTCAACCTGTTGATTCTCCTGTTACAACTCAGCCAATTGGGGTTGCTTCAAATCATTCTCCGGCTCAAGAGACTCGCACTCACGTTTTCTGTACTAACTGTGGAAATCAGAACCCAGCGAACTCAAAGTTCTGTTCTAAATGCGGCACTAAATTAGTGCAACTGAGCTAACATCAATTCTTCGGGGAAGGGTAGCTTCAGGAACTGATGCTGCTCATCAGGCTAGCGATCGCTACCGCTAACTCGTCTGGCTCAATTGGCTTGGTGAGGTGTCTCTGGAAACCTGCCTTTAGTATTTGCTGATTGTCAGTTTCGCCAGCATAAGCGGTTAGGGCGATCGCTGGAATCTCTCCCCCCTGCTCTGCACTCCTGGCTCGGATTTGACGAATCAGCATATAGCCATCCATTTCAGGCATTCCAATATCGCTCAACAGCAAATCCGGCTTCATCTGAGCTAGCGCCTCCAGCGCCTCAGCCGCCGATGCCACAGCGCGTACCTGTGCGCCACACTCTTCGAGAATGAAGACGATTAACTCCCGCGTATCCACCTCATCATCTACAACCAGTAGCTTTACCCCTTCCAAATTTGGAGAATTATCAAGTAACGGATTGTCCTGACTCGTCTGAGGCGCAGTTGTCATTAGGGGTAGCGTCACAGTGAAGGTTGCCCCTTGCCCTTCTCCCGGACTTGCAGCCGTAACAGTACCGCCGTGAAGTTCTACGAGGTGGTGGACAATTGCCAGTCCTAACCCCAATCCCCCGGATACCCGTGTCGTTTGGCTATCAGCTTGACGAAAGGAATCAAAGACGAAGGGCAAAAAGTCTGGGTGAATTCCCCTCCCCATGTCTCTTACTTGGATTTGGGCATAGGAATTTTGATTGAATTTTGATTGAATGAATTCCGAATTCTCTGGACTGGGGACTTGTGAAAGTTGGATATCTACCTGTCCTCCTATCGGTGTAAATTTAACAGCGTTCGAGAGCAGATTCCAGACGACTTGCTGTAAGCGATTGGCATCCCCCAATACCTTACCCAGATTGGGAGCGATCGCTGAGTGAATTTGAATCGACTTCGCTTCAGCTGCTAGACGCACCGTTTCCATCGCCTCCTCAATCGTTGCCACCAAGTTAACCGGGGCAATATTTAAACTCAGTTTGCCTTGCAGAATCCGCGAAATATCTAGCAAATCCTCGATCAGCCGCGACTGTAATTCGGCATTGCGCTCAATCGTTTCTAGGGCGCGGGCGGTGGTTTTTTCATCAAACTTGCGGCTGCGGAGGAGTTTTGCCCAACCCAAGATCGGATTGAGAGGCGTTCTCACCTCATGGGAGAGGACAGCCAGAAATTCATCTTTCATCCGGTTGGCTGACTCCGCTTGGGCGCGTGCGATCTGTTCCAGCTTGAAGAGGCGATCGCGTTCTTCTTCGGCTCGCTTGCGTTCACTCAGATCGAGGACGTAGCAGACACCCTGCTCTTGTAGAGATCCCTCAAACAAAGCAGTCCCCACCAGTACAAAGACGCGGCTGCCATCTTTACGGATCAATTCTTTTTCAAAGGGAACGCAAACCCCCTGTTCTCTGAGTTCGTTAACCGCCTGCTGAGTCCGCTCGACGTATTCTGGTGGAGTCATCAGATTCCAAGCAATTTCACCAGCTTGTAAATCCTCCCGCGTATAGCCGACGATTTGCAGAAAGGCATCGTTGGCTTCGGTAATTTTGCCACTCAGATCGCCGAAAAAGATGCCAATGATATTTGAGTCAACGATGCGCCGCAACCGCATTTCGCTTTCTTGCAGGGCGATTTCTATTTGTTTGCGATCGCTAATATCAGTAACGGTGCCAACATAGCCGATTGTCTCACCGTTTTCTCCAATTTCAGGAGCCGCTTGACCTAATACCCAAGCCACTGAACCGTCGGAACGTTGATATCGATACTCTGATTGGAAAAGCCGGTTCTCCTGCGCGGCTTGATACCATTCGGCAAAGATACGTTGGCGATCATCCGGATGAAGGGCAGTTTCCCAGCCTGCCCCCAATGCTGCTTCTGAAGTGATTCCGGTAAGTTCACACCAGCGTTCGTTGGTATACAAACACTTTCCCTGACTATCCGTATGGAAGATTCCCACCCGTGAAACTCTCGCTAAGGTAGAATACCGTTCCTCACTCTGGCGCAGAGCTGCTTCTGCTTGCTTGCGTTTGCTAATGTCTTGGAACATTACGACACAGACAGGAGAGTGACCGTGCATCGCTGGCAGGGTATCCGCAAAGACCATCAAGGGACGGATTCCTCCTGGCGTGTGCCAGTTCATCTCAAACCCGTTGAGCCGTTCGCCGCGTGCCACTCGTACCCCTGGCATTTGCTCGTCGGGAATCTGCGCTCCCGTCGCATCCGTGCAATAGTAAACGGTGTGGTACTCTTCGGCTGGTTTATTTTTGGGAAATTCGCCTCCTGCCAACTCGTCAGCGGCTCGGTTGGCGAAGAGGACTCGACCCGTCCCTGGCTCAATAAACAACAAGCCAGATGGCAACAGATTCAGCACGTCTTCTAGCCATTGCTGCTGATTCTGGAGTGCTTGCGATCGCAGTTGCAGCGCTTCCTCTGCTCGCTTGCGATCGCTTATGTCTATCAAGAAGGCCATCCCTTCTTGTTGCTGGTCGTAAGGTTCCTGTAACAGGGCACCACCAATAAGAATGGGAACCCGGCTCCCGTCTTTACGGATATATTCTTTTTCAAATGGGGTACAAACACCATTTTTCTTGAGTTCTTCGGCTGCCTGTGCATCCAAATGCAGATATTCCGGCGGTGTTATCTGTTCCCAGGAAAGCCGACCCGAAACCAAATCCTCCCGCTCATATCCGACTAATTTCAGGAAAGCGTCGTTGGCGTAGTTGATTTTTCCGGTAAAGTTGGCGAAGGTGACACCAAAAATATTCGCCTCAACCAGTCGTCGGAAGCGCCTCTCGCTCTCTTGGAGTGCTTTCTCGGTTTGTTTGCGCTTGGTGATGTCGGTCAGCATTGTCAGCACCCCGATAAACTCACCTTGCCGATTGAGAATTGGGTTTGTGGAGAGGATTGCCCAAAGGTCTTCGCCATTTTTACGGCGAAGCCGAAAGTCAAATTGCTCTCGAATTCCCTGTTTACTTCGCTCAATGTGTTGCTCTGCCTCGATGCGTTCCTCTCGATTGATGAAGTCAAAAACAAAGCGATCGCCCATCTCTTGGACGCTGTAACCCAACATCTCAGCTAACCGCTGATTCGCGTAATCTGTCCGCAAGTTTGGGGTAATCAACCAGATGCCTTCGTGAGCTGTATCAATCAGGCGACGGTAGCTTACTTCTAGTTTTGATAAGCTTGCCTCACTTCGTTGCTTCGCAGCCAGTAATTCTGCATTTAACGAACTAATCAGCAGTGCGACTAAGCTAAATATGACTAGCTGGAGAACGTCCGTCTCACGGCTGATTGCTAGCTGATAGATCGGAGGTACGAAGAAATAGTTGTTAGCTAAAACAGCCACTATCGTAGCCACTATCCCTGGCCCCAGTCCGCCATACCAGGCACTGAACGTCACGGCGGCAAAAAACAACGGTGAAATGGATGTTTTAGTCAGCGGCAATAGCAGAAGCAGCAGCAGCGTTAAGGTGACTGACAAAGCCGCGATACCATAACGTTGCAGTTGAGAGCGCGTGACTTTTAACACTTTTAACATAGGACTGTTAGCTGAGTCCTCAGACTAACTTGATAAAACTGTTTTCACTTTATGACCTTATGATAGATAAATATTTTTGTCTATTTACCTTCTGGATTATTTTTAGCTATTTTAAAAATTCTATTTTTTATTTTTGGAGTCCTTTTAAATAAACGCTGCACAAGCTTGAAACAATTGCCTTGTAAGATGCTAAGAATTCAGATACCCGACTTCTTCAAGAAGTCGGGTATCTCGCTTTGACGACTTATGGAGAAGCGCTCATCGTCAACTTATTAGCCCTGGAAATTGGAAATCGCGGCTAAACAAAATAAGTCCGCGCCAAGCGGACTAACGAAAAATCATAAATTTTAAACCAGAGAAGGCAGGTTTTGTGTGTATAGCTGCGGTTTCAACCACCTAGCCTATCTTAATTTAACTGCGCCTTTCTATAAATGGCACAAAGACGAGACGGTTTAAATATTTTTGCTTTGAACATAAAGTTCGGCGGCACGTTGATGATAATATGCTCGGCAGATTCTTTATATGTTTCAAATTCTGCTGGCATTCCTTTGGGAGTTGCAGTGCTGTAAGGAACAGGTTGAAAAAGTAATTCTGTAAACTCAACCCCTTCCCAGTTTGTCTGTTCGGTAATTTGGGTGAGAAAAGCTTCACCTGTTAATAAACTGAACAGAGCTTCCTTCGCTTCTGGAAGAAGCGCAAAACTACTGTCAAAATTCTCGACGATTTTAAGACCCATTTTACAAATACACTCTAATTAATCAACAACGGTCAACGCGCTGCTATTGGAAAGCAAAGTAGGTAGACCTAAGATATTTTACATATACATGGAGAGTAGATGGAACGCGATCGCGCGTTGATTCAGCCAAGGGATACCTCTAGACAAACGCCGCGCCCTCTTCGCGTTGGGCGATATTCTGCTTTGGTTCTGGGCATCCCTTAAAATGTTCCCAATCCTTTTCACTCATGGATACTGCCATCGGGCATAATTGCCTGAGTCAGAATGGCTCCGCTCAAGTCAACTTCCAACAAATCGGCTCCTCTGAGATTGGTTCGACTCAAATTAGCTCCATATAGATTCACTCCATTCAAGTTAGCTCCTCCTAAAAAAGCTTCACTTAAATTTGCATAACTAAGGTTCGTCCCACTGAGGTCTGCTTTCCATAAGTTCGCGCCAGTTAAATTGGCTTTACTGAGATCCGAGCGTCTTAAGTCGATTGCAGCCAAATCAGCTTGACTTAGGTTAGCGCCAACTAGGACAATTCCGCTTAGACAAGCAGTTCTTAAATTGGCTCCCATCAAGTTAAATGTAGAAATACATAGCTTGCCTGCCTGCATTGTTACCTTACTAAAGGTTCTTTGTCCGGTTGCGTATCGTTTGAGAAGTTCGTCAGCTTTTTTTTGAACTAACTCTGGCTGTGGATTCGCTGATGAATCAGTTTTCTGAGAGATAACTTCCATGTAATACTCTTGTGTTCAGATTGAATATTTTTTTATCATCCCCCTTTGGACATAAAAATAAGCATCGGAAATGATAAAGAATCTATAAAAGTTTAGTGAAGTTTGTCATTTTTTTAGAGGTAAAAAAATAATTAAAAATTTAAGATTGTAGTGCAATTTCTTAATATTTAGTCATACAGATGGTTATAAAGAGATGCCTGTAAAATATAGATTAAGTTACGTATTTTTCAGGAGAAATCAACAAGAAAAGTTTTCACAATTAAGTAATACTACGTAATGTGTAATGCTAATATATTTTGTTTTTTGTTTGCAGTATATAGACTTCTTAACTCCCCAATTTATCGGGAAGCTAGAAAAGAACTGACAAAATTTGGGTAATCGTAGGAACGAAAGACCGTAAAATCAAGGCATGATCTATCAACGCCCTCGCCCCGAAATCCCCGATTGCACTTGGAGTCGTCCCATTGGTCTCGGCTGGGACAAACCCCACACGGTTCGCTACCCTAGTAATCTCGACGATGGCCCTTGGCACGGGATGCCCTTGGGTGGCTTTGGAGCCGGATGCATCGGTCGTTCTTCGCGTGGCGACTTTAACTTGTGGCATTTGGATGGCGGAGAACACGTCTTCCGGAGCCTGCCTGCTTGTCAGTTCAGCGTCTTCGAGCAGCCAGAAGACTCCCCCGCGCAAGCTTATGCGCTTTGTACAGAACCGCCTGATGATGGGACTTTATCCCGGTGGTTGTGGTATCCAAAGGAAGGGAGGAGTCGTGAGTCGGGAGCCGGGAGTCCGGAGTCGGTCGGAAATTCTTCGGGAACCTATCATGCGCTGTATCCCCGCAGCTGGTTTGTCTATGAAGGGGTGTTTCAGTCTCAGTTGACGTGCGAGCAATTCTCCCCCATTTGGGCGGGTAACTATCAAGAAAGCTCTTACCCGACAGGAATCTTTCACTGGACTGCCCACAATCCTACGGATAAGCCGATCACGATTAGCATCATGCTGACGTGGCAGAATGTCGTAGGTTGGTTTACGAATGCAATTCAATCTCCAGAAGTGCGGGTGCGGGATGATGGCAGTCCGGTTTACGAGTACCAGCCGCGCTGGGGGGATAGTACCGGAAATTTAAATCAGTGGATTGTGGACTTCCACCGAGTGGGGTGTCTGCTAGATCGGGTGAGGCTACACGATGAAGTCGGAGAGGGAGAAGGACAGTGGGCGATCGCAACTGTCACAAATCCTAGTTTAGAAGTCTTCTATCACGGTCGTTGGAACCCGATCGGGGATGGCTCAGATATTTGGGATTTATTCGCTTGTAATGGCTCGTTGCCAGATCGAGAAGATGAAACTCCGGCAGCACCGGGAGAACAAATCGGTTGCGCGATCGCTGTCCGGTTTACTCTAAAACCTGGGAGAACTCGCCAAATTCCCTTCATCGTCTGCTGGGATTTTCCAGTAATGGACTTCTCACAGAGTAACCAGCAACCAAATCTAGGCACTCAATACTACCGCCGCTACACCGATTTCTTTGGTCGAAACGGCAAAAATGCCTGGTCGATGGTTCGCACCGCTCTCAAGCAAGATGATATGTGGAAGGATGCGATCCGAGAATGGCAACAGCCGATTTTGCAGCGTCAAGACTTGCCCAATTGGTTTAAAATGGCGCTGTTTAATGAGCTGTACTTACTTTGCGACGGCGGCACCCTCTGGACTGCGGCTTCGGAAGATGACCCTGTGGGGCAATTTGGCGTCCTAGAGTGCTTGGATTATCGCTGGTACGAAAGCTTAGATGTGCGACTTTACGGCTCATTTGCTTTGATGATGCTCTGGCCTAAACTGGACAAAGCGGTGCTAGAAGCTTATGCACGGGCGATTTCCACCCACGACGAGACGCCCCGAATTATCGGCTATAACCAAGCCTCAGCCATTCGCAAAGCCGCCGATGCGACGCCCCACGATTTGGGTGCCCCCAACGAGCATCCGTGGGAGAAAACGAACTACACCAGCTATCAAGATTGCAACCTGTGGAAAGATTTACCCTGCGACTTTGTGTTGCAGGTTTATCGAGATTTTGTCCTAACGGGTTCCACAGATATCGAATTTTTGCGCGAGTGTTGGGTGCCGATTGTGAAGACGCTTGCCTATGTCAAGCAATTTGATATCGATGGGGATGGAATTCCTGAAAATTCAGGTGCGCCCGATCAAACGTTCGATGATTGGAAGTTGCAGGGGGTTAGCGCCTACTGCGGCGGCTTGTGGATTGCAGCATTGGAGGCAGCGATCGCGATTGGTGAAATATTACACAAGTCTGAGTTCAATTCCGAAGAAAATTCCCCTGATTACCAATTACCGATTACCGAGTACCAAACCTGGCTAAAACAATCTCGGCAGGTGTATCAAGAAAAACTCTGGAACGGTCAATACTACCGGCTCGATAGCGAAAGCGGCTCTGATATCGTGATGGCAGATCAGCTATGCGGTCAGTTCTACGCTCGTTTATTAAAATTACCCGATCTCGTGCCGCTTGAGCGTGCCGAATCTGCCTTAAAAACTGTCTATAATTCTTGTTTTTTGAATTTCAATCGGCACCTCCCGTCCTCCCAACCTGAAACCTTTATTGGTGCCGTTAATGGCGTCAAACCCGACGGTACACCAGCAAACCCCGACGCGACTCATCCCCTGGAAGTCTGGACTGGTATTAACTTTGGGCTAGCAGCATTCATGATCCAGATGGGAATGAAAGAGGAAGCCTTCCAAATGACGGAAGCTGTGGTGCAGCAAATTTATGACAATGGGTTGCAATTCCGAACCCCGGAAGCGATTACTGCTGCCGGTACTTTCCGCGCCAGTCATTACCTGCGAGCAATGGCAATTTGGGCAATCTACGGCATGATAACGCACTTTTAACGGCAGTATCCCGATATTTTTCGTTATCCGAATTTCCCTTGGGGATGCTACACATTTAATCCCCCAACTCTCCACTCAATTGGAGAGAAGAGAAGCATTCAGTGTAGCGGTAAAAATGTGAAATGAAATCGTTTTTCCCCGATTAGCCAACAGCATCCTCTAAGGCGAAAGTGAAATTATCCCCCTTCCCTGGTAGGGGGATTGGGGGTTAAGTTTGCCTGATTCAAGAAGGATTGAGCAGTATCCCCGTTTGGAAAATATATCAGATTGATAGAATTTGCTGATACACTAACGAATTTAAAGATTAAATGTGAGACGCAATGTGGAATTTACGGAGTTAAGAATGTTTATTGTAAAGTTACGATGAACAAATCGAACGATTCCATAAAGCTTCCATCATTTTTTTGTAAAGATTCTGTAAAGTTGTATGGAAGCTATGAGATTCGTTAGCGCCTCGGTTGACAAATCCTCAGTAAATTCACTAAGACATATACATTGTTAACGGCTAAACAGCCTTAACTTTCCTTTAATGCTTTTTTTACAAAAACCTAAAGTTAAAAACTTTAGGCTGTTTATAGTTTTCGGGAAATTTATCGAAAAGATGCTTTCTGGCTAAGGATTCTAGCGGTTACTACTGCGATACCTACCGGAAACGCATATTGAGCCAATCACAAACCTTGAAAGCTAAGAGGCTCACTGATGAATCGGATGCTGGTACAGGGTCATCCTCCGCTTCAGGACATACAAAACGCTTACTCTAGCCTTCCCGATATCCTCAATCTCTTGAGGCTGTCCCAATCAGATACGAGCTTTGCTTCCGACTTGAATCAAGCATTTGAACTTTGCGATTTTCAACTGGGCGATCGCCTTGTCAACTATAGTGCCGCCACTGCCTCAGGAAATTCAGTTCGTGATGAACAAAATGAGGGGGATTTTTACCTAGTTTGTGAAGGTCGGGTGCGGCTACTAGCCTTAGACGCAGCACAGGGTAAGGAAGTTCCCGCTCTGGTGGTGGAATCGGGAGAAAGTTTTGGGGCAGAAAAGGTATTTGGCAATCATTGCGAGCTGACGAGCGCGATCGCTGCCAGTGCCGGAATTGTGGCTCGGATTTCAGTTGCAGACCTTCAGCCTTGGTTAGAGCGACTCCCGAATCTGCGAGACTACCTGCAACAGCAGGCAATTTGGCGGCAATGTCTGATTTTCTTCAAAACCTCTACAGACTGGCGGCGCTTGAGCAGCCATAGGCTACGACAACTGTTGCCCTACCTAGTAGAAACGCGGATCGAAGCGGGAGCATCTTTGATTGAATCCACACCCTCCGAGGCGGGTCGCTTTTGGTTACGCAGCGGTCAAATTGAAAGCCGACAAGACGCAGATTTACCCCCCCCTATCGGACAAAGTTGGGGGTATCCTCATCCCACACCGAGCAGTTGGATTGCCCAGACCGATTTAGTCGTTTATCAGTTGCCTAAGCAACACTTTGAGGCAGCACGAGCAATTGCGCTAATCGCAGCAACTTTCTCAGAGCAGTCAGAAGCAGTTGTCGAGCGATCGCTTGAAAACGGGCACCGTGAATCTACGGAGGAAGGGAAATTGCGGCATCAGCCAAAGAACCTGTCTCCACCAGCGTCTTGGAATGGCAATCGACCGCCACAAATTCAGTCAGAGGTGCAGGCAAATATCCAGCCCCCTGAATCGCCTCCGATTGCTTTTCCCAAACCCGTCAAGCGTCCGGGTCGATGGTTTTGGCAACGCTATCCCTTAATTGAGCAGCAAAGCTCTTCTGACTGCGGTGCTGCCTGCTTGGCAATGATAGGGCAATATTGGGGGAAACGATTTAGCATCACTTCCTTACGGAATCTCGCTGGCGTGGGGCGTGCCGGTGCTTCCCTGAAGAACTTAGGCGCAGCGGCAGAAAAGGTTGGATTTCACGCCCAACCCGTGCGGGCAAGTTTAAATCGCCTAGTCGAGGGGAAAAACCCCTGGATTGCTCACTGGCAGGGCGATCACTATGTGGTGGTTTACCGAGTCAAGGGCGATCGCATCTTGATTGCCGATCCTGCTGTTGGTAGGCGATCGCTTTCTGCGGCGGAATTTCTTGCGAGTTGGACAGGATACGCCCTGCTGCTCGATCCGACGCCAGCATTGCACGCCGCCCCAACGGAAAAAAATTCTCTCAATCGCTTTTGGGGTTTGCTTTGGCCTTATCGTTCCGCGATCGGACAAATTATCCTGGCGTCTCTGCTGATCCAGATTTTTGGTCTGATTACCCCCCTGTTTACCCAGATAATTCTCGACCGGGTGGTTGTTCACAAAAGCGCGATCGCCCTGCATGTCTTTAGCCTTGGTCTGCTACTATTTGGCGTTTGGCGCGTCTGCGTCACGGGAATTCGACAATACCTGCTGGATTATTTTGGCAACCGATTAGACCTCACCCTGATCGGCGGCTTTATCAGCCACACCTTGACCTTACCCCTTGCCTTTTTTGAATCGCGCCATGTCGGGGACATTATCACGCGCGTTCAGGAAAACCAGAAAATCCAGATGTTTCTAACTCGCCAAGCGGTCACAGCTTGGTTAGACGCCTCAATGGCACTCGTCTATTTGGGGCTAATGGCTTATTACAACTGGCGTCTCACCTTAGTAGTGGTAGCGCTAATTCCCCCGATTGTTATTTTGACGGTGGTGGCGAGTCCATTTCTCAGAGGAGTATCGCGGAAAATTTTTAACGAAGAGGCGGGACAAAATTCCTCACTCGTAGAAATGATGACCGGCATCGCCACGGTGAAAGCGGCAGCAGCAGAACGACAGTTGCGCTGGCGTTGGGAAGACCGCTTAACCAGCACCCTAAATGCCCAATTTCAGGGTCAAAAACTGGCAAACGGCTTGCAAGTTACCGGCGGCTTAATTAATACCTTGGGTACTACAGCATTGCTTTGGTACGGGGCGACGCTGGTAATTCAGGATCGGCTCACGATCGGTCAGTTTGTCGCGTTCAATATGATGATTGGTAGTGTCATCAACCCCGTGCTGCAACTGGTGAACCTGTGGGATGAACTGCAAGAAGTTTTGGTATCTGTGGAACGGCTGAATGATGTGTTTTCAGCTCAACCCGAAGAAAGTCCTCAAAAACCTTTGCTAGTTCTACCTCGGTTGCGGGGCGAGGTGAAATTGGAGAATGTTACCTTCCGCTACTCTCCAGATCAAGAGCGCAATACGCTTCAGAATCTATCTTTTGAAGTGACATCTGGGCAAACAGTTGCAATTGTTGGGCGCAGCGGGTCTGGAAAGAGTACGTTGGTCAATCTTCTCCAGGGTTTATATCAGCCAACCAGCGGTCGAATTTGTGTCGATGGTCACGATACCCGCCATGTTTCTCCCTCCTCCTTGCGGAGTCAGTTGGGGGTGGTACCGCAGGAGTGTTTTTTGTTTTCCGGAACCATTTTAGAAAACATTACGCTCTACTTGGATGACTTTACCTTAGAGCAAGTTGTTGAAGTGGCAAAACTTGCAGAAGCTCATGCTTTTATTCAAGATATGCCGTTGGGATATCACACGAAAGTTGGGGAACGGGGGGCAAATCTCTCCGGCGGACAGAGACAACGAATTGCGATCGCTCGAGCGCTTTTGGGAAATCCTCAAATTATGATTTTAGATGAAGCTACCAGCTCTCTAGATACTGACTCCGAGCGGCGATTCCAGCAAAATTTAGCTCGAATTAGCCGAAATCGCACAATTTTTATCATTGCCCACCGACTCTCAACGGTTCGACACGCTGACTGCATCCTGGTCTTAGATCGAGGCATTCTAATTGAGCGCGGTACTCATGATGAACTGATTTCGCTTCAAGGTCTTTATTACCATCTAGCGCAGCAACAACTGGATCTTTAACTCCAAATGTTCTAAACCGAGCCAACTTGTATGAATTATTACAGTTTTACTTGAAATTGGTTTCATCCGTTGGCAGGGATGTGGAGCAAATTACAACCGTTACGATGTTAAAGATTCTTGTTCTGCCAAATTCCTCTCCCACGACCATTTGTTCAGTAGCATTGCAATCATCAATTCCAGTCCTCGGTGAATTGGCAGCTAATTCAGAAAATTTTGCAAAAAATATGCCAATTTGGCAGACTTTCCAAGCAGCAGAAATTAGGATAAAAAGGGAGTTCCTGTGGAAAAATTGGTAACGATGAAAAGCCAAACCAAAATGTTGCTGAAACCGGCTAAAAATGGCACCGCTCGTTAAATCCAAGCAACGAGAGCCATCCTCAATCTCAAACTTTGAACTTGCTCATTCTGGGCCACAGCCATGCAAAAACCAATCAGATCGATTTCTGCATCAACGGCCTCAAACCTACCCTTAACTCCACCCGTTGAGCCTTTTGGCTCAGGCTATACAGGTAGCAACCAGAATTCATTCGATAGCCAGGGGATATTATCCCGTACTCCGACTCAAGGCGAGTCGGTTACTCATCCTGGCAAGATTCAGCGTCAGTGCGATCGCTCTTTTGCTGAGATTTATGGGGGTGCGACTGGCTCTATCGAAATGAGCGTACAGCCCACCTCGACTGAAACAGCTAGCAATTCTCAAGTTCATTTCGCGTCTGCCACTTCTCCAGAGACTCGAACCAACCAATGGTCTACCTCGTTACAGACGGTGCTTGACCAGCCACCTTCCACGCTTCCTCGTCAGCTGATATTGGGCGGAATGGCTTTCTGTCTGGCTTTTGGGGCTTGGGCTACCTTTGGGCAAATTGACGAAGTGGGTCACGCTCAAGGACGGTTAATGCCTAAAGGAGCCGTCTATAAGATTGACCCAGTGGAAATGGGGAAGGTTGCTAACATTGCCGTCAAAGAAGGTCAAGCGGTAAAAGCCGGTCAAGTGCTGGTGGAACTGGATACCCAAATTGCGGCGGGTGAAGTAGAGCGTTTGCAGCAAATGCTGGCAACGAATCAAATGCAACTTATTCAGAAACAAGCGCTTCTAGAGAAAACGCATCTGGAAGCGAAAACCCAGACAGCGATCGCTTCTTCAGACACTCAAGCAGCTTTTGCTGCGATCTCCGAAGTCAATGCCAAAGGATCTGCTACCCGCGAACAAATCGCTCAACTTCAAACGGCAAAGACGGCGAATCAAGAAAGACTCGAAACACTAAAACCCCTGTCGGCGACGACGGCAGAACTGCACAAGAAACTAAAAGCTGATGTAGCGGCGGCGGTAGAGGAAGTCGAGAGGGTAAAACCGCTGGTCAAAGAGGGGGCGATCTCCAAGAAATATTTGCTGGATGCCGAGCAAATGATGCGCGATCGCCAAAGTGCCATCACCAAAACTCAACTAGAAGAAGACACAACTCTTAAAGACCGACTGTTTGAGGCCCAGCAAGCTCTGCGAGATGGCGATCGCGCGATCGCCTCTAGTCTTGGCGATTTAAAGCAGACTCTTGCACAAGCACAGCAACTCCAAGCAGCACTCGCTCAAAAACAAGCTCAAGAGCGCAAAACTCAGATAGAAACACAGCAGCAAATTCAGGAATTAGAAGTTGAAATGACTCAGCTTAAAGCCCAAATTGCTGAAACTCAAAATCTGCTGAACGCCGCTAAAGCAAAGCTCAAACAACGGTTTCTGACTGCTGCCGTTGATGGAGTGGTGTCGTCTCTGAAAGTCCGCAACGTTGGCGAAGTGGTTCAACCCAGCCAAACTGTTGCCGAAATCGCTCCCCACAAAGCACCCATGATTCTCGTAGCCAGTTTACCCAATCAAGAAGCGGGCTTTGTAAAAACGGGAATGCCAGTAAAAATCAAATTCGACGCTTACCCCTATCAAGAGTACGGTATCGTTTCCGGGAAGATACAATCCGTCTCTCCCGATGCGAAACCCGATGAGCGACTGGGAGAAGTCTATCGAATTGAAGTAGCGCTGGATCGTAACTATATCAATGCAGATCGTCAAAACATCAAATTTAAAGCCGGTCAAACTGCCTCTGCGGAGATTATCATCCGCCGACGCCGGATTGCCGACATTCTGTTAGATCCCATCCGCCAGATGCAAAAAGGCGGCATCAATTTGTAAAACCAAATTTATCCAAGGGCAATTGTTATGGCTTATCACATTCCCTGTTCTAATCCTAAACTTGACAAAACCATGAATTCCGAACAGTTTAATCAAGTTGTTGAAGCCATCATGGAAGGAAAGTATTCTTGGGCTTGCGTTTTACTATTGCGGTTTGCTGGTTACAATCCCCTACACTACATCCCCTACCGAACATACAACCGATTGCTCAAAGAAAACTGCCAAGTTGGCAGACACACCAACTGTAAAACAGATACTTTAAATACAGATAATCAAAGGGCTGCAATCGGGTCAGAGAGCCTAGAGTCACACAAGTGCTTAAGCACAATTAAAGACCTTGGTTATCTAGAAGCGATCGCTGAGCCACAAGTACGGGGAAGCAGGGGTCATTTTGACCCCTGGTTAGTCATAAAAACTCAAAAAATAAACTCAATTTTTCGGGAATTAAAATAACAAAAAAATCTGCTCTTCAAGATTGAAGTTGATTTTTTGACCAGTCGTAAAAATCCTGCTGCGTTCATCGTTTACTAAAGAATGGGGCAGGTTTTTCTTTTACAATTGCCAAAAAACTGCTCTCACACTATTTTTTAAATCATCGAGGAAAAATGCCAAAATGGCAACACGACCTTAACCATACTGTTTATATTGTTTATATCAACCAAACAAGGTTGTTTCAGAAAAAAACTGAATTGCAAAGGAAACATTTAATGATTATTTCTGACCTAAGCCATTTGGAAGTTGCCGACCAATCTCCCAGTCTTGTTGGTGCTGGCTATAGCTACTCCAGCTACAGCAAATATAAGAGCAATTCCAGCTATCTCAATCAATACGCTTCTTCCAAAGCAACGGCTAAATCAGTATTTGGTCCAGCAACAGCCGTAGCAATTTCTACAAATGTAGCCACCGTTACCCAACTAAATTTTTAAACGTGGCGGTTGCTGTTAAATAATGCTCTAAATATTGAGCATTTATCAGGGTAAACCTCTCTGGAAGTCTATCGACAATAGGCTTTCTAACTCGGTTACTCAAAAAGTAAACCAAATTCTCAATCTGGAAAGGAGACATCGAATGATTATTTCTGACCTGAGCCATTTGGAAGCTGCGAAGCAATCTCCCAGTGTTGTTGGTGGTTGGTATAGCTATAGCTATAGCAATTATAAGAGCAATTCCAGCTATGTCGATCAATACGCTTCTTCTAAGGCAAGTGCTAAATCATTTTTAAGTTCAGCAACTGCGGTAGCAATCTCTACCAATGACGCCAGCGTTTACCAAATTAATTGATGAAAGGTGACTGCTGCTCTAAACTTTGAGCTTTTTCAGTAGTAAACCTTGGGGAAACTTATCCCCGGAATTGGCTTTTCAACCAGATTTCTGCAAAAACTAAACCCATTTTGAAAAGGAGACATCCCATGATTATTTCTGACCTGAGCCATTTAGAAGTTGCCGAACAATCTCCCAGCGTTGTTGGTGCTGGCTATAGCTACTACAGCACATCTAAGAGCAACTACAGCTATCTCAGTCAATACGCTTCTTCCAAAGCGACGGCTAAATCATTCTTCGGTCCAGCAACTGCCGTAGCAATTTCTTCCAATTCAGCCAACGTTTACCAAAGTAACTAATTAACGATGGCTATTGCTTATAGCCATTGAGCAAATTTAAGTCTGAGAACTGCTGAAAGCCAATTTTAAGTAAATAAAAAGGCTTTCAGCGGCCTTTTTGTTAGCAGGAGGACTCCCATGAGTGGATTAACAATCAATGATTTAAATTTTTTCGATTCGGGAATTTCGGACTCAAGTGGGGTGACAGGTGGCTCAAGCAAGATTACCTTGCACGACTTTTTGAAAGATATCAGCATCCCGATTGATTATATCGATGTCAAAGACACGGACTACTTTAGTTATTCGACTAGCAGTAGCAAGGGAACAAAAAATAGCCTGAAGGCCACAGCTAGTGCTTTTGGTAGCAAGGGTAATATGTCTGTTTCAACATGGACTTCCGGTGGTTATTAATCTAGATTTGGCAGATAACAGTTCAAGATATACCCTACCTTGGACTGTTTATCAATCCTTCTGTGACTGTAAAAACTGAAGATAATTATGCCTTAGTTTGCCCTGCTAACTTTATTTAAGTTGTTGATCTAAGGACATATAAACAATATGATTAAATCATCTCAATGCGTTTTGTATCTTGGTCTAGCTGGAAGCTTGATCGTATCTGTTGCTCTACCTTCCCAAGCTAACCCTCCGGGTGGCAAAGATTTCACCAGCGCTTTAAGCGTCATTAGTTCATTTTCCTCTGGAGGCAGTTCTAGTAGTGTCACCGCTACCAGTAGTGCAACAGCAACCTCGTTTGGTGATAGCGGTTTCAGCAGCAGTCAAAGTACCTCTAGCGCATTCTCATCTTCAGCGGGTTCTGGCAGTAGTAGTGCGACAGCAACATCTCCTACAGGAACTCCCAGTAGCCAAAGTGCGACAGTCTTTACTCCTGGCGCAACATCCAGTAGCGCTAGCGCCACAGCTGCCGCATCTACAACTTCTCCTAATATTACGAGCGTCACTGTTGCCGCACCCGCAACCTCTACCAATCCCACTAGCGTCACCTTTCCTACACCTGCAACCTCTGCCAATCCCAATAGCGCTAATATCACTAGCGCTAATATCACTAGCGCTAAAGTTAATGCGCCAGCAACAATCATCCCTAATGCTGCTGGAATCTCAACCACCTTGCCAGTGGCAACCTTCTCTAACCCTAACGTCCCAGGCACTTCCCGCTCATCAACCGTTGCCGCAACCTACATTAGCAACTTCTCTTTGCTATCATCTCTTCCAGACAAGAGTGAGATTATTGAACAACGTAAAGACCTTTCTGTTGAAAATAATAGTAGCAACAATGAAGGAGCTTCCTATAGCCTTGTAGGGCTAGGTAGCCGAGTTTTTCCAGGCCTTGGTCTGAGGCTAGTTACTGATTAAGTCTAACTGAGTGGAGTCATAACAATGATATGACTGATCTTTCAGGGGCATCTATTCATCCGAATGAAGTGGTTAATTTCCTGAAAAAAAATCTTCAGTTGAAGGATGTCCATCAAAAAATTTTATATCAAAGAATCATCGAAAAAGCGGCTCAGGAAAGAAACCTAACAGTCACCGCAGAAGAAATTCAGGCTGACGCGGATAGGCTGCGTTATGAGAAGCGTTTGGAGAAAGCCTCAGACACGCTAGCATGGCTGGCAGACCAGATGATTACTGTGGATGACTGGGAGGCAGGAATTAGCGATCGCATTCTTGCCCGCAAATTAGCTAATTCTCTATTCTCTAAAGAAGTCGAGAAGTTCTTCGCGGAAAATCGGCTTGATTTTGACCAAGTTTTACTCTACCAAATTATTGTTCCTTACGAAAAGGTCGCTCAAGAACTTTTCTATCAAATTGAAGAAGAGGAGATCGATTTTCATCAAGCCGCTCATCTTTACGATTGTGATGAAAGGCGCAGACATCATTGTGGATTGGAAGGCAAGCTTTTCCGCTGGAACTTAAAGCCAGATATTGCCGCCCTTATATTTAGTGCCCAAATCGGAGAAGTAATGGGTCCCATCCAAACCGAGCAAGGTTATCATCTCTTAATGGTTGAAGAGTTCATTCCTGCGGAATTAACCCCTGAAAGGTATCAAGAAATCCTTGATAGACTCTTTGAAGAGTGGTTAACCAGTGAGTTAAATTATATGATTCATAACCAAATGGTTTGAACAAGCCACCAATTTTGGGTGAGTTTAGAATTCTATCTAAACTCTTGCTTTTAATTCAGTATTCAGAAGGGAGGATATCAATCGTGATCCGTTCTAAAGTCTTAATTCAGCGAATCGTCTCATCTGATGGAAAAAGTGTTGCAGAAGCCAAGAGCGTAGTCATTACGTCGGATGATAGTGAGAGTACAATTAGTCAATGCGTCACGGTTGAAGTCTGTTCCGGCAATCGTTGTAGCAGTCGCTCAACATCTAGCGTGACTTCTAAATAGACACCTGCCTGAAAAGTGGGGTGGGATATAATCTTACTGCATCCAAACGAGAATTGTTATATCCCTAGCGATTACAGATCGCCCTTTCTACAAGCATTAGGATGTTCCTATTAGGGACTTCTAGAAAAAATAATCTCTATGCCATTGTAGGGGCACGGCATTGCCGTGCCCCTACAGCAACTATTCCCTACTAAGAGGCTGAAAAATGAAGGCTACGTAGGCACGCTTCGTTCGCGTAGCTACGACTTTAGTCGCCTGACGTTTTTACTTTGACTTCACTGCAACAGCTTTCTTTCTGGCTTCATATCCAACGCCCATTAAGCAGAATAAGAGTAAAGCTAAGGTACTCGAAAACTCTGGGGTTTCAGCAATTGCCTTACTTGCTTTCACTTTATTTGTCTTAGTTTCTACTAAGGTTAGATAAGTTAAGCTATCGAATTTACGCGAAAACTTACCTTGAATAAAAGCTTCAGCAGTTTCTTCGTTGCCTCCAAAAGAAGTCTCTAAAAAAACTTTATTTGGCTTAACGGTTACGTTGGCGCTCTTCTCATAAGCAAGAAAATCACCAGGTTCTAATGTCTTTATTTTTCCGGCTAAGCTAAAAAAGTCTAAAGGAATCCAAGTCTTCGTATCTTTATTATTCTGGGTGTTATATAACTGAAAATTTACCTCTCCAGACGCACTAGCATATTCAAATTCTGGTTCGTCAATAGAGGTTTTAAGACCTAAAAAAGCTGAAAAATCGAAAGAGAAAGTTTGACCTGCATTTACTAGAAAGTTATAGCCAATCACTCCAGCTACGCTTTTCACCTGTCCAAAATAGCTCTTACCTTCGCCCTCAATTTTACTTAAAGAGAAATTGAAAGCTGAGGTTTTTTTAGGGGAGGGATCGGCTGTAAATTCTGCAAAGGCATCAGCATCGGCAGTCACCTCACTACTGCTTGTAAATATCTCAGTAAAAGCCTCAGTAAAAGCCTCCACCTCAACAGGTGAGTGGCTAAATTTATTCAGTTCTACTGTCGCTTCAGACTTGGCTAGAGTTGCAGCCCAACCAGGCGCAGCAACGAACGCAGAGCTAGCCATCAAAGGCGTTGCGAACAGCAAGAAGCGTAAGCTGGGACGTTGTTTGGTTATCATAAAAACCTTATTTCCTTATGTCACTAAAATTTTGGGCATGAGAATTTTGACCTGCTGAAAGTTGCAGATCGAAGCGATGAACTAACAAAGGAACAATTTCACCTAGACTGTTTTCAATAACAATAAACAGCCTGTTTGTTAAATGGATGTCTCCATTTAACAAACCTTTGGGTTACGCTGAAAAGACTGACGAGAAAAGTTTCTATTGCACTTTAGCAAAGAAATACTTAAGGACTTTCACGTAAGTATCATAATCCCAATTCTCTAAAATTAGAGTAAAGCTCCAGTAAATATACTGAAATACTTTTTAAAGATTTGATGAAGTAGGAATGGTCATTCGGATGCTGAACAAAATGAAAAAATTGCCGTTCTATCTATTGGTTCTACAAGGAGTGTTGTTCGGGATAGAGCTACAAGTAGCAGCGCAGGCGCTGGTGCCTCTAAAAGCGGTGGAAAGGTTGGGCGGTCGCCAACAGATGCGATCGCTTGAGGCTGCTGTTACCAAGAAGCAGCTATCTGGAAGCCAGAAGTCAGACCGTTTTACTAATAAATTGCAACAGATTCCTCTCGATCGGGGCAGCGCAAATAAGTTGCCTCAAAAAAGTGAAGAGGGGTCAGCACTCGAAATTCCTACCTCTGTCACGTCTCCGTATTCTCACGTATGGGTCATCAAAGACAGCCAAAATCAGCCAGAGCAACAGCCTTTTGCGTGGATGGTCAAAGATACTAAAAAACAGCATGAAGATGGCAGTACGGTGCCGCTACAACCGATATTGGGGCTGCTGAAAGATACCAACCAGGCAGCGCTTCAGATGGCAGACGCGGGTGACGCGGGTAAAGCTACTAAAAAGTCTGGCTTTGATGAAATCGTTAAAAATACGGAGAAGGTGGAAGGGTTGTTTACCCTCTACCGCAACAAGAAGACGGGCAAAATTTATTTAGAAATCAAGCCCGAACAGCTCAATAAAAACTTCCTCGGCACCGTGACGATGGAATCGGGGATTGGAGAACGCGGGATTTATAGCGGAGTTCCCCTAAATGATTTCCTGTTTTATTTTCGTCGCGTGAACGAGAATTTACACTTTGTGGTTCGCAATGTTAACTTTCGCACGCGCTCTGGGGAGCCGCAAGAGCGATCGCTCAACCGGGCGTTTAGCGACTCTGTCCTCTACTCGCTGGACATCAAAGCGACTCATCCGCAACGCAAAACCCTGCTTATCGATATGGGGGACTTACTCCTCACCGATTTGCCTGGGTTAACCTCGATGTTAAAAACGTTTTTGGATACTTCCTACCGCCTCGACAGTAGCAAGTCGTATTTCGACACCGCCAAAGCCTTTCCCCTCAATATCGAAATTTCCTCGGTTTACGGTTTCTCATCGACGAGTAGCGAGGACGCAAATTTAGCGACTTTGCCCGATAGCAGGGCCCTCAGCCTCAAAGTACATTACAGTTTATCCCAGTTACCGGAAAACAACGGCTATATTCCGCGTCTCGCTGACGACCGAATTGGCTACTTTATCACCGCCTACAAGGACTTCTCCAACGACAACCGCAGAGAACCTTTCGTTCGTTATATTCATCGTTGGCACTTGGAAAAGCAAGATCCGAAAGCATCTCTGTCACCACCCAAGAAACCAATTGTCTTCTGGATTGAGAACACTGTCCCGGTTGAGTACCGCGACGCCATCCGCGAAGGCGTTCTGATGTGGAACAAAGCTTTTGAGAAGGCGGGATTTAAAGATGCGATTGAAGTGCGGCAAATGCCGGATAATGCCACCTGGAGTCCCGGTGATGTCCGCTACAACACCATCCGTTGGATCAATTCTTTGGATGGATATTCTGCCAGAGGACCATCGCGTGTCAATCCGCTGACTGGCGAAATCTTAGACGCCGACATCATTGTAGATGCCAACATGGTGCAATCGATTAAGCAGCGATATCGCACCCTTGTCGAGTCAAGCCAGCCGTCGGGAACCGGGTTATTTTCCCAAATTGCGGAGAATCCCAATCTCTGCAACGGATTGGAGAGAGAGGGAGAGAGAAATTCTCAATCATCTACCCCCGATTTCTCGCAACTCCTCCAAGATCACGATCTCTGCTATGGCATGGAAGCGGCTACTCAATCGGCGATGGGCGCGATCGCATTATCGCTGGTTCACAATGTCTTGCCTAGCAGCAACGAAATGAAAGAATTTGTGCATCAGTATATCCGCCACCTGATTTCCCACGAAATTGGACATACTTTAGGGTTGCGGCACAACTTCCACGGTAGCACGCTGCTAAAGCCAGAAGAATTGAACAACACCGACATCACGCGCATCAAAGGAATGGTGAGTTCGGTGATGGATTACGTTCCCGTCAACTTGGCACCCGAAGGCGTGAAGCAAGGAGAGTATTATCCAGGCGTTGTTGGCCCTTATGACAAATGGGCGATTGAGTACGGTTATAAACCGAGTGGGGCAACAAATTTTGTAGCTGAGAAGCGATTTTTAGAGCAAATTGCCTCCAAATCGCCCGAATCAGAATACGCCTATGCAACGGATGAAGACATCTTGGATCTCGATCCGGGTGCCAGTCTTTGGGATTTGAGTGGCGATGTGCTGCGCTACTCACAGTCGCAGATGGACAACGCCCGGATGATGTGGGGGCGTTTGGATAAGCGTTACCCGTTGCAGGGCGATAGCTATGAAGAAATGCGCGTGTTGTTTAACACGATACTAAGTTACTACTTCAGTAACGCTAATTTGATGAGTCAATACATTGGTGGGCAGTCATTTAGCCGCAACCATGCCGGAGATCCCAACGGGCGTTTGCCGTTTGAACCCGTGCCGCTAGAAAAACAGCGCGATGCATTGACAAAAATAGGAAAATATGTATTTGCCGCAGACGCTTTTGATTTTCCGCCGGAATTACTCAATCAGTTAGCACCGTCGCGCTGGAGACACTGGGGAAATCCGATCCCGATTTTCCGACTAGATTATCCCATTCACGAAAACCTACTGTTGCAGCAACGTCGCGTATTGCGATCGCTTCTATCCGAAGATCGCCTAAATCGTCTGCGCGACATTGAACTGAAAACAAAACCAGGAGAAGCGCTGACGCTACCGGAACTCTTCGACACCTTGCAAAATAGCATTTGGACAGAGGTACAGCAATCCGATCGCAAACCCGCGAATATTTCCAGCCTCCGCCGTTCCTTGCAACGCGAACATCTGGAAATCATGCTGGGGATGGTGTTGCGGACTGAATCGGTACCGGAAGATGCCCGAACCCTAGCATGGTACGAACTGCAACAACTGCGGAAATCGCTGGATAGTGCATCGAAGCAGAAGAACCTCGACACCTATACCAAAGCGCATCTTCTGGAAACACGCGATCGCATTAACAAAGCCTTAAATGCCCAGTTGGAATCGAAGTGAATCCACCATCGACGATAAATGGTGCAACTTGAAAGGGTTGGAGGAGAGGTTAAATCCAGGGGAAACAGCCATCCGCTATTAAATATAAACTTTTTTGGTTTTTTGGCTGGCGCATAGTATTTTTAGACTCCAAAGCGGGAATCTTAAACAGGGAGCCGCTGATGCATTCAAAGATGGCGTTGCAAACGACGTTCAACTTTAGCGTGCAACATAGCTCTCTAGGTTTTATTAAAAAGACAAAGGATTTATGTGCTGTCTTCAGTCCGGCTTAGATGGTGTCTATAAAGCACCAACCCCATCATTGTTTTAACTTGAATCAGTAATCGTCAATCAGTTTAAAGACAAAATGAAAAAATCGCCATTCTACGTGTGTTGTCTTCTGGGATTATTATTTGCAAATGTTTCTTCAGTTAAAGCAGCCATCACGAACGCCCAGAAGCCAGCGGTACATCCTCCAGTTTTAGCTAAAGATATAAATATAGAAAATTCGGATTTTCAATCCTTCGACGATACGGTTAAAAATACTCAAAAATTGGAAGGATTATTTACCCTTTATCGAAACAAACAAACCGGCACAATATATCTAGAAATTAAACCCGAACAGCTCAATAAAAACTACCTTGCCACCATTACCTTAGAATCGGGGATTGGCGAACGAGGTCTTTACAGCGGAATGCCGCTGCAAGATATGCTTTTCTACTTCCGCCGGGTCAACAACAATTTGCACTTTGCCGTCCGCAACGTGAACTTCCGCACTAGTCCCGGCAATCCAGAACAGCGATCGCTAGAACGAGGCTTTTCAGACTCCGTTCTCAGTTCCCTAAAAATCATCAGGATTCATCCGCAACGCCAAACCATTCTCGTCGATTTGGGGAACCTGCTACTCAGCGATTTACCGGGATTAAGTTCGTATTTAAAAACTGCTTTGGAGGCTTCCTACCAGCTAGAAGAAGACAAAACCTACTTCGGCGCTGCCAAAGCTTTCCCCCTAAACATGGAAATTGAGTCGATTTACGGCTTCTCCAACCCTAGTGGAGATGATGGGGCGTACCTGCCGACGCTGCCGGACAGTCGCGCCCTTTCCCTCAAGGTACATTACAGCCTCTCCCAGCTACCGGAAAACAACGGCTATATCCCGCGTCTTGCCGACGAACGGGTTGGCTATTTCACGACGGTTTACAAGGATTTTTCGAGTAAGAGTGGCAAAGATCCGTTTGTGCGCTACATCCAGCGCTGGAATCTAGAAAAGCAAGATCCCGCAGCTTCCCTGTCGCTACCCAAAAAACCAATTGTCTTCTGGATTGAAAATACTGTCCCGGTTGAGTACCGCGACGCTATCCGCGAGGGCGTTTTGATGTGGAACGCCGCGTTTGAGAAGGCGGGATTCAAGGATGCGATCGCAGTGCAGCAGATGCCAGAAAATGCGACTTGGGACCCGGCTGATGTGCGCTACAACACGATTCGCTGGTTCAATTCTTTGGATGCCGCATTTGCATTAGGACCGTCGCGGGTTAACCCGTTGACTGGGGAAATCTTGGATGCTGACATTATCGTGGACGCTGACTTTGTCAATTCGTTCAAGCAGGAATATCACCACCTGATCGAACCGAACCAGAAGGGGAACAGCAGTATTTGTCACCGTGGCTTCTTGCCTTCTCACTCGTCTAAACAAGGTGCAGCGCGGGGTGGTGCCAACAGACAGGTAAAACCTTCGTTATTAGAACAGGATGGTCATAACCATCGGTGCGAGGGAATGCAATTTGCCAATCAGATGGCAGTTGGGTCGTTGTCGCTATCACTATTGCAGAACGTTAGTCCCAGAAGCGATCGCATGAAAGAGTATATTCATCAATTTGTGCGATTGCTCATTGCTCACGAAGTCGGACACACTCTAGGCTTAAGACACAACTTCCGTGGCAGTACCCTCCTCACCCCAGAGGAATTAAATAATACCGACATCACCCGCGCCAAGGGAATGGTGAGTTCCGTCATGGACTATCTGCCACCCAACTTGGCACCCCAAGGCGTCAAGCAAGGAGATTACTATACCAGCAAGGTGGGTGCTTATGACGAGTGGGCGATTGAGTATGGTTACAAACCCAGTGGCGGGGTAATTCCCATCGCCGAACAGCGGTTTCTGGATGAGATTGCCAAGAAATCTAGTCAGCCGGAATTAGCTTATGCCTCCGATGAGGACAGCTTTGACCTCGATCCTACCGTGAACCAATATGACATGAGTCTCGATCCGCTAGGCTACGCGCGATCGCAACTGGATATTGACCGCCAGCTATGGGATCGTCTCAATAAAGGGTATCCCGGCACCGGCGAAAGTTACAGCGAAGTTAGCGATCGCTTTAACACCGCGTTCATGCACTATTTGCAAAACGTGTTCTTGATTACTAAATATATTGGCGGACAATCGTTCTACCGCGATCGCCCCGGAAACCGCAACGGACGCTTACCCTTTGAACCTGTGCCAGTCGCCAAGCAGCGAGAAGCCTTGGCAGCATTGCAAAAGTATGTCTTTGCAGAAGACGCTTTTAATTTCCCGCCGGATCTACTCAATAAGTTAGCACCCTCGCGCTGGATGGATTGGAGCAATAATATTGCAATTAATCGCCTTGATTTTCCGGTTCACGACAGCATCTTCTTCCCGCAAAGCATTGTTTTGAGAGAAGTGCTATCGGGCGATCGCCTCAACCGTCTGCGCGACTTGGAACTGAAGAGTCAGCCAAATCAAGCGCTGACGCTACCAGAACTATTTAATACCTTGCACAGTGACCTTTGGAGTGAGTTGCAGCCAGCAGATAGCAAGTCGGTGAAGATATCCAGCTTTCGTCGGGCTTTGCAGCGAGAACATTTGCAAATACTAATCGGCATGGTGTTGCGGACTGAGGACGTGCCCGAAGACGCCCGAACGCTTGCCTGGTCGAAATTGCGCCAATTGCGCGAAGACATCAACGGTAGCCTTAGGCACCGGAGTGGGAACTTAGATGAATATACCAAAGCCCACCTGCAAGAAACACGCGATCGCATCTCTAAAGCCTTAGATGCTCAGATGCAATCAAATTAAAATCACAGGTCAAGAGTCATTTAACTAATGATTCCTGACCTGTGACAAATAAGCATTTAATCATTAGTCATTAGTCTGTTGCCAATAACTAAGGACTAAGGACTAACTATTTTTTGATGCTCCTGGAATCGCAATATCTATCGACGTAACATTGGGCGTGATGCTGGTTAGAGGCGGCTGAATTGCAGCAGCATTTCCAACCACCAGCGTAACAATGTTCTCTGGCTGGAGATATTTTTCAGCAACCCGTTGAATATCCTCAATCGTGGTTGCTTCCACGTCGCGCTGGTAACGAAAGATAAAATCCTTCGGGTAGCCGTAATATTCATATCGCATCAATCGCGACAGAGTTTGGCTGGGATCTTGGAACTTAAAAACAAAAGAATTGAGTTCCGATTCCTTGGCGTAGGAAAGTTCTGCTGGCGTCACTGGATTGGTGCGGATGCGCTCGATTTCCGATAAAACGCCCTTAATGAAGGGTACAGTCGCATCTGAACGAGTTTGTCCCCCAGCAAGGAATACGCCTGGGTAGTCATATTGAGCGCCCCAATAACCGTACACCGTGTAAGCGAGACCTTGGCGCGATCGCACTTCGTTAAACAACCGTCCGCCAAAACCGTTTAACACTCCATTTAATACTGACAGAGCCGCATAGTCAGGACTGTTCAATTGACCGCCCAGATGACCCATGACAATATTACTCTGCGTCAGCTGCGGCTGATTTACCAGAAAAACCCCTCCTCGCTTTGCCTGTTCCGCTCCTGGTATCGGTGGAGTTTGCGCTGTGCCTTTTGGCTTCCAGTTCCCAAACTTTTCCTGGATCATCTGACGCATCGCCTTACTATCAAAATCCCCCACGATGCCCAGAATCATATTCTTCGGATGAAAATATTTCTGGTAGAAACTGATTAAGTCATCGCGGGAAATGTTGTCTAAGGTTGCATATTCTACGGTGCGAGCATAGGGGCTATTGTTGCCATAGACTAATTTCTCAAATTCGCGGGAAGCAATACCACCTGGGTCGTCATTCCGCCGCGCAATTTCACCGCGCTGTTGCGTCTTGGCTAAATCTAGCTTTTCCTGTGCAAAAATCGGCTCTTGGATTACCTCAGCAAACAAACTAAATACGTCCTTCAAGTCTTCAGAGAGCGTCGTAAAGTCAGCACTACCCGCAGTGCTAACAATACTGCTCTCTACCGAAGCGGCGCGTTGTTCCAACAATTGGTTTAGTTCATCGCTGGAGTGCTTCGCGGTTCCGCCAGTCCGCAGGACTTCCCCAACCAACGTAGCCAAACCTACCTCGTTTTCTGGTTCCAGACGACCGCCGGTGCGAATCATCGCCGTGCCACTCACGAGGGGAAGTTCGTGATCTTCCATCAGATACACAATCATCCCATTGTCCATCTGATAGCGCGTGTACGGCGGTACCTGAATTTCCGGCAACGGCGGAAACTTCAACTCCGTATAATGCCGTGCTGTATCCGCTACCGCTGGCATCAAAAATGTCAAAAGTAAAAAAGAGAAAGTCAAAAGAAACAGAAAATAATTTTTCCTTTGTTTTCCTTTGCCCTTCTTCCGCAAATTCTGCCTAAACCACTGCATACTCATTCCTCTTCCTTCTTCTTCCTCTCAGTCCTCAGTCCTGTTTAGGCAGAATTCGCCCAATTGTCCGGTTTTGTGGCTGGAAAGTTTCTTTCGCCACGCGCTGAATTTCTGCGGGTGTCACGGTAGCGATCGCATCTAGTTGCTTAAACAGGTTCCGCCATGAGCCGGTTTTCACTTCATAGTCCACCAGCGACATCGCCATGCCCATATTGGAATCGAGCGATCGCAATAAATCAGCTCTTGCTTGAGTCTTCACCCGATCCAAATCCATCGCCGCTACGGGTTCCGTCTTCAGCCGCTCAATTTCCTTGCTCAAAGACGCTGCCACTTCATCCACTGTATGACCGGGAGCTGTCAGCGCATAGAACAGCATCAAATTCGGATACTTATCTCCCGGAAAGCCACTAAAACCTTCCGCATTCAGAGCGACTTGCTGCTCTTCTACTAAAGACTTGTAGAGGCGAGAAGTCCGACCATCGCTCAACAATCGACCGATCAGTTCATAAATTGCATGATCCGGATGATTCATCGCTGGGCGGTGATAGCCTTCTAGATACCAAGGTTGGGATTGCAGCCGCAAGGTGACATCCTGCGCTTCCGTTTGCTTGGGTTCCGTCGGTAATTGCTCCTCCGTCGCAGGTCTCGCTTTGTAACGTCCAAAATAAACTTGAGCCAGCCGTTTCACTTCCACTGGGTTAACATCCCCAACGACCGCAATGGTTAACTTGCTGGGGACGTAGTGCGTGTCAAAAAACTCCTGCACATTTTCGCGGGTAAGATTGCGGATGTCCTGGTCGTAGCCAATCACTGGACGCTTATAGGGATGCACTTTGAAAGCCGCATCGAGAAAAGCCTCAATCATTTGACCGATGGGCGAGTTATCAGTTCGCAACCGTCGCTCTTCCAGGATGACTTCTTTCTCTTTATAAAATTCTCGAAACACTGGGTCTAAAAACCGCTCTGACTCCAGCGACATCCACAGCTCTAATTTGTTGGAAGGAAAGCTGTAGAAATAGACCGTGGAATCTGTAGAGGTTGCCGCGTTTAGACCGACGCCTCCCGCTTGTTCGACAATTTGACCCAGTTCATTTTGCTTGACATATTTCGCTGCTTCGGCTTCAACCTTGTTAAATTCTGCCTGCAACTTTGTCACTTCTGCCGGTTTCTTTGCCGCTTTTGCTGCCTCAATTTGTTCGGCTAACTGGTCTAAGCGGTCTAAAAGTGGCTTTTCTGCCTTATAGTCCTGCGTGCCAATGCGGGTGGTTCCCTTAAAAGCTAAATGCTCTAGAAAGTGAGCAACGCCTGTTTGACCATTGGGTTCGTTGGCACCGCCCACATCGGCATAGGTGTAAAACGACACAACTGGCGCTTGGTGCCGTTCCAATACAATAAACTTGAGACCATTCTCTAAGCGAAACTCTGTCACCCGCTGAATCACCCGGTCTAAATAGGGCTGAATCGATTGGGTTGTGGCAGTCCCATCCGCCTTTTCAAGCGTCTGGGTACGAGCTAACGCCACATTTGGCTGCATACCCCACCCCAGCAGCAGCGCGAGCAGAAAAGCCAGAATGCTTTGCCACTGACGCTGTCTTGACGGTTGAGGGCTGGGGTTCAAACTTTCCCGTAACGGTTGTGCTGTCGTTGGGATTGACACACACAGGAATCGACAAAACTGACTCATACAATACTAAAGATTAAGCAGCGCTAATTCCAAGATATTGACTCTAACGTGGATTGTGTGGTGTTAACAATCTGTGAAGGTTTGGGTGATTGATTACTCGCCTATAGCACAATTGCATTAGGGTGTTAGTGGTAATCCATCCATTTATTTCTTAATATGGGAATTTTTAACCGGAAAACAGTAGGGGGAACTAAGCAAGTTGCTCATACTGAAGACGATACCCACACCCGAATTTTACAGGCAGCACAGCGGTTATTTGCCCGCCAGGGATATGAGGGGACAACAACCCGCGATCTTGCCGCAACAGCGGGGGTTGCAGAAGGAACGTTGTTTCGTCATTTTCCGAACAAAAAGGCGATCTTGATTGAGGTGGCGACGCAAGGCTGGGTAGAAATTCTCACAGATTTATTAACGGAATTGAGTGAAATGGGCAGCTATAAAGCTGTGGCTCAGGTGATGCATCGGCGGATGATGAATCTACGTGAAAATGCGGATATGCTGCGGGTTTGTTTTACAGAAGCGCAGTTTCATCCAGAGTTGCGCGATCGCATCCAAGCTGAAGTCATTGTCAAAATGACGGATGTGGCAGAAGCTTTCTTTCAAACTGCAATGGATAGAGGCACCTATCGCCGCATGAATCCAAGAATTGTCGCCCAAGTTTTCTTAGGGATGTTCACAATTGCCGGTTTTAGTCACGACACGCTATTAGGAGAAAATGCTTCCCCGAAAGCAATGCAAGAAATGGCAGAAGGGTTGGCTGATATTTTCCTGAATGGTGTGTTGGCGAAATAAAGAAATTAAGATTTGCTCCGGCGTTTAGAATTTGCATTAATCCGAGCGTTTAGAATTTGCATTAGCTCTGGCGATTAGAAATCGCACCTACATAGACAAAATCCACCTTCGCGGGTTCAAAACAACGCCCCAGTTATTTCCTGTTCGCCCGGTGTCTTAAACTGATGCAAGTGCGCGACAATCGCTAAACCAACAATGAACGCTGAAGAACTTCTAGAAAAATACGCCAACGGCGAACGAAATTTTCGTTCTGCACAACTGAGTGGGGTAAATCTCAAAGAAGCAGACCTGAGTGAGATAGATCTATTTCGAGCGAATTTGACTGGAGCCGACTTAAGTAAGGCAACTCTAACCAAGGCTCATCTGGGGGAAGCAAATCTTAGTAGGGCAGCCTTGACAGGTGCAAAGTTGAATCGGGTGCAGGGTGCTTCACTAAATCTAAGTTGGGCAGACCTCAGCGGTGCTGACTTAAGTAATGCAAACTTGAATAATGCAAATCTGAGTGGGGCAGACTTAACTGGAGCCGACTTAACTCAGGCCGACTTAACGAGCGTGAAAGTTGAAAATACAAATTTCCAAGGAGCTAAACTTAGGGGAATAAATCTTCAGAAAGTTGATCTGTCATACGAGAATTTGGCTAATGCGAATTTGCCTGGAGTATACCTAGGACAGACAAACCTTCTAAGAACTTGTTTGCAAGGAGCAAATTTAGAAAGAGCTAGTCTCGAAGGATCAAATTTAATCAAGGCAAATCTGGATGGGGCAAATCTGAAGAAGGCAAACTTGACAGGTGCAAACATTTATAAAGCAAGCTTCAAGAATGCAGACCTTGATGGTGCGATAATGCCTGATGGAGAACGCTACAAGCCGGAAGCCTCCGATACAATAGCTCCTAAACAAGAAGCATCGTTACCAACACAAATATCAATGACACGCAAAGTAATTCGTACAGAGAACGCACCAGCACCAGTCGGACCGTATAATCAAGCGATCGCTGCCAGTGGTCAGATGATCTTCGTCGCCGGTCAAATTGCTATCGATCCCAGAATCGGCGATATTGTCTACACCGACGATGTAGCCAAGCAAACAGAACAGGTAATGGCTCATCTAGAAGCGATTCTGTCTGCTGCTGGGGCTAAATTTGAAAATGTGGTGAAAACCACCGTTTTTCTCAAAGATATGAATGATTTTGCTGCGGTTAACGCAGTTTATGCTAAATATTTTGACGCAGAGACCGCTCCCGCCCGTGCCTGCGTGGAAGTATCCCGTCTCCCCAAGGATGTACTGGTAGAAATTGACTGTATTGCGGTAATTTAAGACCGACAGCGCCAAGCGCGATCGCATTGTAGGTTAGAACTCGCTACTCTAACCTACGCCTGTATAGCCTGCAAGCGATTGGTAGAAGGGTTTGCCGACAAAGCGCTACCTGCGATCGCTTATGATAATAGTTATCATTATTAAAACTATCCCGGCATTCCGAGAACTACCATTTCATTGGAAATGCTACGCCGCATGGTGCGAATCCATGTCTGCATCGCTCAATTAACACCGACAGAGCAATGAACAATCTTACAGCACCCAAACAAAACCTAATTCCGGATATTCCTAAACGGGGAATGCCAGTCACGATCGTTACAGGCTTTTTAGGCAGTGGTAAAACAACGCTACTCAACCATATTTTGCATAATTGTCAAGACTTAAAGGTAGCAGTTTTAGTTAATGAATTTGGCGATATTAATATCGATAGCCAACTCTTAATATCTGTCGATCAAAATATGATCGAACTCACAAATGGCTGTATTTGTTGCACTATCAATGATGGATTGCTCGATGCAGTTTATCGGGTGCTGGAACGGAGCGATCGCATCGATTATTTAATTGTTGAAACAACCGGAATTGCCGATCCATTGCCCATTGCCTTGACCTTCATTAGTACAGATTTGCGCGATCTAACTCGGCTCGATTCTATCTTGACTTTGGTGGATGTGGAAACGTTTACACCGGAGCATTTTGAAAGTGATGCCGCCCTCAATCAGATTTCCTACGGTGACATCATTCTGCTAAACAAAACCGATTTGGTTCCAGAAGCGCAAGTCAAGGAGTTGGAAGACTACATTCGCGCAATGAAAGTAGGCGCAAGAGTTTTGCGAACCTCCTACGGACAAGTTCCTCTGCCATTAATTTTAGATGTGGGAGTTTCCCAAGCGGAATCTTATCCAGCTAAAGAGGAATCCAGCCATGATCACCATCATCATCACTATCACGATCATCATCACGCTCATTCCCACCACTTAGAAAATGATGGGTTCATGTCATTTTCTTTTGAAAGCGATCGCCCTCTCCTTTTAGAGAAATTTCAAGAATTTTTAACCGAACAACTTCCCGAAGACGTTTTTCGCGCCAAAGGTTTACTCTGGTTTAAGGAGAGTAGTTTACGCCACATCTTTCAACTGTGCGGTAAACGAATTGAGATGAAAACTGACAAGTGGACTTCTCAAAAAAGCAATCAACTGGTATTTATTGGGCGTAACTTGAATGAAGCCCAAATTCAACAGCAGTTAAAAGATTGCTTAGAGTAAATAAAATAGGGATTGTGTCTTATGGCAACTTCAACGATTTCTGCACCTAGTACTGTCGGAATTGGCGGAACCGTTCAGGAATATCTCTGGGCTTGGGAAGGACAAGAATTACCTATAGTTTATGAAACTCTAGGCAAAGGATCTCCTATATTACTTCTGCCAGCTTTCAGCACCGTTTCTACACGCGCGGAAATGCACGGACTGGCAGAGTTATTATCATCTCAGTTTCAAGCCGTTGCTCTCGATTGGCCTGGATTTGGGCGATCGCCTCGTCTACCCTTGAACTACCAACCCGCCCTATATCACCAATTTCTGCAAGATTTTGTCAAAAATGTTTTTGATACTCCAATAGCCATCATTGCGGCTGGACACGCTGCTGGTTATGCGATGCAACTAGCGCAACAACAACCGCCCCTTTTATCACGGATTGTTTTAGCGGCTCCCACTTGGCGCGGGCCATTTCCGACGATGATGGGTAAACAGCAAGGGTGGTTTGGAACGCTGAGAAATGTAGTGCGATCGCCCATTTTAGGACAAGCTCTCTACAAGCTAAACACCACAGAATCCTTCATGAGCTTGATGTATCGTCGCCATGTCTACGTTGAACCTGACTCGCTGACTCCTCCCCGGCTCGAACAAAAGTTGCAGACAGCACATCAACCAGGAGCGCGTTTTGCTCCCGCCGCCTTTGTCACCGGAGGTTTAGATCCGGTGAATCATAGAGACGATTTTCTCGCCTGGTTTCAGCCTTTACCGTTACCCGTGATGGTAGTCATTGGCGAACAAGCACCGCCGAAATCAAAGGAAGAAATGGAAGCAATGGCGAATGTCTCAGGAGTGCAGACAGTCAGGCTTCCCGGTTCGTTGGGATTACATGAAGAGTACGCAGATGCTGTAGGTGCTGCTATCTTGCCATTTTTGATGGATGGATGAGCGCAATCGCACTTAGCTTATATTTATGCGCTGATGCGATCGCATTTACTTGTCCTCAAGCCAAGCCAAGCTAACACAGCTAAGGATTTGGTTGCCGTTAAGCAAAACTTAGCGGGCAATTAATTGGCTATAATGCCATCAAAAACTGTCAGCTTTTGAATTATGAACAGAATTGCTCTTGCTTTGCTTACTTGTCCGATAATTTTGGCATCAATGCTCCTGCTAGCGAATACAGCACAAGCCGCTGAAGCTTCAAATATGATGCTGTCTGCACCAACTGCACAAGTTATTGTCGTGCAATATCAACAAGTGCCTGCATCTGTGCAACCGAGTAATCCTATCAAAGACCATCTAGGGTGCAGTTGTGCTGCTTGCACTAAGGCTCTGAGTCAAATGCAAGGTCAGTTTACGCTTTAGTCAAGATGGACGGCGATGCCAAAAAAGCGATCGCGCTTTCTTGAGTTGAAGAATTTCCTTCTCTTTACCCACTATGCCCGTCTTCAGGCGGTGATGGTGGGTTTTTGCTTAATCCACGTAACTTTTAGGCGATCGCTCTTGCCACGCTACTCGCGCTAAAATTACTATCCATTTAGTAATATTTAAAATCTCTATCAACTGTCAGCTTCAAGCTAACAATTCATCTAGCGCTACACTAAATCCTCTGAGTACAAGTTGCGTACTCACTACATCACCAGTATTAAACCCTAATGTCTGACTTTGAGTAATTAACGATACCCGACGACTCTCAGGAAATACTAGCCAGACTTCCGAACAACCCGATTCTAAATACTCGCTTGCTTTGGCAAACAAATCCTCGGCTGAATCCGTTGGAGAAGCGATTTCAGAAATCAGCGGTGGACTTTGTCGTAAAGCTCCTGCCTCACCAAACTGCGCTACCAATTCCGCTGTGAGATAGGATACATCAGGACGACTCCCCTGCTTTAAAGTCCGACAGGGAAGTTCTACAGCAACCTCCCCTCCTTGTCCAGATTGGGTAATGAAATTTTTCCAGCCCCAAGCTAACCTAGTCTGAACTATACTATGTTTTACCGTTATTCCCGTTTTCTCCACAAGTTTTCCATCCACCCACTCCATGTGTTCGGGGGGGTTAGTCATAAAGTCTTCTAGAGAGCAGCTTTCGGTTACAGTAGCGATCGCCATAGTTATCTACTCGCTTTGGTCAGGTACTAATATTATGGCAGGCTGCACATAGACGATACCCCCAACTTCCTGATAAAAAGAAGTTGGGGGTATGTATTATCTATAAATTACGAAAAATTATTAACGAACCCTAGCCGTTTCGCACTCCAAACGAGGTGCAATTAGCTCTTCAGATACCATCTCATCTGGAAAATGTTTATCTATAATTTCAGGGATTTCTGTAGCGTTAATCCGAGTGTAGCGGGTTTTATCCGGCATAACGATATTTGGCCCTGATTTGCAACGCTTCATGCAGCCAGTTCCTTTAATCGTAACCTGGTCGTCCAAGCCGCGATCGCGCAAACCTTCTTCTAAAGCCTGACAAACTTTATTAGCACCCAACTTGCAACAATCGGACTTTTTACACACCAAAATTGTCGCTTTGACGCCGGAAGGTAGAGGTAATTTTTTAGCAGGTGGAGGCGTTTTTTGAATTGCCTCTACTTGTCCAACTTCCTGAACTTGGCTGGGAGGAACACCCGGTTTAACCAGATAAGCTTTTTGTTTGACTTCTCCACTTTTTAACTTAAGCTTGGTTTCGCCAAAAACCTCAACCCAAGTACCGGGTGTCACTCCTGAGCGAAATAGGGAAATCCGAGCTTCTTTGGCAAGCTTGATCTGACATTCACCCTCTGAAGTTGCGAGTCTCAAATATTTGATTTTATAGCCATCTTCGATGACAAAACCGAGTAACCATCCCTCAAGGCGGAATTCTGAGTTGTTTTGTTTAAATTTACTCATGCTTTTTTACAACCTCTTTTAACTTTCTTTTGGATCGTTACTCGTCTGCCAGCAGCGTTCCAGATGGCTCACTAACTCGCCGCGCGATGCCGTTAACTGCCTAACCACACTCCACAGCTGAATCGCTGCTGTCGTGTTGTAGACCTCAACCAGCAAGGGCTGGTCAACCGCACACCCACAGGAAATTCCTAACTCTCGCAAGCGGTAATAAACTTGCCACCGATCTGCTCGATTCACCTCAACAACCTTGCCGGTTTCTGGTTGTGGCTCAATTGGCTCTATTGGATTCATTCGTTCCCACAGACGCGAAAAATTAGCATTGTCTATAACTTCCCTGGACTCGCTAGCCTTTCCGAAAATTCCCTGACGTAGGGAATTTTTACAATTTCACCCTAGTTAATACATATAACTCAAACGACAACAATTCTCAACTAGCTTAACTGAAAATTTAATTGCTTGCGAGAAATAGGCAAGGATACAACTGAGGAACTAGCGCTTGCTGCGGATCGGGTCAAACTGGCTCAGACTATAGTGAGACACCAAAATTGGGTTAGCGTGATACACTTACTGCATTAGCAACAACCGTTGCTTATTGAGAGGAGAATACAACGATGTCCGAAACTCAGAGTGTATTGCGCTCCTTCGGTCAGGTTTATGACAATCCGGTGTTGCTGGATCGCAGTATCACCACGCCGGTTTGTGAGGGCTTCAACATTGCTCTAGCGAGTTTTCAGGCGCTGTACTTGCAATATCAAAAGCATCACTTTGTGGTCGAAGGTTCAGAATTTTATATGCTGCACGAGTTCTTCAGCGAAAGCTACGAACAGGTGCAGGGACACGTTCATGATATTGGCGAACGGTTGGATGGGCTGGGTGGCGTTCCAGTAGCTGGCTTTGCCAAGTTAGCAGAACTGTGCTGCTTCACGCCAGAAGATGAAGGGGTATTTTCTTGCCGCCAGATGGTGGAACACGACTTAGCCGCCGAGCAAGCGATGATTCAGCTAATCCGGCGTCAGGCAGGACAAGCAGAAAGTTTGGGCGATCGCGCAACCCGTTATCTGTACGAAACAATCTTGCTGAAAACCGAAGAGCGGGCTTATCATCTGGCTCACTTCCTCGCTAAAGACAGCTTGACCTTGGGTTTTGTCCAGACTACGAATAATTAGTATCTGCCTCTTGAATCCCGTTGAGGTAAGCTAGATGTAGCCTCGATATGCAGGCTGCTAAAATTTTCAGTACCTAACCTGTGGTTCTTTAAGACAGAGAGTAACACTAACTGAGCAGAGGGAAGATATCTTCTCTCTGCTTGTTTATTATGAAGTTGTAAAAGTTCTGATTAAGTTGTAAAGAAAAATCCAGAAATTAATTTTAAGCTTGTTGAAACTAGTTGTCAACTAACCTAAAAGGCGGATTTCTTGGCTTCCTTACATCAGGGGAATGAGAACCGAAGAGTTCAGAATGGAAGAGCGGATTTGACGCGATCGCGGTAGAGACGCGATAACCTGGTCTCTAACATCGATAGCCTCGATCAAACTGCCCGGTCAATGGGAGCTGGTTGTACCAAGAAGACACTTGCCAGTTGACACAAAAGAAGTTGCAAAAACCTTTCCTCATCAAATCTTGGGCAAATTGGCAAAAACCACTACCAAGCACAGGGAAGAAAGCCTTTAAAATAATCTGGACTTAAAACAGTCACGCTAGGACAAACAACTATGCCCCGCCGCCAGGACATCCACAAAATTCTGTTACTAGGCTCTGGTCCAATTGTGATTGGACAAGCCTGCGAGTTTGACTATTCAGGCACTCAAGCCTGTAAGGCGCTCCGGGAGGAAGGATATGAAGTCGTGCTGGTGAACTCGAATCCAGCCAGCATTATGACCGACCCGGAAACGGCCGATCGCACCTATATTGAACCGTTGACACCAGAAATCGTAGAAAAGGTAATCGCCAAAGAACAACCTGATGCGCTGCTGCCCACAATGGGAGGTCAGACAGCTCTAAATATAGCCGTCACCCTTGCGAAAAATGGAGTACTGGAAAAGTACGGGGTCGAGTTAATTGGAGCCAAGCTACCGGCAATCGAGAAAGCCGAAGACCGGCTGCTGTTTAAGGAAGCGATGGCGAAAATTGGGGTAAGCGTGTGCCCATCGGGGATTGCTAGCACCCTCGACGAAGCGAAGGCGATCGCGTCCCAAATTGGCAGCTATCCCTTGATTATCCGCCCTGCCTATACCCTAGGCGGCACCGGCGGCGGCATTTCCTACAACCAGGAAGAATTTGAAGAAATGGCTCAGGGCGGTTTGGATGCCAGCCCAGTGTCGCAAATTCTCATCGAACAGTCGCTGTTGGGTTGGAAAGAGTACGAACTAGAAGTCATGCGCGATTTGGCAGATAACGTCGTGATTATCTGCTCGATTGAGAACCTTGACCCGATGGGCATCCACACTGGGGACTCGATTACCGTAGCACCCGCGCAAACCCTCACCGATAAGGAATACCAGCGGTTGCGGGATGCGTCGATTAAAATTATTCGCGAGATTGGGGTAGAAACCGGCGGCTCGAATATTCAGTTTGCAGTTAATCCTCTGACTGGCGACCTGATTGTCATTGAGATGAACCCCCGCGTTTCTCGCAGTTCTGCCCTGGCTTCTAAAGCGACCGGGTTCCCAATTGCGAAGATAGCGGCAAAGTTGGCGGTAGGCTATACCCTCGACGAAATTCCCAACGATATCACCAAGAAAACCCCGGCGTCCTTTGAACCGACCATTGACTATGTGGTGACGAAAATACCCCGATTTGCCTTCGAGAAATTTCCGGGTTCTCAGGCAATCCTGACGACGCAGATGAAGTCGGTGGGAGAAGTGATGGCGATGGGGCGGACGTTCTGCGAGTCGTTCCAGAAAGCATTAAGAGGCTTGGAAACGGGTCGCGCGGGTTGGGGATGCGACAAGAACGAGAAATTGCCGAGTTTGGAACAAATTCGTTCGGGACTGCGGACGCCTCATCCAGAGAGAATTTTCACCGTTCGTCATGCCATGTTGATGGGGATGACGGTAGAAGAAGTCTATGAACTGACGGGAATCGATCCGTGGTTTCTAGATAAGATGCAACAACTGTTGGAAACCGAGAAGTTCTTGAAGCGAAGCAAGCTGAAAGACCTGACAAAAGAAAAGTTGTGGGACATCAAGCAGGAAGGTTTTAGCGATCGCCAGATTGCCTACGGCACCAAAACGACCGAAGATGAAGTCCGCGACTACCGGAAGAATTTGGGTGTAGTGCCCGTCTACAAAACCGTGGATACCTGTGCGGCAGAATTTGAGGCGCTGACTCCTTATTACTACTCGACTTACGAAGAAGAATCGGAGGTATTGCCCTCAGATAAGCGCAAGGTGATGATTTTAGGGGGTGGCCCGAACCGGATTGGGCAGGGGATTGAGTTTGACTACTGTTGCTGTCATGCAGCTTATTCTCTCTCCAAGCAAGGGTTTGAGACGATTATGGTCAATTCAAACCCGGAGACCGTTTCCACCGATTATGATACGAGCGATCGCCTCTACTTTGAGCCGCTGACGAAAGAAGATGTTCTCAACATCATCGAGGCGGAACAGCCAGAGGGAATTATCGTGCAGTTTGGGGGTCAGACGCCGCTAAAATTGGCTTTGCCATTGCAGGAATATCTGCAATCCCACCCCGAAATCACCGCTAAAATTTGGGGAACCTCGCCAGATTCGATTGACACCGCCGAAGACCGAGAGCGATTTGAAAAAATCCTGCGGGAACTTGATATCAAGCAACCAGCGAACGGAATTGCTCGGAGTTTTGAAGACGCCTTAGCGGTCGCGCAGCGCATTGGCTACCCTGTCGTGGTACGTCCTTCTTATGTATTGGGAGGACGGGCGATGGAAATTGTCTACTCCGATGAGGATTTGCAGCGCTACATGATGTATGCGGTGCTGGTGGAACCCGATCATCCGATCTTGATCGACAAGTTTTTGGAAAATGCGATTGAGGTGGATGTGGATGCGATCAGCGATCGCACTGGTAAGGTCGTGATTGGCGGCATCATGGAGCATATCGAACAAGCGGGCATTCACTCTGGGGATTCTGCCTGTTCCTTGCCCTATACTTCCCTATCGGAAGCAGTCTTGGATACCATCCGTACCTGGACTATCGATCTCGCCAAGACCCTCAAGGTGATTGGATTGATGAATATCCAGTTTGCCGTTCAGGGGGAACAAGTTTACATTCTAGAAGCCAACCCCAGAGCCTCGCGCACCATCCCTTATGTCTCCAAAGCGACTGGAGTACCCCTAGCCGCTCTGGCGTCCCGGATTATGGCAGGTGCCACGCTGGAATCCCTCGACTTGACAGAGGAGGTACTGCCGCGTCACGTTGCCGTCAAGGAAGCCGTACTGCCTTTTGAAAAATTCCCCGGTGCTGACACCCTTCTGGGGCCAGAAATGCGCTCGACGGGAGAAGTGATGGGGATTGACGTGGATTTCGGAAGAGCGTTTGCTAAGGCAGCGTTAGCAGCGGGACAGCGGTTGCCCTTATCTGGCACAGTGTTTGTCTCAATGAACGACCGGGACAAGGCGGCGGCGGTGCCAGTGGTCAGAGATTTGATTGAGTTGGGCTTTCATATTGTCGCCACCGTTGGCACGCGCAAAGTGCTGCGGGAACATGGGCTAGAGGTGGATGTGGTGCTGAAACTGCATGAGGGGCGTCCTCACGTTCTGGATGCGATCAAAAACAACAAGATTCAGCTGATTATCACCACACCTTCTGGGGAAGAAGCGCAGGCAGATGGACGCTTGATTCGTCGCAGTGCCCTCACTTACAAAATCCCTATGATCACGACGATTGCAGGTGCTAAAGCTACTGCGGCAGCGATTCGTGCCTTGCAGTCAGCTCCTTTGGAGGTGAAAGCGCTGCAAGACTATATTGGCATCCCCAACTATAGTGATGCCAAGTTGAGTCCAATCCAGGTTTAACTCTCCAGTCCCCTTTTCGGAATCGGGAAGGGGAGGGGCGAGGTCAGAGTGTATGGCATAAAAATAAGAACCGCTATAGATGCCAAACGCCCTTCCGGGAATCCCCCATGAATCTTAGGGGATTTTACCGAAGCGATCGCAAGGTTGCTTACCCAAACCTGTTTTCTTCGAGAACAGGTTTGGGTTCTTTCAAAACTAAGCCGAAATCTACGTAGTGCGATCGTATCCCTACTTCAGTTAGGACTTAAATCAGGTTTTGAAAGAGATAAGCATCCCCGTTCTTAGACCATTTCCCGTTTAAAATGTCAAGCTTGTCATCCCAGAAACCGACGCTGAGCTTTGACAATTTATTGGCAACCTTTATGAATTATTAGGGATAGGTATAAATTTATTGCCCTTCGTAAAGGCAATATTTGGCAGCAACTGAGTTGAGATTTTTTGACATTCAGAAGAAATTACTACTTTGTTAAATTGTCAGCAAATCGTCAGATTCGCCTTCTATCGAGAAGCGTGGATTCACAATTATTCTTTTATGCAATTTGATAGAAACTTGACTAAAAAGGCATTTCGAGCAAAGGGAATCTCAGTAGGCAAAAGTATTATAGGTTACATAGTAATTTCGCTTGGTGTTCCCCTGATGCAACTGAACTGATGCGCTCGCCACATAGCCATTTCAATTGCAGCATATGCTGTCGGCTACGCAACACGATCGCTCGATAAGCGATCGCCCAAAGTTCCTCAAGCAGGTCAAGGTTAAATCTTCTTTCTCTGAGTCTGATAAATGTCTGCCCGTAACGATCCCAGCTATTTTGTTGGGGAAATGCCAACCAATAGAACTTTAGACAAAAACAACCGTAAAGTTTTTTCGAGCGAGTTCAATCCAGAAATCAAAATCCAAGTACCCAAGTATAAAAACATACTAAATATTGCTTTTGTTTTACTGGTTGAGAATCAAAATTTTTTTCTAAAACTCATGCAGCTTCAGACATCTAGACGAAAAGGAGTTTGTTACTTTTCCATAACTTGATGAACCCTCAAATTCACGTAAATTTTAGTGGATATTTCCCCGGCAATCGCAGTGCAATGTTATTTTTAGAATGGGTTTACTTAAGCTAAATGATGTTGAGGTAAAAAATGCAATACTCAAATTCTAAAAAATCCCACCTAGAGATGGTTGATGAGGAGTCAACAGACAGTCTCGATAAATCCTTAGAAGCAATTTTGGCTCAACTAGAGCAAAATAACCAATTTGTAAGTGAATATCCGGATGTCGAGGAACTGGGGTTGAAGCATATTAGTCGTAACAAGAGGGCGGTAATAGAGAGAATGATTGCCCTCTGCCTATTCAGGTCCAAACAAAAGCCTAATGAAAGCCGGACAGAGTTTGAATGTGCCTAATGAGAAATCTCTCCAGCGACTGAAAGACTTGATCTTACACGTTGTAGAGGCAGATACAGATAACTTCCTTGAATTAGCAGAAATTGCTGGATTAAATCCCGTTAAAGATTTTGCGGGTGCTAATCTTAGTGGCGTTGACCTACATGGTGCCGACTTAAGCGGTTCGATTTTGCTGGGTACGCTGCTGCTGGGTGCCAATCTGATTGGTGCCGATCTCGCGGGTGCCAAGCTAAATAAAGCCAACTTGAATATGGCTGATTTGAGCGGTGCTAATTTGCTCAGTGCCAATCTCAACAGAGCTGACGCCATTAAAGTCTGTTTGATGGGTGCCAACTTGATTGGTGCTAACCTCAACAGTGCCAACTTACTATGTGCCCAACTCAATGAGGCTCAAATGATTGGAGCTGACCTTTGTCGCGCCAACTTAATTGATGCTTCCTTGTGTAGTGTCAACTTGAGTGAGGCGAACTTGAGTTATGCTATCCTGCGTCGTGCTGACCTGAGTAGTGGCACGTTGATAGGTGCAAACTTGATGGGTGCCGACCTAAGCGGCGCTGACCTGCGTCGTGCCAATTTGAGCGATGCGGATTTAGGCACGGTAAAAGTGGAAAAAGCTCGATTTGGAGAGAATACAGGACTTTCAGAAGCAATGAAGCGTGACTTGAAGCGGCGAGGGGCAATCTGGTAAGAATATTTGCGCTCGTCGTTGCTCCTCAAGAGCCGCTTACCGAATCCGCCATAACTAAGTTTTATAATACTTTTCGGTTAACCTCTCTCCAAAGAGTTTAGATGGGGGAGACACGCAGGGAAGTAGAGAATTCCGTTTGCCGATAAAGAGGGACTCTCCCACTCCAGAAGCCAGATTGGGTAATGCTATAGGTTGAGTCTAGGATCAATGGTTGTTGATTATTGAGGCGAGTGTAGTGAATGCGATCGCTTCCGCATCCCAAACGCCAAAACGCTCAAAAACACCAACCCGATTACCCCCGCCAAGGGATTCCTGTCCACGCCGGTAATCCAGTCGGAAACTTGACCAGAAAATTGCACCAGATTTCCCACATTAATGATGTAGTATCCCCAAACCAAGCCAGCATGCAGACCAATCGAGAGTCCCAGACGCCCCCTGCTTCCGCGCTTCGCCCAAACCAGGGTTAATCCCAGCAGCAACAACCCTGGAAATCCCGGCAAAGTCCGAAAAATTTCCCTCAGCGGCTTCAGAAAATGCAGCAGCGCAAAGATAAAAGCGTCTGCCAAAAGAGATACACCGGGACGATAATCCCGTTCCAACTCATCTAGCAGCCAGCCTCGGAATACCAATTCCTCTGCAAAACCGATACCCAGCGCGCTCGCTAACCCTTCTAAAATCAGCTTGGCTAATGGAATTGTCGGAGGCTGCCACACCAGCCAACCCAATAGCCCCTCCAGCCCAAACAGACTGAAAGTAATCAAGACGCCAACACCCAGTCCAGAGAAAAGCTCTTTGGCATTTTGCCGCGTTCCTTGTAAACCATAGCGTCTCAGTAGCTGGGGTTGCTGATAGACTTTCTGACCCCACCACCGAACAAGCAGGAGAAACGCTGCAAACAACAGTCCCATCGTCAGGATGGTGACTAAGTTGGGATCTTTACTCAAGAGTAAGTAGATGGGTGCAGCCACCGGCAACCAGAGCAAGAGTAAACTCAGCACAAAACAGCCCAGCCGCGCCGGTGCCGGGTACTGGGCTAAACGGACAAAGTTTATTTTTAACAACCTCTTGCCTCTTACTTGTTGCCTGGGCGTATCCTATTCGTCTGGTTCTATGGTGCTGGTCAATCCGTGGTTGTTCAATGTTTCACTATAGAACTCCGCATGCTCCAAGGCGCAAGTAATCACGAGAGCAAGCCCATTGGTATGAGCTTCCATCATGATACTGACAGCCTGAGGTTGCGTGATACCAGGCACCGTCGTTATCAAAACCTGCACCACGTACTCCATTGGGTTGAAGTCATCATTATGGAGCAACACACGATAACGAGGTGCGAGTTTACGGACTGTTGAAGGCTTTTGTACGGTTTCGACAGACACTGCTCTTCCCTCTTCGTTACTGATCTACGATTGATAAACGCTACTTGAACTCTCCCCTTCTCTACTCCAGATGTGATGCGAACACAGCTTGCGTACTACCATACGGAAAGCCGCTACGCGCCTACGTTACCCCATCTGAAGTTGGGTCGCTCAAGGCAAATGTTAAGATTCTAGCTGCTTTTTTTATATTACTCAATACTTATGCGTTCTGAGGAGGCAATCGCTCCAGCATTTCCTTAGCGCCTGAGCAAAACCTTTCCTCAACATAACTAACGTGGATGCAGCAACCAAGCCCTTAGACAGAACTACTGAATGTCTAAGGTCATCCAGCCTTCCTGAGAAGCTAAAATAAAGAAGTTAACATTACTTAACATTTTTGTGACATGCAGGCAACCCCAGCAGCCTCTACCGTCCCCATTCCCGGCACTTATTGGCAATGGCGGGGGCAATCCATCTATTATGTACGGGCAGGACAACCGCAACCCGAACGCCCGCCCCTATTATTGATTCATGGCTTTGGTGCCTCTACAGACCACTGGCGCAAGAATATTACTGAACTGAGTCAGGATTTTGAAGTTTGGGCGATCGATCTGCTGGGCTTTGGTCGTTCAGCCAAGCCGGAGTGGGAGTATGGTGGCGACTTGTGGCGAGACCAACTGTATGATTTCATCACTAACGTGATTCGTCAGCCAGTTGTGTTAGCAGGAAACTCTCTAGGCGGCTATTGCGGGCTTTGCGTGGCAGCCCAACGTCCATCAGCCGCTGTTGGATTGGTATTGCTCAATAGTGCTGGCCCGTTCACCAATCTTAAGGTGCCGACTCAACCGAACCCTATCCAAAAAGTGATGGGTGAAGTCGTTCAGTCACTTTTTCGCCAACCCTGGGCTAGTTTTCTGTTGTTCCAGTATGCGCGACAACGTTCAGTCATTCGGAATACACTCCAGAAAGTTTATCTCGACCAGAGTGCGATCACCGATCGGTTGGTGGAAGAAATCTATCGCCCCTCTTGCGATCCCGGTGCTGCTCAAGTGTTTGCTTCTGTCTTTAGAACGCCTCAAGGCGAAAAAGTTGACCTTTTATTAAAGCAGATGCACTGCCCGCTGTTGCTGTTGTGGGGAGAAGCAGATCCCTGGATGAATACAAGAGATAGAGCGGAGCAATTTCGCCAATACTATCCTCAACTGACAGAGCATTTTTTACAAGCAGGTCACTGTCCCCATGATGAGGTACCAGAACAAGTAAATGCTCTGATGCGCTCGTGGGTATTAAGCAATTAAAAATTCAAAAAAACGCCAAATTAAAAATCAGAGAATGTTTAATTTGGCGTTTTTAATTGTTTACCAAGGATTGCCGATCATCGTAAACGCTGCCCAATAATAGGGATGAGAGAGTTTCTTCTCTCCTAACCCTGCCAACTCCGGAGGTAGCGAGATATCCTCTCTGGAAGTATGCATTTTGTTTCCCTCAATGCTTACTTCTCCATTAATCATCGATATCTGTGCCTGCCGTAGTGCCTCCGCTTTGATGGGGGCTTTTTTCAATTGGGAATAGAAGCTGGTCATCAGCCCCAACGTCCCTTCATCACTGACGTACCACAGACTTCCCATTGCCGATTTTACCCCTGCTTGCACAGCCAATCCAGCAAAGCCCATCTCCGCCTGTTCATTGCCTAACGCTGTGCGACAGGCACTCAGAACTAATAACTCTACAGGTGGATCGTTCCAGCCCATTTGCTTTAGCTGATTCAATCGCAGTTTCGTGTCCCATAGCTGAATGTAGGATTGGCTAGGAGGCCCTAATTCAAATTCGGCATGAGTTGCTAGATGGACAATCCCAAAAGGCTGCGAGTAGCGCTGAGACTTCAGATTCTTGAGGGTGAAGGCATCGTTAAGGAAGGCTTTGCCTTTCCACAGCTGGGGCGTAATCATTGACAACTCCAGGGGCACTGATGGTAAAGCGCTTTGTTCGGGAAACTTCTCTGCTCCCATTGCCAGAACTTGGGAATTTTTAATGTCTTTGAAGAGAGTATCCGTCAAACTAAGACTGGGCATCAGCCCCGTACTGTATTTCTCCACCAGAAACTTTTGACCATCGTGGAGAGCGGCAATCGGGATGGAGCGTAACCCACTGTCTGCAAGGAAGACCATATTCTGGATACCCCGCGCTTGTAAATCGGCTTCAATGGGTGCAATCATCCACTTATAAAGTTTTTGGGCTGGAGCCAGGTAAGCCTTCTGTCTTCGGGGGTTAATCACTTCGGCACGGAATTGATCGGCAACCTTGATTACTTGCGATCGCGTTGTCCCAGGAATCCGCTTGCGAATGGGGACACCCTCAGAAGTCACCACCAATATTTCCAACTGGTCGCTATTGTTATGTCCTCTCCCATTAACCTTCCCTAGGGAACTAGATTGCTGCACATTTTCTGGTTGATTTAACGGCTGTAGTGACTTAGTTCCATTGAAAGCCGTTGTATCCAGTAGGCTCGGATCGAGTGCAATCGTCTGAGGCACAAAAGTTACATAGATGAGTGCCGGTTTCACTCCAGTCGCTTTCTCAATTTTTTGCAGAATATTCCGAGCCTCTACCAGTGTGGTTGTCTGAGAATCAACCTGCTGACCCAAATACTCCTCAAATTCACGGGTGAAGGATTCTTCCAGAACTGCAACAGATTCACCTGCATCAGTTTGTGAAGATGATTCCGTATCCACCTTTCGTGATGATGAATTTTCCTTGCCGGAAGAGGTGGAAACCGGATCGTTTCCTGAGCCGGATAAGTTATCTCCCTGACTTGTTCCGTCATCTCCCTTGCTTGCTTGATCGTTGCTAGGGCTGCCGGAGCCTGTGTTTTTGCCCGTGCCACCAGTGCCGGTGCTACCGCCCCCCGTGCCACCGGAGGAGCCTGTGTTTTTGCCTGTGCTTCCACCCGTACCCCCAGAGGAACTTGTGTTTTTGCCCGTGCCACCAGTGCCGGTGCTACTACCGCCCGTGCTACCGGAGGAGCCTGTGTTTTTGCCTGTGCCGGCCCCAGTGCCACCGGAGGAGCCTGTGTTTCCACCCGTACCCCCGGATGAGCTGGTGGCGCTGCCACCTGTATTACTGCCACCTGTATCTATGCCGCCCGTGCCGCTGCCACCTGTATCTATGCCGCCCGTGCCGCTGCCACCTGTATCTATGCCGCCCGTGCCGCTGCCACCTGTATCTATGCCACCCGTGCCGCTGCCACCTGTATCTATGCCACCCGTGCCGCTGCCACCTGTATTACTGCCCGTATCTATGCCGCCCGTGCCGCTGCCACCTGTATTACTGCCCGTATCTATGCCGCCCGTGCCGCTGCCACCTGTATTACTGCCCGTATCTATGCCGCCCGTGCCGCTGCCACCTGTATCTATGCCGCCCGTACCGCTGCCACCTGTATCTATGCCACCCGTGCCGCTGCCACCCGTGCCGCTGCCACCTGTGTCTATGCCACCTGTGTCTATGCCACCCGTGCCGCTGCCACCTGTATTACCGCCCGGATTTGGGGCAATATCTGTACCTACCTTGGTAGGTTGGGCAGATCCCGTAGATCCCGTGTATTTTATGGGGGCTGCTGTACCCGTTGTTAAAGTAATCGTGCCATCAGTGCCTTGACCGAACTTTCCATTACCAGAAGCGCCCGCCGTTATCTTGTTATACGTAATGCTACCCTTCGCAGTTAACGTTACATTGCCACCATCGTTGGGGCCGCCTGTAGCTTTCGTTATGATGTTGCCAGTTTTAATGTTTCCGTCTTGTGCGGTCAACGTTACACTACCAGCACCGCCCATGTTGCCCTTAACAGAAGTGTTAATCTCTCCAACAGTTACATTTGCGCCTGTAATGGTTAACGCTCCCCCGGAAGTTGTGATGGATTGCGATTGATCCATTGAAAAAGACCCGGCACCATTTTTATCCGCGTCGGCAGTAAAGGTAATCGAGCCACCAGAAGAAAAGTCCAGCGACACACCGTTGTCGATGGTAATATCATTCGTTGCTTGTAGTAAGACATTACCAGTCTGATTTTCGAGTAAGCTCTTGGAGATAGTGAAGTCTACCTCATCCCCTCCATCAGCCGATAAAATTTGCCCCGCTAAGTCTCCTGTAGGAGTATCGGCATTGAGTTGATCGTCGTTCGTACCACCTGTATTGACTATCTTGATATTCTTTGGATCGAGCAGAATGGTGCCGTCTACCCCGTTAGGGGCACCTACATTCACCTCTCCTTTAAATGCTAAGTTTTCCTTGCCGGATACTTCGACAAAGCCACCATTACCTTGATTAGTGCCGCCACTAGCACCGATTTTGCCATAGAAGCCGGTTACTTTGTCTGCCCAGACGATGACATGACCGCCATCGCCGTTGAGCAAACTGTCAGCATTGATCGTAGAGTCGCTGCTGATGTAAGTATGAGAGGCAGTGGGAATGGTGCCTTTCCCCTGAAAATCCCCTCCAATCAGGACGGTGCCGCCACCATTGGTGCCTGAAGCGTTAACATTGCCACTAACCAGCCCGACTTTGTCGCCCAAGACCTGCGCCGTGCCGCCAGTCTGACCTGAAACGTTGAGACTGCCAGAGGCGATCGCAGTGCCTGGATCTGTGGGAATGCTAACCCCAGATCCCGTTAACACTACCTGACCATTGCTGTTGACTGTTAGCCCAGTGGCACTCCCGGCACCGCCTCCCGTTAACAGTTCTGGGATGGAAGCAACTGGCAATGTCCAATTTTCCGGCTGGCTACCGGCTGCTGCTATGGGTTGAATTTCTAAGCTTAGTAGATTCCCTGGTTGACTCAGGCGTACTATGTTCTCACCAGGTACGGCTGTTAAGGTGATATTACCCCCAGGAGCTGTCAGGGTTCCGGTATTTACTACGGTACCACCCAGTAAAGCAATATCCTTTGCCGCGCCTACACTCAGTTGCCCTGCGTTGATAATTGCACCGGGTTGAGCGTTGGTGAAGGCAAAGGCGTTGGGTTCTCCCCCCAGGGCAGCATAATTATTGTTACCAGATGCATTGAACCAGTTGTTGCCAAAACCAATTCCTGTAGCAGTGGTGGCGGTGAAGCTTCCGTTTACATTTAAGCTGGCGTTGGCACCCAATACAATGCCAGATGGATTAATTAGAAATAGATTGGAATTGCCATTCGTAACTTGGAGCAGACCGTTAATAATAGAGGGGTTTCCGCCAGTGACGCGACCCAATATATTTTTAATATTTTGGTTCGACAGAAAATTCGCAACTTGGTTGGCGTTTAGCCCAAACTCGGAGAAACTGTGAAAAAGGTTTGCCCCATTACTGGAGGTTTTTCCCCCAGTAATGTCGAAACTGTTGCCATTGGTATTGACAATGGTGTTCGTGCTGTTGGTGGGGTCTTGATCTGGCACAATTTGTGCCTGCGCGATCGCCCAATCGACGCCTCCTGGAGCGATCGCAGGCAACATCCAAAAGGCCAAGGGTAAAACTAAATATTTTATCCTTTTTCCTTTTTCTTTTTTCACTTTAATATAGCTTGCCTTCAGCAATAGACTGATTTCACATACAGCGACTTTCATTTGCCTAATTCCTGGGAAGAAACACGTCGCTCGTTGCCACTTCTGGAACTGTCACCCCAGCTTGTGTTGCAGGTAGCAGGTAGCCAGATACTTGGTAAGAATGCACCGATTTTTTTCTACTCTCAATTAGAAAAGTGGCGAGGCGGCAAAAAAACCAAATTTAGATTGCCCTGCCTAGCCTTATCTCCAAGCTATCCTCAAAAAGCAGATTTTAGGCATTTTTAATGCATTTATTTTAACAAGATGTGTTAATGCACTTTTCTCTCTACAGCTATATAAAATCCATAGGCGAACGCATTCCTTTTAGGGGATGGTAAAATTATTTTTTCTATAAAACTAATTGGCTGTAACACTGTTTGAGTCTATGCCAATCGTGAAGTGCCAATCATCGCCAAAACGGATGAGTAGGCGAATTTCGATTCTCCATTTCGGGCAGTTCAGTCGGCAACATATACCCTTCCGGAGTATACCCCTTTCTGCCCTTAAACGTACCCCTTTCTTTTAAACGTTACCGCATGGGCCGATGATAGCCCAGGGCTTTGCTGTACCGATCCGAAAAGTCTGTCATTCATTTGGGAATTTTCCGAGATGAATGACAAAAAGTCACTACCGCTTTTGCTAGCCCCTACATGCTGAGTTCGAGGATTTCCGCAAGAATATGACCTTATCTAAATAAAAACGCGATCGCGCTCTTCAGATGCACTTTGTGCAATACGCGCCTCAAGTCTTCTAGAATTCACAATCCGATGCACGAGCTTCTAGATCGAGGATTGCTGGGAGTTAAGTCGGAGAAATGAATGAAACCCTGTCATTCGTAGGCTGGTAAGCCACTCCGTGTAGATGAGTTCTCCGCGTTGGGGGCGTGGCGTTTGAGGAACGCAACCCACAACATTGAGAAGAGTTCGATGGGTAACGCTTAGTAGCTCTACCCTTCACACAGATAATTATGGGTTGGGGAGAGATTAACCGAAAAGTATTGACTTCAATCTTACTCAAATATTTCCCTTCACTGCGCTTCGCCGATCAGGGTAAATACCGCCCAGTCTAATGGGCTCAGGTATGTTTTCAGAGTTTTTCACATGGCACTTCGCAGTGCAGATGCTCGGTCTGGATTTCCCTGGAGATTATTATAAAACTTCGTCATTAGGAAAGAAGTGGGGGCAGCAGGGATCGCCCATAATGACACTTGAACACTAGGAACTCTAGCGGAAATAAAAACCCGAGACAGCCTGATGACGCCATCGCCTGTAATCCGACCTCTTCCCGTGTCAAAAGCACTCAAAACCACCAATTCGGCTTTTAAAGACGAACTGTGCGGTGTGTCGAAGGCAGTTCGCTCCGATCGTGCGTACAAATCCAGTATTTCACCCGCCGTCAGCAAACCACTATCTTTCCCGTCTGATGCAAGGGCGAGCCTCCCTTCGGGAGGAGCTAGCGCTATCTACGTTTAATTCTCCGACCTTTTGTGGCTTTTAATCTTATGAAGATTTGGCTAAAAGTATTTCCTATCCTTGAGCTAGATGCGGGTTTTTAGGGTTTAATTGCTTTTATGAATTGGTTCAGGGGAGTTGTTCCCACAGCTCTTGAGCCAACCGATTTCCACTTTTCCTCTGCCTAGAGTGACAAAAGAGCGATAGTGTGGTTTGTGATGTACTCCATCTGATTCAGTACTAATTTTCAGAATTTCTTTTTCAGGAGCCGATAGTCGGCTTGAGCGATGGTCGGCTTGAGACAATAAAAAGGCAAAATGCTAAAGAAAGGAGCAATTTTCTTGATGCATTTGCCTTTTAATTTTTGTTGTAGGTTGTAAAATCATCGCTTGTGTTCTTCGCTTCCTTTGCATCTAAAGCGGAGAATAACGCATCCGCAGTGCTATGCGATCGCTAACGGAGTTTTTTAGAAGAGACTCTCTTCACAAATCAGATAGAAGTGCAATAGAAACCTTTTAGGCGATCGCTAATTGTGCTTTTCCAGGTACAGGTAAAAGGTAGAAACAAATCAAAATTATTTAAATCCCGATTGTTTTCTTCTAATTTCCTATGTAAAAATTTCCGCTCAACGATTAAACTGATTGGAAATCTGAGGAACAACTTGAAGTATCCGGTGAATTCAAGATGCTGGGAATACCCAACACCGCGCAAGGAAAATTACAACCTAGTTTCTGAACAATTGGATGATTGGCAGAGGTACAGCCCAGCAACAATAAAGTCGCAGCTTCTGATTCAACAACTTTTCTGAGTTCTGTAGAAATGCAACCAAACCGTAGATGAGCTTTGAAAGAACCTCGCCATTCTTCAGCCAGACAACGGGCTTGCGATAGGATACGATCTGCTTGCTCAAAAGGATTCGTTTGATAGAAAATTGCCCTCAAATAGGAAGGATCTATCTCCGTCATTCGTGTGCGTGCTTCTAATTCCACAGGGGTAGGTTGAGTTAAAACAGGTGTGGCACACTTTCTTGCCGATGCTTCTAGAGACTCTAGGGGAAGCTGTTGGCTTAAAGGGCGTCTAGCATCGCCCTCGTTAGAGATATGTGGACAATGGCTGCTTTGCTCTTCATCGACAACGTAAACGACTTGAACCGTGACTTGCGCCTTTGTAACTAACCGGGTTTGATGGGCAATCCATAGGGCAAGATCCAGAGCGGTTTGACTGCTAGGAGAGCGATTATAGCCCACGACTAAATTGATTGATTTAGCAGCGTTAGCGCGTTTGGAAGTGGGGGAAGCTGGCTCTGGTAGTAATACCATTTGTTCAACTACATCCTGACGACCCATTGCGCTTTCAAGACGGGCTAACATTGACTTAATATTCACAAACTCAAACCTCCTGAAGTAATTAGGCTAGCTTTGCAAGAACTTAAGTAAGGGTTTTAATGGGTTAGAAACGCAATAGAGCGTGTTTCCAGTTCAGTTGTTTTTTCTTTGATAAACAGTTGACCAATGGCTCGTCTACTCGTCTTGATTGAAATATTCATCGAGGAAGTTCAAAGCGTGGTTACGCAATTCAAAATACTCGCGGGAGTTGCGGAGGGCTTGGCGATCGCGTGGATGCTTAAAAGGCACGTCCAAAATTTCCCCAATTTTCGCGTGGGGGCCGTTGGTCATCAGTATAATTCGGTCAGACATATACAGCGCTTCATCTACATCATGGGTAATCATCATCACTGCCTGCCGCTGATGTTCCCAAATATGCAGTACCTGCTGCTGTAATTTGCCTCTCGTTAAGGCGTCGAGTGCCCCAAAAGGTTCATCCATTAACAACATTTTGGGGCGAATTGCGAGGGCACGAGCAATCCCCACCCGTTGTTTCATGCCGCCAGAAATTTCATCGGGATATTTGTCAGCAGCTGCTGTTAAATTCACCATTGCCAGGTGTTCGTTCACAATGCTAATTTTTTCAGCACGAGAGGCATTTTTTAGCACTTCATCGACCGCCAGACGGATATTTTCTTTCACCGTCAACCAAGGCAGCAGTGAATAGTGCTGGAACACCATCATGCGCTCGGCACCAGGTTTACGAATTTCTTTACCTTCTAATTGCACTGAGCCGGAAGTCGGTTTTTCTAACCCGGCAACCATTTTGAGAAGCGTTGATTTGCCGCAGCCAGAGTGACCAATCACGCAAATAAATTCATCTTCACTCACACTAAGATTAATGCCATCCAGAACAACAAATTCACCTCCATCTGCTGTGGGATAGGACTTGCAAAGATTTTCTATTTCCAGAAATCCAGTGCGGTTGACACTTTGATTATTGGCATCCGTTGAGAATGAGGTGGATTTAGTCATATCATGCTCCTTCTGGGGACGAACTCTTGAGAATTTTAAAGGTATGAACGAGGCTGGCTTTTGCCAAAAAGTAAAACTTAGCCGAGCCGCTTGAACTGTAGCCAGTGCAGCTAATTAAGACAGAAAGAAACGAGTGGGACGGTTCGCCCGAATCTCAAAACCATTGACATATCCAACAGGATCGCTGGGGTCAAAACCTTTCTTATCAATAAATACTTCCGGTACTTCAACTTTGTAATCTTCTTGGGGACACTCAATGCCCATTTCTGCGGCAATTTCTCGATAGAGATCGGTTCTCCAGCCTTGTTTGGCAAGTGCTTCTGCATTCTTTGGAAATTCTTTGATTTGTCCCCAACGAGCTGCTTGAGTCATTAACCAGAGACTTTCAGATTGCCAGAGAAATGTCGAATGTTCTCCTGGACGTTTGGGAATGTTGTCGGGGATATCGAAGAAGATTGTACTGTCCTCGGCTTTCGCAATCCGAGCTTTACCATCAAAACCGCCATAATTGTAGTCGCCAATAATTGCGGGACGAGTAAATTTGGGTTTGGCACCTGTAAAGGAACGCTCGGAAATAAGTGTTGCTACTTCTTCGCGGTTTTCAGGCTTGCTGCAATACTGGCAAGCTTCAATCATCGCTTTGACGAGGGAACGATAAGTTTTGGGATTTTTTTGGATGAAAGATTCCATCACACCCAGCAGTCGATCTGGGTGTCCCAACCAAATTTCTTTGCCTTGAGCGAAGGTAAAACCAACACCTTCATTTCCGGTAATTGCGCGGGTATTCCAAGGTTCTGCCACCATGTAGGCTTGCATCGCTCCTATCCGCACGTTCGTCACCATTTGCGGTGGGGGAACGATGATGACGCGAAACTCTTTCAGGGGATCGACTCCGGCGGCGGCGGATAGGTAGCGGACGAAGTATTCGTAAATGGCAGAACTGAGGACAACTGCCCAAACTCGTTGTTCTCGCGGCTGCTTCTCAAAGTAGCTGCGGAAATCCTTCCCAAATGCTTCTAAATCGCCGTTATACTCCCGCCAGGGACGCAAACCTGCTTCCCACATTTTCCGGTTCATCGTCATGGCGTTACCGTGTCGGTGAATGGTCATGGCGGCGCAGAGAGGGGCATGGCGTGCGCCTTCAGCACCGATTCTGGCGTTGGTGACGGCACCAGAGACTACGGGGGCGGCATCAGTGCGACCAAAAATTACGCCGTCACGAGAGGTTGCCCAGCTAGCTTCCCGATTAAGTTGGACGTTGAGACCGTACTTGCGGAAAAATCCTTTTTTCCAAGCGATCGCAAACGGCGCACAATCATTCACCGGCACATAGCCAACAATCAGATCGGGTTTTTCTAACGATCCTGGCTCTACGACTTGTTTGATGGATGCGGATTCTTCAGTGAGTCCTTTCGCTGAGCGATCGCCGCTAATCGCACAAGATGATAGTGCCATTCCTGCTGCTGTGGCACCCATACCCTCCAGAAATTTTCGTCGCGTCCAGTTTGTGGTGTCACTCATAATTCGTCCTTGCGATCCATTTCCACTCAGCTCAAGCCACTAGGTTTGAGCGATTACTGCTCATGAGTTCTCTGAAAAAATTGACGCCGTAGGTACTACGTCTCGCAACCCACTCGTTTGAGCGGTCAGCGTTACCACGACGGCCGTGAGTCTCGCTCACACTAGCGATTTCTGTTAGAGCAGAATCATCCCTACTTAACAGAGGTTTACAGAAAATTATTAGACAGAGGTTGCCCTAGGGCGACGGTGAGTAACCAAAGCTTCAACTTTGCCTAGGGCGTAGTCCAGCAGTAGTCCTGTCAGCCCAATCACTACCACTGCCAAAAATACTGAGCTTAGGTTTAAGCGACTCCATTCATCCCACACAAAAAACCCAATCCCGATGCCGCCTGTGAGCATTTCTACAGCGACAATGACCAGCCATGCAATTCCCAAACTAATCCGTAAACCAGTGAAGACATAAGGCAAACTCGCAGGCCAAATAATCTTGGTAATTCGTCGCCAACGGGGCATTTCTAGCACCCTTGCCACATCGAGGTAATCTTTGGAAACGCTAGAAACACCGAGAGCAGTGTTAATAATGGTGGGCCACAAAGAGGTAATGAAGATAACAAAAATTGCTGACGGATCTGCTAGGTTAAAAATTGCTAAAGCAATGGGCAACCAAGCTAGGGGCGATACTGGCTTGAAAATCTGAATTATGGGATTGAGTGCCATCATTGCTTGCTTGGACATCCCAATCAAAAATCCAATGGGAATGGCAACAACTGCACCTAACAAAAATCCCAGCAATACTCGTCGAAGGCTTGCCAGTAGTAACCAACCAATCCCTAGATCGCCAGGACCCCGTCGGTAAAAGGGGTTCAGAATGTAGTCTAAATTCTTGACGAACGCCTCTGGTGGGGTGGGTATTAATTCATGCTTGAAAAGCGCAACAATCCACCACAGAACGAGAATTCCTAAAAAACCAAGGGCGGGGAGGACGACGACATCCCGAATCAGAACGGGTTTTGCCCGTTTCCAGGCTACCTGTCCAGCAACTGCAATCGCAGACAAATTCAGCTGCAATATCATTATGAAGCTCCTCAGAGTCACTCTTCAGGTACAAAAAAGTAGAGCAGTACCAGCCGGGGACACTGATGAGTTCAGAACATTTCAAAAAATGCTGACTCTTCAGTCTCCTCTCAATGCCTACGAAGTTAGCTGACGGGCTAGAGCTGAGAGATGCTCTTCTCTAATGGATAAGGGATGAAGGATAAATAAACAGTTTTTTATTCCGCCTTACACCTTTTGCCTTACTCCTGGCAGAGATACGCCCCATTAATTGGTTCCTCCGTTCCAGCGCTTATACAGAGCGATCGCTTGCTAAGACGCTGAATTAGGCTGACTTACTCGGATTAACCGATAAGTTTAGCACGCCTTTTTAAGACAGTCCACCTTTCCGAAGACATAGCTTTCTAGCGATCGCTTCTCCATCAAATTCACAATAGTTTACGAACTTTTTGAGGCATTCTAGTGATGTTTGTATTCTCTACTACATCTTGCCTTCCTTCAACCCCATCTTTAGGTAGAAGCCGCTTGAAGCAGTCGAAGTTTATATTATCTATCTTGTTAATCAGCCAATTTTATCGTTCGTTCAAGGCACCCAATATGATGTCAGTATTCTCCTCTTTAGTTTCTGAACCTTCCGAACAAATACTTTGTTTTTATACAAATTGCACAAATAAGATTCAAATTGTTAGAGTTGATAATACTCAAGACTTAAGCTTTGAACGGATTGTTTTCCCTGGTCAACGTTTATTGTTTAAAGCCTTACTAGACTCCCAACTAGAAATACATACTAACCCAACAAGAATTTTTACTGAAAACTTAGCTTTAATAGAAGTAATTCCCTGCGCTAATCTCCGCGTACAGGAAGAAATGAGCGCCTGAAAATGAAGTTTTTAACCCTTAGGGTGGCTTTTGATTAAAAACATTTTAAGAGCTTATAGCCGAAGTATTTGGGCGCGAAAACAAGAAGGAAAAACAAATTAGCTACTCCCCAAGCTAATCTTAGTCTATGGAGAGCATTTGTAAACGAGTCAATAGCGCCAAAAAATGATGGATTTTAGTCAATTACTGATCGATAAATCTGCCACGATTGTAGAGAAATGGATTGAAGCTGTCCGTGCTGATAGTCGAATTGAGACCGCAGCAGAATTATCTTACAAGGGTTTGCGCGACAGCCTCCCCCGTGTCCTCAAGGCATTAGCGACTGTACTTTCTAAGTTTCAAGACAGTGATGTTCAGTCGTTAGTAGATGCAAGTTTAGAACATGGTATACTTCGGGCTGAACAAGGTTACGATCCAGTAGAAATTGTCCGTGAATACCGAATTTTACGGGAGACAATCGTTTCCACCTTAGAGGGAGAGTTGCTAGACTCATCACCGATTGAGATAATCCGAGTCATTCGTCTGATTGATACAGTAGTGGATGAAGCGATCGCTCAATGTTTTAAAAGCTATATGGATGAGCGATTGCACGAACTCCAACAGCTGCAAAGTCAGTTAAAATTGACCAATCAAGAATTAACTCGTTTGCTTCGGGCGAATAAAGATAACCTTTCTCATCTAGCCCACGAATTGAAAACTCCCCTTACTTCCATTATTGGCTACTCAGATTTATTTTTGCGCCAACAACAACGGAAGCAGGAGGAGAGTGATAACCTTCCGAATCTAGAACACATTGAGAAAGTGCTACGAAATGGACGACAGCTACTTCGATTAATCAACGATGCGTTGGAAATTTCTCGCTATGAAGCGGGGAAAATGAAATTGCAGCCATCTGTAACAGATGTACGCTCTTTAATTCAGAATATCCTGGAAATGGTAGAACCTTTGGCGGATTCCAAGGAGCTACAGATAATCGTTGATTACGATTCAGCTAGCGCCGATAGCTGTGCTGCTCTTCGAGAAGGACTACACCCCACATGCGCCCCCGATCGGGTGCTGACAGATCCGCTGAGACTCCAGCAAATTATTACTAATCTCTTGAGTAACGCGATTCGTTACACCGACTCTGGAACGATTAAATTAAGCTGCCAAACGCTATCAGATAAAGAGTGGGCGATCGCTATCAGCGATACGGGAATCGGCGTTCCTCCAGAAGACCAAGCTCGTATATTTGAACCCTACTTTCGCTCTATCCCCCAAGAAAAGTCTTTCCTTCCGGAAAGTACAGGTTTAGGATTAGCGATTGTCTCGCGGTTGGTAAAATTATTACAAGGAAGAATAGAGCTAGTTTCACAAGTAGGCATTGGCTCCACCTTCACTGTCATTTTACCGTTAGCAGTGAATACTTCTGAGGAAATCGTGACGCCTTCAACAACCCAGGTATAGCACTTTCAACTAATTTTTAAAGATGAAACCCCAGACTCCTTAGAACAGTCTGGGATTTGAACTCTAAACTCGAATCAAATAGCGATGAAGCCTGTTTTCGGGAAACAACTGCTAGTTTAGGGTCAAGCAGACGACCTGCAAGACTCTCCAAAATTCTTGAACCCCTTCAAAAGCCGTAGGTGCCCGTGCGGGAGCGTAGGTGCAGCCTTGGAGAGTCAATAGAGCGAAACACTGGCTGCTGTTGGGGGTGCATCCACTTCAACCCAAGCCAGACGTAAAGATTGGTCAGCCAGCCAAAACTAACCACCTGAAATTCTCGAAGGGGTGGAGTCACGATTGAGCGCTAGGTGAATTGGAAACAGGAGGAATTTGACAAGCAGAAAACTGAGTGTTGCGATCGCTCGTAAACTTTACCATGCGATCTCTTTGCTAGCGTATGCCGCGATCGCTCGGTAGCTGCCCATCTACCTTCGATCGGCAGGCGAGTGAAAAGTTGTACTTCGCGTATGATTAGTAATCAGCTGCTCAGCACTGGGAATAATAACTTAAGAGTTGAAAGCGGTTATTTTTCAAGTGCTGAAAAAACAATTAAAAACATTTCCAGAAAATCCGAGCGGGGAAAAACCTATTCGAGCTGACTTGAATAGCCAATACCTAAGGGGGCAAAAACCCAGGGGGCATACGCCGTGATTGTAGACTTGAAAGAAACTGAACTCAGGGGAGCTTTTCTCAAAGGGAAGGAGCTGAGGGGAGCAGACCTAAGAAGGGTAAACCTCAGCGAGGCGAACCTCAGTTATGCAGATCTCATAGAAGCAGACCTAACAGAGGCAAACCTGAATGGGTCAAATCTAAGTGGAGCCTGTCTCAATTTAGCAAATCTGAGCGAGGCAGACTTGACGAAAGCAGACTTGAGTGGAACCACCCTGATTGGAGCAGATTTAACAGCAGCCAACTTGAGCGGAGCCAACTTGAAAAAGGCGAATCTGGTTGGAACTAATCTGGAAAATGCTAACTTGGCTGGAGCGAACCTGGTAGGAGTAGACTTGAGCGCAGCCGAGCTAAAGGGGGCTATCCTACAAAAGGCTGTCTACAATCAAGAGACTCGATTCCCTCCAGACTTTGACCTTCAGGAAGCGGGGGCTTACTTGATTGCCTCTGGCACTTTACTCATCGGCGTCAACCTGAGTGAAGTCGATCTCAGTGGGGTTTATTTAAAGTCAGCCGACCTGAAAGCAGCAAATTTGATGAGGGCAAATCTGGTCGGCGCAAATTTGGAGAACGTTAACTTGGCGGGTGCCAATCTGGTTGGAACCGATTTGAGTAAAGCCAAGCTGAGGGGAACCATTCTAGAAAAAGCTGTCTACACGCAAGAGACTCAATTTCCCTACGAGTTTGACCCCAGTGAAGCTGGAGCTTACTTGATTGCTGCGGGTGTATCCCTGCCTGGGGTTAATTTGAGCGGAGTCAATCTGAGCGGAGCCGATTTAAGGGCGACCAATCTGCGAGGGGCAAAGTTACGAGGAGCAAACTTGAGAGGGGTAGACTTAAGCAAAGCTAACTTGAGGAAGGCTGAGCTGGATGATGCCAACTTGAGCGGAGCCGACTTACGAGGGGCGGACTTTACGGGAGCCATTTTGAAGCTGGTGAACTTCAGCGAGGCGGATCTAAGAGGAGTAGACTTAACGCGAGCCGACTTGAAGGGAGCCAATCTAAGTAGAGCCGACTTGAGAGGAGTAGACTTGACGGGAGCTAGCTTGAAGCAGGTGAACTTAAGTGAAGCCGACTTGAGGGGGGTAGACTTAACGCGAACGGATTTAAGGGGAGCCAACCTAAGTGGGGCAGACTTGACGGATGTGGATTTGAGTCGGGCGATGCTCAAGGGTGCCGACCTGACAGAAGCCAACGTTCCGCAAGAAAATTTCTTTAACTTAGAAATAGAGGCACGATGAAGCTTAAAGCGATCTGCGATGGATGTGCAATGAATAGGGGGGCGAATAAATAATCGGAGTATTCACCCGGAGACGATATCCATTATTTTTTCTTGCGAGTCCAAAGATCCGTGAACATCATGGTCAACCCGCCGATAAAAATTGCGATCGCCATCCCGCCTGCCGTAACATTCATCCAATCAATATTTTCCATCTGATTATTCAGCCGTTTTTTCGATCAACGGTACTAGATTAGCAACTTTGGCATCCAGACAAACATTCCCGCCCAGAAAAGCGCGAACTAAGCGAACATTAAAGGTTCTGTAACCTGCTCCTGGCAAGTTTTGCTTGCGTGCTTGCTGGTGCGCTTTCAATCGTCCGGTGCAAGATGCGAACTCAAGGGACTTATTTTGCTCGAAGCAGTCTTAGACCTAGCCAGAATCGCCCCTTAGAAAGCGACAGGCGAGGGGAACTATCTTCAAACCCCTCTCCGATACGGAGAGAGGTTTGGCTACAGATCTGCCCGCTTGTGTCTTCCAGAGACTTGTACAAAAGGTTTAGTGTCTGACTTCAAACTCAGGTGAGATTTTCGGAATTTCTTTGAGATAAACCCGCGAAAAAGGTTCGGCTGAGCCAAGCTGGTACTGTTCAAGCAAGCCATGAGAGCGGATGGAGATAGTGTCTCCTTCCTTAATCACGACAGTAGAGTCGTGGAGAATGTCTCTCGCCAGCATCATCTCGGTTTCCGTAGGATTATCCAAGATTACAAGATTGCTCCCGTAGTAGAACATCCCATCTGCCTCTAGTACGTCTTCTGTGTACTCGACAATCAGCAGATCGAGCTGGGGATTCCGGAGCAGGTTTTGAACGTTACTGTTGTAATCTTTGTTCAAGTTTTTCTGGGAACGATTGACGAAAACTCCATCCCGACAAACTGCGCCAATTGTCCAGTCGGGGTGTTGCATCAGGATATCGTCAATGACTTCTTGAAGTTCTTGAACTGAGATCCGGTTGAAGGTGATGAAAGGTATTCTGGCTTTTTCGGCGGAGTCAAAGAAGGTTTCCAGAATATGGGAAGGCACATCGACGCTGTCACCAACGGCGGGTCTAAGATGCATATAGATGCCGGGGGCGGCGTTGATTTCGATGATGCCAAACTCACCATCCTTCCAAGATTTGGATAAATCTTGGGCGATGACATCAATACCGAGGCAAGTCAGGCGGAAATGCTGGGCGATATCTTGCGCCAGGATAATGTTGTCCGGATGAACAGTGCTAGTCTTATCGATGCTCAAGCCGCCAGCCGATAGGTTGGCAACTTTGCGAAGATAGACGGTGCGATCGCTTTCAATCACGCTATCTAGACCTAATCCCTGTTCTTCTAAGTACATTTCCATTGCCTCATCGCACTGGATCTTGCCCATCGGCGACGTTGGCGTATCTATCCTGTCTGGCTTCCGATTTTCCTGCTCGATCAATTCCACAATCGTTGAGTGTCCATCACCCATGACTGATGCGGCGCGGCGTTCCGTCGCGGCGACGAATCTACCATTGACGCAAAGTAAACGAAAATCTGCGCCTTTGTAGCTTTTTTCGACGATGATCCGGACTGGCTGCTCTTTAGGAATCGCATTGACTGCCCTGCTAAAGGCATATTTCAGTTCTTCTGAATCTTGCACATCAGCCGTTACCCCAATTCCTTTGTGGCCCACTACCGGCTTCACAGCGACGGGATAGCCAATCTCTCTAGCGGCTGCGCGAGCGTCTTCCAGTGAAGCGACGATGTCACCTTTGGGAACGGGGAATCCCAAGGTACCTAAGAAAGCTTTGCAGTCATCTTTGCGAGTGGTAAAGTCCGAATCCAGATGGCTATCGCAGTCAAAAGTCGTTGCTATCCCGCGAATCTGCTTTCTTCCATAGCCATATTGAACCAGTCCTTCGTCCCACAGATAAAAAACGGGAATTCCTTTTTCGTGAGCTGTACGCCACAGCGCATAGACTGTCGGTCCGCCGTAGACGGAGTAGCGGAACTGATCCTGCATCGCCTTGAACTGATCGTCAATCCTAAAATCTTTGCCTTGAGCGATCGCTTCAAACCAATCCCAAACACTGTAAACGACTGCCCGACTAGTGCGTGCATGAAGTGATTCTACGGCAATCTTCGTGCAAGCGGGAAGTTGCTTGATACTCCAGTGCTTGAGGTGCAGCCCCATGTCCAGTTTTCCCACTTCTGACACGGTTCGAGCGAACAGTTGGGCATGAGATTCGTAGGTTTCATCACGCAGGTGGGGGTAGCGATCGCCAATAATCGATACATAATCGCTAATCGCCGGAGGTTGCGCGTACTCAGTCAGGGCGAAATCGAATATTAGCGCCCCCGTCTGCAAATACGGGTTTGGCCCCATGTAATGCTTGAAGTTAAAGATATCGAATGCATCCGTTTTTCTCGCATTGACACGGACTGCATCGGTCATTATCTCTCTGCTCATTGAGTATCTCCCGTTTTTAAACACCCTTTTTATTAACTTGGCGACTCGCTTACTTGAGCCTAATTCGATTGCATAACCTTTTCAGCTATCAAAGGGCAGAGTCAAGTCAATTCTTTTTTATTGGATTTAATGGTGAATGGTTCGTTGCCTTTCTACCATTTGCGACCGCCATTACCCAAATCACTTAAATTTCTTTAATAAAACACTTTAAAAACCCATTTTCTTTAAGAAAATGGGTTTTCAGATTTGTGGAGTTTCCCCCTTGAAAATTTGATACAAAACCTAAGCTCGATCTACAATTTCTTTTGCTTTATCTTTGAGGTCTTCTTTTAGATGCATAGCAGCAGCTTCATCCTGCTTCATCTGACCTTCTGCTTGGTCTTTTTGGTCGCCGGTTACATGACCAAGCCCCTCTTGCACCTTGCCTTCTATGTTTTTAGCAACCGCTCTGGCTCTATCTTCTACGCTCATTTTTAGCTCCTTTACAAGGATATGTAATTTCTTATACTACTCCCAGTATATGAAGCTTAAGGGTAAAAAAGACATCCCTCGGCAGTTAGATTTTAAAGGCACAGGTAGCATTTAAAAAGTAGGATGGAAAGTACCCACCCTACTTTCAATTAATCAAGAATTGGCTTGCGAGTTTTCAGATCAAATTTGTATCCGTGTGGAAGGATATGAAGCTTAGCTCCACAAACTGCCAAAGGCTCATCCTTCAAAATGTCACCGATGTTGCTATGGGTCAGCTCTGACTCATCGACAATCGTGACAGCTCCTTCCCCGATTACTTCAAACTTGTTATCGCTGACCGCGATCGCTGTATTCTCGTCAATCCCAAATCCTAAGACAGCAGGCTGCTGTGCCAAGGCAGAAATTAACCGTCCCAGACGCCCACGTTGTAAGAAATGCTGATCGATGACCACTCCTGGCAAGAAGCCCATACCGGGGCCCATCTCTACCACTTCAACCCGTGGATTTGTCTCAGAGTCGCCTTCAACGATCATGACATCTGGCATCATCGCAGCTCCAGCGCTGGTGCCTCCCACGACGATTCCTTCAGCGTACCGTCTGTGAATTGCCTCATCGATCTGGGTACCCTTGAGAATGCTGGTGATGCGAGCCTGATCTCCGCCGGTAAAAAATACACCAGTGGCTTTCTCAATGGCCTCTAAGTAAGTGGCTGAAGTTGCATCTTCCCGCTCAACGGTGTCAACGATGCGAACGTCTTCGGCTCCCAGCCGCTCAAACACTCTGATATAGTTCTCTCCCACTTCTCTGGGCAACTCTGTCGCCACGGTCATGACGACAATTCGAGCTTTAGTACCCCCGGCGCGGCGAACAAACTCCCGAAGGATTGTGCAGTCTCCCTCCTTGTCTTCTGCACCCCCGATGATCACCAACTGCCCGCTAGGTTTATTCGCTGGTACGTTTTCTTGAGCTTCCATTGATTTTATGTCCAGGTATTAATGGTTGTTTTGTGCATAAAAATACCCAGGAGATATAGAAGACTCCCAGGAAATTTTTTATGTCTCAGATTGGCTGTCCTGAATAACTAAAATAACTGCATACCGTTTGCCGCAGCTTCTTTCTAGGGATATAACTTGCAGCAAATCTGTAATTTAAAATACATAAGTCTATTTTGAAGCCTTTGACCGCTAAGTATAAATTAAGCTTGTAAGGCTGCAAAACTATATAGCTTACAATTCATTAAATCTTGCGGCTGTTATCCAGATCCTATAGCAGCAATTCTCAGATGCATGAATGAGACGCTTTGGCACACACTATTGCTGTGTTCCGGATAAGCTTTATAGTGCACCATCAGCTAGCTGCATTAGTTCAGATGGATTAATAAAGTAGCTTTGCTTGATGGAACAGTTGAGTTTGCGTACCCAAGACTTCGTAGAGGTCAACTGCTTGCTGCTTACCGCGAGGGATCACCCGGTCAATCAACCGACACTTGAATAACTCCGGTTGTCTCATCTGGGCAATAACGGCATCACTGGCAAGGATGTGACAGCCGTAAAGCTTTGTCAATTCTTCTAGACGGGCGGCAGTATTCACGACATCGCCGATTACAGTAGAGTCCATGCGCCGGTCTGAACCCACTGTCCCAATCATGGCAACGCCTGTATGAATGCCGATACCAATGTTCACCGGCTGCTCCAGGTTGTATTGTTGGCGATCGCGATTAAACCGATTTAAGCTGTCTACCATCGCCACCGCCGCACTTAAGGCATCCTGTCCGTGGTTTCCCGTGCGGTCAAACACCGCCATCAGCGCATCTCCCAGGAATTTATCAATAAATCCATAATTGATGGCGATCTCTTGATTCATCTGGGTAAAGAAAGCGTTCAGCCACTCAAAGGTGTCGCTGGCTGTTTGAGTCTCAGCGATCGCGGTAAATTCCCGAATATCGCAAAACAAAATCGTCAATTCTTCTTCCCTGGCGTTTCCCAGTTGAATTGACTCTACCCCTTCGGGTGCAATGCGTCTCAAGAATTGATCCGGCACAAATAGCCGAAACTTCTCTGAGAGATATTCATTGATTCGCCATGCCGCTGATAGTTGACGCTTCGTTTTTTCTTTAATTTTTTCCTGCATTTGTTGCCCGGAATGCTGCGATCGCATCTCGATCAAACGCAGAGTATTTGCAATCTTTTTCAAAAGGAGAGTAGTTTTAATCGGCTTGGTGAAGTAGTCATCACCTAATATTTCCAACCCCCGAAGCTTGGATTCTTCATCATCCAAAGCCGTCAAAAAAATCACCGGCACCGTTTGTAGCTTTGCATCCTCCCGCAACCGGCGACAAACTTCAAAGCCTCCCAGATCCGGCATCATCACATCCAGTAAAATCAAATCTGGCTGAAAATCTTTGACAACTTCCAGTGCTTGAACGCCTGATGAAGCTATTAGAGTTTCATATCCTTGTGAATACAACAACTCTTCTAGCAGCAATAAATTATTGGGTTCATCATCAACTAACAGAATGCGCGGCAAGGGCTTTGTCATGGAACTGACAATATAAGTGCAAGTGGCGCTGTTATGGAAAACTACTTCTGTTAGCCACCATTACACTCGCGCCTATGATTTTCCTTCAGTGTAACTACTTAAAACAGTTGTTCGCTGAACCAGTAATTCTAACTAGATGCCCCTGACGATTCCTAACCTTGACAAGTTTTCTTTCAGTACAGGTAGGTAGATAGATGGAAATCTAACTCCTCCGAGGTCGCCGGTAACTGAGAGAACTTTAACATTATTGAAACATAGGACTTCGGTAAAGACAATTAACCATCTGGTAGATCGAAAAACCAACCGATTAAGAGATGATCTTTCTCCCAAAGATAGATAGCTCTTTGGTTGTAACAATTCTCGATTGGATGCAGTAAGGGTGAACCCCACCCCGTAAACCTAGAGGTCTGCCACACCTCTCAATTTGCAGATTCAAATAGGGTATAGGGTATAGGGACAGGGTATCCTTGCCCCTCATGGATTCTTTGGGGTTCTAATCCTGCATAAAAGAGCGGACGGTAGTCGTGAGGAGATCGATATCTATTGGCTTACTGATGTAACCATTCGCCCCAGCAGCCAAACAGCGATCGCGATCGCCCGCCATTGCCATTGCCGTTACTGCAATTACTGGCACCGACTTCCACAAGCGATTGGCTTTGAGTTGACGGATAATTTCAAACCCATCCACCCCCGGTAGTTGGATATCCATGACAATCAAGTGCGGCAGCGATTTAGGCGTCACAAAGGGCGATTGCAACGCTTCCATCATCGTGCGACCGTTATAAATTAACTCAACTGCATACCCTTCTAACTCAAGTACATCAGAAATCAATGCCTGATTGAAAGCTTGATCTTCCACCACCAAAACTCGCTTGGCATTCCCAGAAGATACACCACCTTTGAGAAGTGATGACTGCTGTTGGCTTGGCACTGGGTTCGCTGCCTCTGTCAAAGTTTGACTCATTTCCGTTACCGGCAACCAGACGCGAAACGTACTCCCCTGATTTTCCACCGATTCCAGAGAGACGGTGCCGCCGTGGAGTTCCGCCAGTCGCTTCGTCAGCGCCAAACCTAACCCAGTTCCTTCATGTTGCCGCGTTAAGGAAGCATCCACCTGCTGGAAAGGGCGAAACAGCAAATGCCACTTATCTCTAGAAATCCCGATACCTGAGTCTTTGACTTCAAGACACAAGAAAGGCGTGCTAGGATTCACCGGGCTGCGATCCGGTCGAAATTCCCCGATCAACTGGGTGCCATAAGCTAGTCGTCCACTCAATTTAATTTGCCCGCGATCTGGGGTAAACTTGACAGCGTTGGAGAGCAAATTAATTAATATCTGGCGGACACGGCGTTCATCTAAAGATGCCTGCCCCAGCCGATAGTCTATTTCTAGGGTTAAGGCAAGTCGCTTTTTATCCGCACGGGGTTGAATCATTTGCAAACACTGCCTGCAAAGATCCAGGATGGAAACTGGCTGGAGTTCGAGTTCTGCCTTTCCGGCTTCTATTTTGGAGAGATCCAGAATGTCATTAATCAACTGCAACAGGTGTTGACCGCTTTCTTCCATCACCCGCACGTATTTAATCTGGCGTTCGTTCAAAGAACCGGCGATTTGCCGCAGCAACAAGTCCGAAAACCCTAAAATGCTGTTGAGGGGTGTCCGCAGTTCGTGGGACATGGCAGCCAGAAACTCAGACTTCATTTGGGAAGCCCGTTCTAAATTCTGATTAATTTCGCGCAGGTGTTCTTGCGCCTGTGCCCTTTCAATGGCAACACCTAGCGTGCGACAAGCGACCAGGAGTATATCCTGTTGGGGAGCATCCTGAAGTCTCTGATGAGTGCGAGATTCCAGCGTCAAGACACCAATAATCTTGCCATTGGCGGCGGGAATGGGAAAAATGCCCAGTTGACCAATTGCCGGATGGCGAAATGCCGACACTGCCTGGGAATGTTTAGAATAATCGTCAACAAATACTGGCTTGCCGGTTTCTACGACTTGCCACAATAACCCTTGACCATAGGGAATCCCTCGATCGAGAAAGGCTTGCATCTCGGCAACGGCAGCTTCGCCGTGAGTCGCGATGAATCGACCAGAAATTTGATTGGTGAGAATATCGGCATAGGCATCAATGCCTTGACCCGTAATTACCTTGACATCGCCGAACGCTGCACCCATTGTCTCCACCAGATAGGAAAGTGCAAATTTTCCGATTGTCTGCAAGTCGCTGGCAGGCTGCAACCGTTCCATCAAACCTACTAAAAAGGTCAGCCGCCTCACCTCAGCGTTTAAAGTTACCTGGTAGTCTTGATACCTGGTGACATCGCGGAAGGTAAACAGGCGTCCCCCATCACTCGTCAGTGTGGTATCTATCTCTAGGCAGATACCGTTAGATTGCTGTATGGGAAAGGAAATGTATTCTGTTTCGGTTTCGCTAAGGGCTGAAGCGATTTGTTCGCTCTGCTGCTGCGACCAATAGCCCTGCGCCACCACTTCAGCCAAGACTTCGCTACAATGCGGCTGTAGACCCAGCCATTCGGGGGGAAGTCCCCAAAGAAGACTGAATTTTCGATTAAACAAGACTAAGTGATGGGAGCGGTTAAACAAAGCGATCGCATGGTCTACTGGATTCAAAATGAGTTCTTGTTCCTCCTTTGACTGTTGCCCAGCAGCGATTGTCTGCTCTGGTTGCATAGTTTTTTGAGAAGTTGAGGGTGAAGAAGTCGGGAATCAGTCTAGCACCGTCTGAATCTTGTTAATGTGGCTTTCATCGTCAAAAGTAAACCTTTCTTAATTATTCTTTACTTAACAAAATCTAACATTATCGCTCATGAGTTGACCAACTAAATGTTGTGATTCAACGCACAAGGCAATAAGATCAAAATCTCACTCCATAGATGTTAGGAGTCAAACTATCCAGGGTGGTGCGATCACTTCTATCTCAAGGTAGACATGATGAAATAGAGGTCAGTTGCTCCTTAAATGGGTGAGGTCAGAGATGAGGTTTGTAGAGCAAACTTTAAATCAGGAAAATGAGTTTGAAGTCAGTCTTCCTCTGTCTGAATTTCCGGCTTCAAAACTGAAAACTCAAACGATGCTAAATACTCAAAACTCCATGTCACTGGCCCAAGAACTGGCACAGAATTGGCGAGAGCAGATTGTAGCCGACTATCCCGACTCTAGCGCAGCAATGCAAGAAAGTATTACGCGCTGGCTGATCGGAGAAGATTTAGAACGATTTGAAGCCCTGAACCCAAGCCAGATGACAATTGCTCGGCAAGCAATGGAATATCGTTACCGAATTTTACGGCAGCGCTATTTAGGCGTGGGGCCAGAGCGTGCCTATCGGAATCTTACGACTCGCTTGGGCAGCTTAGTGCTGCTTCGCAATAAAATCCGTACTTGGGTAGCGCTTTCGCGCGATCGCCAGCGGGCAGTGGTCGATGTATTGCAAGAAGTAATTCAGGAACTATTACACAGCGATCGCTACATTCAACAGCAAATTGCTTGGATTGCCCAATGTACTCCTAGTGATACTCGCCTCCGCAATTCCCTACTGATGACCAGTATCGAAGAGTATTGCCTCAGACCGATTCGTAACCAACCGCTGTTAGTGTATCGGTTTGTGAATTATCTGCGGCGTTCCCAGAAAGGCGGCATGACTCACGTACCCGATGGCGAACTGGTACGGCTGGTTTCCGAAGAAGTGACGCCCGATGAAACAGACAGCCCGGTGAGTTTGCTAGACGCTCAAGCAGTCACTCAGTACCAAGAAAATCAAGTTTGGGAAGAACAACAAGCGTTACGCACCACGGTCAAGCAGGAATTTAAAGACTATCTAGCCGAAAATGTGAGTCAATCTGCTGCTGATTGGCTGACACTGTATCTGCAAGGCAAGTCCCAAGAAGCGATTGCTAGCGCTTTAAACCTACAGATCAAAGAAGTCTATCGACTGCGTGAAAAAGTCAGCTACCATGCCATTCGGGTTTTTGCCGTTAAAAGCCAGCCAGAATTAGTCGCCAGTTGGCTAGAAGCGTCATTGCAAGAACACAACCTGGGTTTGACCCTAATTGAGTGGGAGCAATTCTACGCCACTCTCCCCTCCGTGCAGCGGCAGTTAATTGATGGTTTAAAAGCAGGCAAAACCCTAGACGCGATCGCTGCTGAGTTGAACCTGAAAAATCACCAGGTCATGGGCGAATGGAGCAAACTTTATCTAGCCGCTCAAGCCTTGCGGAGCGATTCTTAACCTAGTTTTCGACAACTAGCAATATTTTCTTCCCATAGGGGTACCATAACTATAACTATATGGATAAAACTGATTTATTCAGAACAATCTGCTAGATAATAGCCGAAACTCGATCGCAGGGGCATCTAGGATATTCACAACTCAAGTTCTGTAACTCGCCATGACCGCACTCGGAGTAACCAAGCTGCGGCTGGTGATTACTACTGGTGCTGATACCCTCTCCACTTTTTTTCTAAGTGGCTCTGATAGATGCAAATCAAATGTTTAGATTGATTGACAAGCTCCTGCCCTTTGAAGCCTGTCTGTACTATCAAATCTTGCCCATCACCTTAGAAGGCACCTGCCTAAAACTGGGCATGGTAAATCCAGAAGACACCGTCTCGTTGGATTATGTCCGTCGTATCCTAACTTATCAAAACTACTCGTTAGAAACCCAGCCGATAGCCGCTGACGCTCTCCAGGCAATCCTCAGCGCGTATTTGAAACACAACACGGGCATCGGGAAACAACAAGCCCATTCCCAACCGCCCACGCCGGCAACTGGACACTTAGATACGCAGCCAGATCAAGAAAGTCCAAGCAAAAATTCCGATCCGATAGAACGGCAAACCCTCCCAACTCTAATTGTCGATAGTCCGGAAGAGCTGGTCGAAGTGGAGGCAGATCGCCCCAACGCTCAAGTGCAGCAACCAGCTCCAGAAACACCTTTGAGAAAATCGCAGCAGGTGAAACGCAACGCCACAGTTTCACCCGCTGGCGATCCCTCCCCCCAATGGCAAGAGCGATCGCAGCATCACTTATCTGGTTTCACTGCTAATCTGGCAGCCCTACCACCCCAGCAGATGTTAAAAGAATTGTTAAAGCGGGTGCTGAATGGAACCATCGATCGGCTGGATTGCGAACGACAGCTCTATGAAGGAAACATTCTCTGTAGTCGAAACAATGTCTTGCAGTTTGCGATCCCAGGATTGGCGCTACCCATACTTCAAGGAGTCATCGACGAGCTAAAGCGAATCGGAAATCTGCAATTAATGCCAGTCGAACAAACCAAAGTGGTGGAGATTGAGCGATGCTATCAGCACAATCATCTGTTACTGCGCTTGCAAATCATCCCTGGTGAGTACGGAGATGAGGCAGTTATGCAAGTGTTTCGCGGAGAAGCTTTGAGAGCTTATCAGCAGCAGCAACTAGAAAATCTCTGGGGGGAAGCTTTAAATCTTGCCCAGAAGCTCCAGCGCAAGATGAATCAGATATGTCATGCCAGCGCCTCAGACTCAGTTCTCCGGACTTCATCCCATCCCGCCTCAAACCCAGCTCAGATAGAAGCCCTGCCAGCCGTGCATCACTTGCTTACGAGCATCGAGCAACAACTGGAAGGACTCAAACGAATGCCCAGCGATCGCGCGAACCTTGATCCCAAGTCAAAGGACAATATGGCTCATCTGTGATGTAATGAAGAGCGTAGGAGTAACCAGCTTCTTGCCTGAAAGCTGAAGAAAAAAGCATGAATGCTCCAAGCAAGAGGCAGATCGCGATCGCTGAAGTGATAGATGAATTCAAGGCTGTAAGGTGCTACCGATTGCCTTAGCCTGCACGAACGAATTCGCACCCGTTGCAGTAGGGTAGGATAAATCATAAAGGATGAATCGACGAATATCCCAACTTAGATAATCCTATTTTCCAAGCTTGCTCGTTCAAACTTTAAACTTGATAATTCATACTTTATAGTTCACACTTCCTTTCATGCAGACCAAAGCTTTTTCTGAGCTGTTTCCCCTCTTTAACACTGCCGCTCCAGAGACATTAGAATGGCTTTTGTCTGTCGCAGTCGAACACGAGTACCCATCAGACAGAGCGGTTTTGATGGAAGACGCTTGGGGCAACGCAGTTTATTTTGTCGTGTCGGGTTGGGTGAAAGTCCGACGACTCTCTGGGGAGAATGTCGTTACCCTAGCAATCTTGGGCAAAGGTGATTTTTTTGGGGAAATGGCAATTCTTGATGAATCTCCCCGCTCAACCGATGTGATTGCCCTCTCACCCGTAGAATTGCTCAGCGTCTCTGCCCAACGCTTCATTCAAACCCTCTTCAAAGATCCGCAGTTGCACCACCGGATGTTACAACTGATGGTGAAGCGTCTGCGCCAAACGAACCTCCGCTTTCAAATGCGTCATCAACCCCCAGCCGTAAAATTAGCGAACACGCTGATTGCTTTGGGAGAAAACTACGGTGAAGCCACTGAAAAAGGAATGGAAATCTATAATATTCCCTCTAAAGATTTGGCTAACGTTACAGATATTGGTGTTGAAGACACGAGCAAAATTATTGAGAAACTGGAAAGTAAAGGCTGGATTAAAATCGATCCAGCGCAGGAGAAGCTCCATCTTCTCAACATCAAGCAGCTAACGCATCTAGCAGGACGAGTTTAATTGCGATCCAGCCCTTCAGATCCCTGGATTCTCTCTCGAAGTCGAGGATCTCCCCTGCGCGAATCATTTAGGACTTATGTCGTTAATCCTTATCTCTACTAATTGAAAACCGAATTTCTGACTACCGGCTAACCACTGACCAAAAATTGCTAGTTAAATTAGTGGATATCTACGATTGATAAAAGCTAAAAATGACAGAAGCAACAGTTGTTCGCCGCGATCGCTTATCCAATACCGCACCAAAAATTCATTACCAGGTGGCGATACGGGAGCCGGAATCGCATCTTTTTGACGTAACTTTTACCGTACAAAACTGGCAGTCACCGATTCTCGATTTAAAATTGCCCGTTTGGACTCCTGGTTCCTACTTGGTGCGCGAGTATTCTAAACATTTGCAAGACTTTTCGGCTGATTCCAGCGAACAACCTTTAGCGTGGCGCAAGCTTAGCAAAAATCACTGGCAAATAGAGACAAACAGTGTGTCGGAAGTTACGGTACGTTACCGAATGTTTGCCAATGAACTAACAGTGCGAACCAATCATTTGGACGGGACTCACGGTTATTTTAACAGTGCTGCTCTGTTATTTTATATACCCGAATTTGAAAAACAACCCATTCTAGTGACGATTGTGCCGCCCAAACCCGAATGGCGCGTCACAACTCCATTACCCACGGCGGATGGGCAAGCGAACACCTTCCAAGCGCCCGATTTTGACACGCTGGTGGATAGTCCTTTTGAGATTGGTTGCCACCAGTTGTATCATTTTGAAGTTTTGGGAAAAGCTCATGAGTTAGCCATCTGGGGACAGGGGAACGTCGAACCAGAGCGGATTATTGAGGACACGCAGAAAATTATTGGGGTGGAATCCCAGATATTTGGAGGTTTACCTTATGACCGATATGTGTTTCTGTTGCATTTAGCTTCCACGGGTGCTGGAGGTTTGGAACACAAGAATGCTTGCACGTTGAATTACAATCGCTTTGGTTTCCGCGATCGCGAGAAGTACAATCGCTTTATGCAGCTGGTCGCCCACGAGTTCTTTCACCTGTGGAACGTGAAGCGCATCCGTCCCAAAGGATTGGAAGTGTTTGATTATACTGGGGAAAACTATACGCCTTCTCTGTGGTTTAGTGAGGGGACGACCAGTTATTACGACTTGGTGATTCCGTTCCGGGCGGGAATCTATGATGCAAAGTCTTTCTTGAAGGAGTTAGGCAAGGAAATCTCGCGGTTACAAACGACACCAGGGCGGCTGGTGCAACCGGCGAGTGAATCGAGTTTTGATGCCTGGATTAAGCTGTACCGACCGGATGCCAATAGTGGGAATTCCCAGATTTCCTACTATCTGAAAGGGGCGATGGTATCCTTTTTGCTGGATTTACTGATTCGAGGGCGTCATAGCAATCAGCGATCGCTCGATGATGTGATGCGGCAAATGTGGCAGCAGTTTGGACAGCCGGAAACGGGCTTTACTCCAGAACAATTGCAGCAAGTCATAGAATCGGTGGCTGAAACGGATTTGAGCGACTTCTTTAAGCACTACGTTGATGGAACCGAGGAGTTGCCCTTTGACGAGTACCTGAAACCCTTTGGCTTGCGGTTGGTGGTTGAGGAAGAGGAACCCGTTCCTTTTCTGGGTGTGACGGCGAAGACGGAGAATGGGCGCGAGGCGATCAAATTTGTCGAAGCGGGTTCTCCAGCTCAGTTAGCAGGAATTGATGCGGGAGATGAATTGCTAGCAATTGATGGCTTCCGAGTGACGGCACTTTCTTTGAGCGATCGCTTGAAAGATTACCAACCGAGGAATACGATTCAGGTGACAGTTTTCCATCAAGATGAAATCCGGATGCCACTCGTGACTTTAGCAGATCCGCGCCCAAGTGCTTACAAAATTGTGCCAGTGGAGTCTCCTGACGACGCCCAAAAACACAATTTTGCCAAGTGGTTGGGATCGGGATTCTAATGGGCGAACCGACAAAGTCGGCGCTTCGCGATCGCATATTTCACATTCAGTTATCGTGAGAATGCGATCGCTTTTTCTTCTCCTAGAGGGCGATTTTTTCAGTCGGATTTGACGGATTAGGAGATGATTGCTCGATTCGCACATCCAGAGTTTGTCCACCGTTTACATGATTGTTCCAATCTCAATTTGATGTCTGGGATCGATCGCACGTCTCAACCCAAGTGGCTGAATACATGACGCAAATTTATGAAAGCATACCTACGCGCCAAAGTAAGTAAGGGCGGCGCGGAACGCGATGAACCAAACCGAGAGGGTAGCGAACAGATAGAGGTAGAACCGAAGCATAACGAGATTGAATGTACAGTGGACGGCGCTATGCAATCCGCGAAACCCAACGAAGATCCACGCAGCGGTTACGTACACTATATCTACTTGTTTTGTGACGAAAAGGTAGAGTACGAGCGCATAGAAAAGTACCGGAATCTCGAACAGATTTTTTAGGTTATCTGATGGATTGGATACGTTTCGCGGCCAGATTTGTGCGGGTGTGCTAGATGCAACAAGGTCTTGCGGACGGAGCTTCTGGCTTTTGATGAAACCGATCCGACGAATGTACATATACACCCAGACTAGGAGTGTCAGAAACAGTGTTGCAAAAAAGGGACTAAAGATTGCCTCTTGTGTCATCTCTACCTCTTAAACTTGTTCATTATGCCGATGATTGAGCGATAGGCTGCGCCATACACGATGGATAAGGCTTGAGGAAACGTAGAGTAACGAAAATCCTATCAAAGGGTGTAGTATCTCTAGGTGCAAAGAACTTTTGAGATGAATGCTGACAAACTGTAGTGCCAGCAGCACGGGTAGACTCGCAGTGAGGCGTTGTATTTGAGGTGGAAATGAGGTGATAAATGACCATCCTAGTAATACTAATGACAGTCCACCATATCCTCGGACTAGCCAAACGTGAATATTCCACCATGCAGGACTAATAAAGTAGGCGATTCCGACTGTCAATAATTGAGTAATCAAGCATAGGTTAAAGACGACTGAAGTCGCATAAAAGCCGACCTGCATCGCGCGGATAGAAGTGCGATCGATTTCTGGATTGATAGTCATATCAGGGGATTATTGAGATTAAAGCTAATATAGGCTGAGCGCCTTAATGCTTCTAGACCTCGATCGGGTACACTTTAGACCCCTTCACGTATGACAAATTCCTTAGAGCCTCTGTTGTCAGCCATTCGCCAAACCCATAGCAAATCCGACCTGCGATCGCAAATCGCACCAAAAATTGGTGAATATTTTGCAGCGAAACGATGGGCAATTTTTTTTCTTTAACCAACTGCCCTTAAGCGATCGCAATTTTCAGAAAATCTTGAAAATTGCACTCTCAATTGAGCATAACCCTGTGGCGCGTTACTTAGCAGAGCGCTATGCTCCGGTTCACGAAGCATTAGTGACAACCCCCAAGACTTGGAAATTAATCTGTCCTCGTCCAGATCACTGGCATGTGATGGCGGGACCTATCATCAATCACGGTCAAATTGTGGGCGTAGTCGGCTGCACACGTGAAAAGGTAATGCCTGCCTTTGATAGCGAAAATCTAGTCGATTTAGGTGCCATCTGCCTGCACTTATCGAGTTGGGTTGCAACAGTGGATTCACAAAGCATTTTTGCAGGAAAGTTACAGCACCAACTGTTTAATAGCGGTTGCCTTCAGAACGGCAAAGCCGAACGTTTAACACCTCGCGAGTTGCAAATTGCAGAATTGGTGGCGTTGGGGCAAACCAACGCAGAAATTGGCAATCAACTTTGGATTACTGAAAATTCTGTGAAGCAAGCTTTAAAGCGAATGTTCCGTAAGCTTGAGGTTTCATCCCGTGCCGAGATGGTTGCACAGCTTTCAAATACAAGGCTTCATTCATCGGGGGCAAACTCAGACTTATTTAACTCGGTGCTGAATTCCCACTCATAACCTTTTGGTTGTGTTTCCACTCAAGATTAAGTGGTTTGACAGTTGCGATCAGCGGCTGCCAAAAGCTGTGCAATTCAACAGGCAGATGTTACTAAGAAGTTGGCACTCAAGAGAGTGATTCAAAGGTTTGGCAGAAGTCATCGACGCAGCAAAACAGTTCTTCTAGACTGGACATGGGGCAAGCAGATGGATAACAATTTAGCACTTTCAGCCTATCTGTTTTGCCCCTCTCTTATCCCGAACTCAGGTTATATTAATAAAATTTTCAGATGAGTTCTCTACTTACTTTTTAGCGCGATAAAATTTAACCAGTTGAGATGGGGAAACTCCTAAGAAATAGCCAAGAATTACTATCTGATTTATCACCGTAGTTCTCAGCACCCCAAGTTTGTGCCAGCGACGGGCTGAAGTCAGTACCGGAGTCGGAACAATAGCAATTCGCCCCAAGCGTCTCAGACAACGGATCAATTCAAAATCTTCCATAATCGGGAGATCGGGAAAACCTCCAATATCGTGAAATACAGAAGCTTTTAAAAAGATAGCTTGGTCGCCATAGGGTAGGGAAAAAAAGCGCGATCGCCAATTCACCATCTTTTCAACTAGACGTAGCGATCGCATTGGAGAATTAATTTTGAGTTCAAAGGCACCCGCAACGGTTCCAGACTGGGCTAGTGTCAACGGAACTAATTTCTCAAACCCAAGCGGTAAAGAGGTATCTGCATGGAGGAATAACAAGATATCTCCTGTCGCAGCCGTTGCACCCGCGTTCATTTGGCAGGCACGTCCAGCAGTGGAAAACAGAACTTTAACGCCCCAGGATTGCACAAGAGCGACGGTTTCATTCTGACTTCCCCCATCCACTACAATGACTTCCACATTTTTGACATTCCGAACACTCGCTAATGTTGACCGAATCGTGTCAGCAGCTTCATTCAAAACGGGAATAATAATGGAAATTCTTGCCGCTTCTATCACTCAAAACTCAAAACTCGTAACTTTTCAAGATCCTCTGGACGGTCAACATCAAACAGGGAGGGAAGATAAGCAACTGCCAATCCAAGGGAGATAGCGATCGCTACCGTCTTTTCTCGCACCTCCGAGGTTCCCCAGTTGATTCCCTCAAACAATTCTGGAATCATCCGCCGCAACCCAATTAAATAATAGCCGCCGTCCATCGCTGGTCCCAAAACCAAATCATGACCGTTTAGCTGCTCAAATGCTTGCGCCATTATTTTCGCATCCAAACCAGGGCAATCAGTACCGACGATCGCAACGCCCTCTATTCCAGCCGCAAAAGCCGTTTGAAACGCCGACTTCATCCGCTGTCCCAAATCGCCCTCACCCTGCGGCTGATAGATGATATCAGCTCCCAACCAGTCTTCCATCAACTGCTGGTCGCCGCCAGTAAAATAAACTTCCACTCTCGTCGCGCGAGCGCTTTGCAGTTCCCTCACCTGCGAGAGTGTATGCTCGGTCATCTGGCGATGAAGATTTGAAGCGCCCTCTTCCCCCAAAGCCGGAATTAGCCGAGTCTTTGCCTTTCCTGGCTCTGGATAGCGAGTAAAAACGATCAAGCACTCTCTATTCATCGCCATTCAATTCGTTGCTCATTCATCGTTCATTATTGCTTGTTATACCAAGTCCAATCGATCCCCCGAAATGAAGAACCCCAACCAAGCGATCGCCTGCGTCTCTTACTCCATCTCCCCTCCCTGCAAGCGGGGAGGGGCTGGGGGTGGGGTTCTTTTCCATCAGGTTTCGTTCCCGACCCAACATTGACTAGGCGCTCATTTCCAACATCCGCTGAATTGGACGCAGCGCCGCCACTCGCGTTTCTTCTGGCAAAGTAATTTCTGGTGCCCGATTTTTCATCGCTAAATACAGCTTCTCCAGAGTATTTAACCGCATATGAGGACACTCATTGCAAGCACAGTCGTTCATTGGCGGTGCAGGAATAAAGTGCTTGTTAGGTGCCTGCTTCTGCATTTGGTGAATAATTCCCGGCTCAGTCGCCACAATAAATACCTGAGTGGAACTTGCTTGAGAATACTTCAACAGTGCTGAAGTAGAACCGATGTAATTGGCATGGCGCAACACCGACGGTTCGCACTCTGGATGGGCAATAACTTCAGCTTCTGGATGTTCAATTTTTAGCTGGACAATCTTCTTTTCAGAGAAGGTTTCATGCACCATACAGCTACCTTGCCACAGCACCAAATCTCGCCCCGATTGTTCCATTACATATCGTCCCAGATTCCGGTCGGGGGCAAATATAATCGGCTGGTCTTCTGGAATCTGAAGAACCAGTTTAACTGCGTTGGAACTGGTGCAAATAATGTCGCTCATTGCCTTAATTTCGGCAGAGCAATTGATATAAGAAACGACTATATAACCGGGGTGAGCCGCCTTAAATTTAGCAAAAGCATCCGCAGGACAACTGTCTGCCAACGAGCAACCGGCGTTGAGGTCGGGTAAGAGTACCAACTTGTCGGGGTTGAGAATTTTGGCAGTTTCCGCCATAAAGTGAACCCCCGCAAACACGATGACATCCGCATTTGTGCTGGCTGCTTTTCGGGAAAGCTCTAAGGAATCTCCGATATAATCTGCTACATCCTGAATATCAGAATCTTGATAGTAATGAGCAAGAATAACAGCGTTTAACTCTTTTTTGAGGGCGTTAATTGCCTCAAATAAATCGTGAGGGAATGCCGCTGTCTGAGCAAAATTACGCTGAGGAAGTGTAGTAGTAAACACAGTGATAATTTTTTGGGGGAATCAAATCGCTAGGCGTGTAATCAGTAATTATAGTTGTTTTTACCAAAACTTGTGGGCAAGTCAGGTCAGAGAAAATTTGCTTTAATATAGCGGTTCTCAATAAGAGTTAGATGCATCAGTGCGATCGCTCATCGGCTTGTGCTACCTGGCGGTGAATTGTGTCGAAAGTGAACAACGCTCTAGACCCCGCCCAAGCAGGCAAGTGTTCCTGGCAAAATCAAATCACGCGATCGCTCACAAACAAAAAAAAGGAGTTACACCAGAGGATACTGCGAAAACAGGCGATGCTTTTTTATGCTGGAGAAAGACCGACGAGGAAGATAGGATGAGCAATCAGAGGAACCCGGAAAAACCCATCAAAATTGCGGTTGTTGGCGATATTCACGACCAGTGGGACAGCGATGATGAAATTGCCCTCAAGCATCTGGGTGTTGACCTAGTGCTATTTGTAGGGGATTTCGGCAATGAGTCGGTGGATGTGGTGAGAGCGATCGCATCTCTCGATCTTCCCAAAGCGGCAATATTTGGCAACCATGACGCTTGGTACAGCGCCTCAGATTGGGGCAGAAGTCGGTGTCCCTACGACCGCCAGAAAGAAGACCGGGTGCAGCAACAGATGGATTTGTTGGGAGAAACCCATGTCGGTTACGGTTCGCTTGATTTTCCCGCCCTGAATTTAACAGTTGTTGGGAGTCGCCCTTTTAGCTGGGGCGGAGAAGTCTGGAAAAATGCCCAGTTCTACGAACAACGGTATGGGGTGAAGAATTTCGAGGAGTCAACCGCCCGAATTCTCTCAGCGGCTCAGAGTGCTGCTTCTGAAACGATTATTTTTATAGGTCACAATGGGCCTGTCGGGTTAGGCGATCGCCCAGAAGACCCCTGTGGCAAAGATTGGCATCCTATCGGTGGCGACTATGGCGATCCGGATTTTGCAGATGCGATCGCCCAAACTCGCGACGCAGGGAAAACCATTCCCCTCGTCACTTTTGGTCATATGCACCATACTATGCGCCACACAAAGATCGAGTTGCGAACCCCAGTTTATGTCAGCTCAGAGGGAACCGTTTACTTAAATTCAGCCAGCGTCCCTCGGATTATCCAAACGGAGATGAACCGCCTGCATAATTTCTCTCTCGTCTCTCTGCAAGGCGGTATCGTCTCCCAAGTCTCCCTCATTTGGGTTGGGAAAGACTTCACCGTTGCATCTGAGCAGATTCTTTACCATCGCACCGAGCCAGCGATCCAACCCGTTTTAAGTTAGTAGTAACAAATTCCACAACCTTGATATGATAAAAAAACACACCTGGAGAGGTGGCAGAGTGGTCGATTGCGTCCGACTTGAAATCGGATGAACCGAAAGGTTCCGGGAGTTCGAATCCCCCCCTCTCCGTTAGCGAATCAAAGGGGAATGGTTGCGAGCTAACCATTCCCCTTCTATTCATCTATATAAACCAGCCTGTAAACTAGACTGGTTGAAACTTCGTTTTTAGTAGCACAACATTGCCACAAACCTACATCCTTTCTCCCAATGATGGCTTAGGAATTTTCTTAAGGCTATGCCTTGCCTTGCTGGTTGGAGCGGCTATTGGCTTAGAGCGCCAACTCAAGAACAAACCAGCTGGTTTAAGAACCCATCTGCTGGTCAGTCTGGGTTCAGCATTCTTTGTTCTCGTGCCCCTCCAAATCGGTACAGCCCAAGAAAGCGCTGAGGCTCTTGGCAGAGTCATTCAGGGCGTTACAGCCGGGGTTGGATTTTTGGGCGCAGGAGAAATTTTACGCGAGTCTCAGGACGAATCAAAAACAGGTGTTAAAGTTCGTGGACTCACTTCGGCTGCGGCTACTTGGGTTTCCGCTGCTTTAGGAATTGCTGCTGGGTGTGGGTTATGGCAAATGAGCTTAATTGGGGCTTTGCTGTGTTTGGTTGTTCTAAGAGCTTTTAAAAGGTTAGAGCCTCATAAGTAGTTACTTTGATCAAGTTTAGGGTTAGCAAATCAGCGATCGCTCTTAGCGCCATATTTCATCCGTGCAACTTCGCCACCACGTGAGCAACTTTTTCACCTAACTTCTCGACAGACTCTTGCTGTTTGGGATCTTTCATCGTACCGTCGGGATTAAATATTTCAAAAGCTCTAGGCACCGCGATCTGATCGGGAAGAACAATAACTCTAATATTTCCCAGGATCGAGCGCAGGTGGACTAAACAGCGTAAACCGCCCAATCCTCCCGGTGAGGTACTCATAATCGCCGCCACCTTATCCGCAAAAGCCACGAGCGGAGGTTCCTCCGGTGCTGTTGAACGTGACGCCCAATCAATGGCATTTTTCAGAACGGCTGTAATTGAGCTGTTGTACTCCGGAGAAGCGATGAGAAGTCCTTGATGTTCGATCATCAGCTGTTTAAACTTCCGCGCATTTTCAGGCATTCCCTCGCTCTTTTCCAGATCCTCATCGTATAGCGGCATCGGTAGGTCGCGCAGATCCACGTATGTCACCTCAGCTCCCGCTGTCCGCGCTCCGTTCGCAGCAACTTGTACCAGCTTTTTATTGTACGAATCAGTGCGGGTGCTACCTGCAAATGCCAAGATTTTAGGGGTATAAGCCATAGGTGCAAATCAGTTTTGGTGCTACTTCTATCTCTGGTTGATAATAATTCACTAGAGGCGATTTGGGATAGCCAAGATTTGTTAAAGGCGATCGCGTTTTTCGCAGCAGCGCAAAGCAAAGCGGCTCTCGCTTTTATAAACTTCCTGAAGTTCGTTGGAAGTTAATTCCTTTGGGAACATCTTCCGCTGTGATGATATTTAATTCAGCACAGAGAAGGGGACACGACAACAAACCACCTGGTTATCCTTTGGAAGTACACCTGAATCGGAAGGAAACAACACCGATGAACAAGGCACTACTGACGATTCTCTTGTTTTCGTTCATAGTCTTATTCATTACCGCTCCCTTTGCTGGGCTGGCGATGCTAATGTTTGTTGTCTTAGGAGCGGCATTTATTTCGACGTTCTGGAATTTAGTGCAAGCGCTAATCGGTAATGCTCCGAAAGAGCCACTATAGAATTAGAAACGGCAAATTAAAAATTCAGAAAGGAGAATTTTTAATTCCTTATTTAGAGTCGTGTCACTACCTGATTCACGCGGGGTTTGCCGAAGCGTTCCCAAGCATTGCCGCCTCGCAAAAATAATTCCATCCAACGGATAGGCTTTCCATCCTTCGCAGCATTCCAGCCGGAACTTCCTGGTGAAAATGCTAAAGTTCCCTGTGGCACCCGGAAGCTGCCGTCAGAGTAGATGGCATCGCTCACGACATCCCCGACACGAATGACTACTTTTTCTTCCGGTTTTAGGTTGAGGGTATCGGCAGGGATTGTGGTTTTGATGTTACCGTAGCCATCGATCCAGGCAACGCGATCGCTCGGTGCATCGGGGATTTGGCTAGGGTTCAAGACTTCTCCTAAATAGCTAGTATCTCCCTGAGCGATCGCTGCCGCTGCATTGGGAAACACATCCCGCGAACGAAACTGCGATCCCCCTCTAGAAACTTTGACTGTTTGCAGAACTTGAGCGTGGTCTTTGATAAAAGAGAGGGTATAACCCGCAAACACACCCACTACTTTGACGCCATTAGGCAACAGCGCATAAGTTAATCCCTCGCCTTCATTGTTTTGCCGTGCTTCTGGGTCATCTTGGCGAGGAGCGCAGTTGTGATAAATGAGACGCTCTTCGGGACCAGGATTGAGTCCGAGTTGAGCAATCCAGAAACCAGTTGCCAAGGTGCTGAAGGGAGGAACCGAGAGGCAGTGAATCTGGGAGGAAGGTAAAGCCATCAAAAGACGTTGCGTGACCTCTGCAAAAGCTGGATCGCCGGTTCCGTAGTCTGCAATCAGGCTGATGAACATAGCGCCTCTCAAGTGGGGTTTGCTACAGCAATGGTACCTTGTAGCTGGCTTTCTGTAACTGCGGCGATCGCGTTATTGAACACAAAAGCGATCTCGCTGGTGGTGCTACTTTTAACAAAGTACTGCTGATTAGACCAAAAAGCGATCGCTTTGGTTATCGGATACACTCATGAAACTGGAAACAGAGGTCTGAGTAAATGTCCGATATTTATGTCACGATTCGCAATCAGGAGAATCATGCCCTGACTTCAATTGATGGCATTGCCTTTATCACTTTACTTAGGCAAAATGGGCAAGCGATCGCTCAGGAGACAATTGACCTGATTCATGCAGACGCGGGCTTTGATGACCTGCCAATTGGGCAATACACTGTAGTGGTGAGGCATGAACGGGTTTTACCGCAAGAAGTCCTTAATGATGTAACAATCAGTACGGACGAACAAGTAATCATACTGACATTTGTTTATCTAGAGCCAGCACGGGTACTTCTAGACATTCAAGCTTCTGTAGAAAAGAGATTGTAACCATGACTGTTAAAGCCATCCCGTCATACTCCATTAAAATGTTCCGCTATCGAGTACATTGTCTGTCGCGGGATCTTTGGCAAGCAAAAGATCCTGTATGCCGAGTGAATCTGGCTTTACAGTTAGCAGATGCCGCTACATCACTGGCTAGGCTAGAAGTCCTAGAAGCGCAAAAATTGCAGCAACTCTCTTCGATTCATCCGGTTTCCAGTTCTACTGAGTCATAACTGAACTGAGTCATCTGTGAGATGGCTACCAGTTATCAGGCGGGATGTATGAATGGATATTCGGTGAATGGATTGGGATCGGGCACAAGCGTAGATTACAGCCGCTATAAATCAGATTTTGCCCATGAGTACAGTTGCCTTGACTGGAGACGCGATCGCTCTAAATGATATTGGACAATTTTTAGATCGATTCTTTGCCGTTCATCGCTTTGGTGATGACCAAGGTGGCATTTATCACCCATCAACGCGCCCGATTCGTCGGATAGGATTAGCCTTAGAACCTTGGGCGGGACTAGAAAAATGGGCAAAATCTCAACGAATAGATGCTTTATTTTTACATCGTCCTTGGAAGCTGGAAGCGGGCCAACTCGCACCCGATGTTGGGGTGGTGGCGTATCATCTAGCTTTTGACGAACGAATGACGCTGGGTTTTAATCCTCGACTTGCCGATGTGTTGGGGATGTCTGCATTAGAGGTGTTGGGGGAAAAGGAAGGGCGACCGATTGGTACGATTGGGGAAATTGTTACACAGACTTTTGTAAGTTACTGCGATCGCGTTCGGGAAATCTTCGGCGGATACGATAAAACTCTTGCGAGTAGTGAAAGCGACATCCAGCGAGTCGCAGTCGTTGGGGCAATGACTGATGCGCTAATCCGCGAGGCGGCTGTGCGGGGTGCCGATCTATACATTACTGGACAGTTACGACAGCCAGCAGCAGCGGCTGTGGAAGAAACCGGAATCCGCGTTATCGCCGTTGGTCATCGTCGGAGTGAAGAATGGGGATTGCGATCGCTTGCGGGAGTGTTGCGCGATCGCTACTTCAATCTAGAAGTTGTTTTACCGCCTCTAGGGACGATTGCCGTTGCTCGTTCTGATGCCTAGACGACGTTATAAATAGATTATGAGTCGTCAGAAATTTAATCTCTTCAGATTGATTGGGCAACGTTTACGCCAATCTTTAGCAGTTTTCCGATATAGCGATCGCGCGATTAGTTTAGTCTGGACTACCAGCCGCATTCTCACGATCGTTCTTGCCGCTTTCACCTTATTCGCCGGTTTGCTACCAGGGGCTGTTGCTTATGTCAGCAAGTTAATCGTCGATGGGGTAGTTTTGGCTTCTCAAACCGGCTTGCAAAGCGATCGCTGGACAGCGTTAGGTTATGTAGGATTAGAAGCGATCGCTGTCCTGTTGTTGGCAGGTAGTCAAAGAGGTTTATCCGTTTGTCAATCCTTGCTGCGAGTGTTGCTGGGTCAGCGAGTAAATGTCTTAATTTTGGAAAAGGCACTTACACTCAACCTCACGCATTTTGAGGATTCCGAGTTTTACGACAAGATGAATCGGGCGCGGATGGAAGCATCCAGCCGTCCCTTGTCGCTAGTCAGCCGGACTTTCAGCTTAATTCAGGGTGGTCTGTCCCTTGTCACCTACGGCGGTTTGCTGCTGCAATTCTCCATTTGGGCAGTCGTGGTACTGGTTGTAGCCGCCTTACCTGCCTTTATCGCCGAAACTCGCTTTTCTGGGGAAGCTTTTCGCTTGTTCCGCTGGCGATCGCCGGAAACCCGCCAACAACACTACCTGGAAACACTGATTGCGCGGGAAGATTATGCCAAAGAAGTGAAATTGTATCAGTTGGGATCGATGTTGCTGCAACGCTACCAAGACATCTTCTCTCGACTGTACAGCGAAGACCGAGATTTAACCTTACGGCGAGGATTCTGGGGTTACTTGCTGGGGAGTTTGAGTACCGCCGCCTTCTATGTCGCCTACGCCTGGATTGTCTTAGAAGCGATTGCGGGTCGGATTTCTCTCGGCGACATGACGATGTACTTGATGGTGTTTCGGCAAGGACAGTCTACCTTCTCCGCCGCCCTGACTTCCATTGGGGGAATGTATGAAGACAACCTGTATCTCTCCAACCTCTACGAGTTTCTAGAACAAGACATCCCCAAAACTTGGGGGATGGCAACTCAGGGTGTACTTCCGAATGATGGGGTGCGTTTCGAGAATGTCTATTTCACCTACCCAGGAAGCCCTCAACCCGCCTTAAATGGAGTCTCGTTACACCTGAAACCAGGAGAAAAACTAGCGATTGTCGGAGAGAACGGTTCTGGAAAAACCACGCTAATTAAACTGTTAACTCGATTGTACGCCCCCGATTCTGGGCGCATCTTACTCGATGGCTTGGATTTGCCGGAATGGGACATTGAGGTGCTGCACCGACGGATTGGCGTGATTTTCCAGAACTTCGTCCGCTACCAGTTCAAGGTAGGAGAGAATGTGGGCGTTGGGGATGTCAACTACTTAGAAGACGAAAAACACTGGGAAATTGCCTCAGAAAAAGGCATGGCGAAACCTTTTATCGAAACGATGACAGACGGGTTTCAGACTCAGTTAGGACGATGGTTTAAAGGAGGAACGGAACTTTCTGGCGGTCAGTGGCAAAAAATCGCCCTCTCTCGCGCTTTTATGCGAACGAAAGCGGATATCTTGGTATTGGATGAACCAACGGCGGCGATGGACGCAGAAGCGGAAGTGATGATTTTTGATCGCTTTCGGACGGTAACAAAAAATCAGATGGTTCTCCTCATTTCCCACCGCTTCTCAACGGTGCGAATGGCTGACAAGATTGTAGTTTTGGAAGCCGGAAAGGTGATAGAACAAGGAAGTCACGAGGAGTTATTGAAAGCTGGAGGACGCTACGCGCGGTTGTTCACGTTGCAAGCAGCGGGATACCAGTAGAAATGACTAATCCGATTGGGGGATTCCGATCGAATTAGCAACTATCGCGAGCGATCGCTAGTCGAGGAGAACAGGCACAACCAATATTTGCCTTTCCCTTGGATTTTTCAGGTATCGCGGAATAATGAATTTCACTCATAAAGCGATCGCTATTTTAGGAATTATTACTTCCCTCGCTGGATTGATGATTGCTAGCCGCGTCACCCTTCACTCATCAGGTAACGCACAGCAATCACAGACACAAATTCCCGTAAATCTACGCTATAGCATCGCTAATCTGGACACCCTTCATAGCCGTGCCAGCGTCGCTAAAAAAATTAATAATAACGGTCAAGTTGTTGGCTTTTTTAACCCTAACGACAGTACCCAAACGGCCTTCATCTATCGTGATGGCAAAATGACCGAAATTAACAGTATTAACAGCCGCTACAATGCCGCTACGAGTATCAATGACAACGGGGAAATAGTCGGTGTGATGACCTTTGCCAACGACAATTATCACGCCTTTTTTTATAAAAATGGCAAGACAATTGACCTTGGCACTTTTGGCGGTAAAAGCAGCGACGCCAGAAGTATCAATCGTAAAGGTCAGATAGTCGGATTTGCCGAAACTCGCAACGATAAGGCGCACGCCTTCCTGTACAGTAACGGCAAGAAGATTGACCTCGGCACCTTCGGAGGTGCGAATAGCTACGCCAACGACATCAATGAAAACGGGCAAGTCGTTGGTTCCGCAGAGAATCGCGATCGCATTCCCCAAGCTTTCCTCTACAGCGGCGGCAAGATGGTGAACCTTGGCACTTTAGGGGGACAAAGCAGCACTGCTAATAGTATTAACAACCAAGGTCAGATAGTTGGTGTGGCAGACACCGCGAATTATCGCCCTCAAGCCTTCCTCTACAACAATGGCAAGATGCTCGACCTCGGAACTTTAGGGGGACAAAGCAGCATTGCTCACAGTATCAACAATCTTGGGCAAGTGGTCGGTGAAGCAGAGAATGCCAGCCGCATCCCCCGCGCCTTTCTTTACAGTGGCGATCGCATGATTGACCTAAATCACGTCATTCCAGCCAATTCGGGTTGGGATTTAACTAGTGCCACCGACATTAGCGATCGCGGAGTCATTGTTGGCATCGGTACTTATAACGGCAAAACCCAAGCTTTCCAGTTAACACCCTTTGCACGCTAATACCGTTTTACGGCTTGTCCGCAACAAATCCCCTTAATGCTTTTGAAAAAAAGCGTTGAAAACGTGAAATCTTCTTCTCTCTGTGTACTTTGCTACAAGTCTTTAAGTTAGTGCAATTGGAGCTAAGTTGCTTCTAAGTTTTTCTTGATACGAACAGGCCAGACGCCAAAAGCAATCAAACGCGCCGGGATGTCGCGCAAAATCGGTAACCGAAGCAAGAATGGCGGCTTAAATGTCTGGGTCGAGTCAATCGCCCTCGCAATAACCCGCTGCTGAACCAAAGACTGAAAGGCTTGGATAATCCGCGTCGGCAACTCCCGTTGGCGCTGTACTTTCACCAAGTCGCTTTCTTGCAACTGTCCTTTTTTCAGCGGCTCATTCAGCACATTTGCAGCGACCACTGCATCCTGAATCGCGTAGTTAATGCCAACTCCACCAACTGGCGACATGACGTGAGCCGCATCGCCAATCAGCAGCAAACCAGGGCGATACCAACGCTTGACGCGGCTAGACTCGACGGTAAGCAGCGCCACTTGGCTCCAATCATGTAATTCTTGCATCCGGTCTGCAAACAGGGGTGATATCTCAGCTACAGACTGACGCAAAGTTTCTAAACCCGCTTCCCGCAACTGTTGATAGCTACCCTTAGGAATCACATAGCCAACCTGCCAATAATCAAAGCGGTTCAGCAGAACCAAAAGATGACCGCCAGCAACGCGCCCCATTGTTTCTTCGGGATCGTCCGCTTTGCGAGGTAAGCGGAACCACAGCACATCCATTGGCGGCGAAGTCTTGATCGGTTCCATCCCGGCTAATTGGCGGATGCGAGAGAAGCGTCCGTCTGCGCCAATGGTCACTTGACATCGGACTTCATGCCAGCCGCCGTGTCCCCGGTAGCGTACACCCTGGATGACCCCATTTTCTTCAATCAGCTCCTGTACGTTCGCTCCCATCACCAACTGAAAATTTGGATAGCGTTTCGCTTCTTCAGTAATGAATTGCAGGAAATCTACCTGGGGAAGCATGGTGATGTAGGGGTACTTCGTCTTCAAGTGGCTGAGGTCAACAAATCGAATCGGCCCCTCGGTCGTCTTCAGAGTAAGACTGGGAACCTTTGTGTGACGCATCTGCAACAAGCGATCCGCCAAACCGAGTTCATCCATGATTTCCATCACCGATGGATGAAGCGTGTCTCCCCGAAAATCGCGGTCGAAATCTTTGTGTACCTCCAGCAACATCACTGGGATGCCTTGACGGGCTAGGAGAAGCGCTAGGACAGCCCCCGCAGGCCCTCCACCGACAATGCAGCAGTGTGTTTGCTGTACATCAAGAATATCGTGGGTCGTGGCGGGGATCTCGGTCTGCGGAGTAGTTGGAATTGCGTTCATCTTGAACACCTCGTGAAATCAGTTCAACTTGAAATCAGTTCAACTAGAGGCGATCGCTTCTGTTTCTAAAATCGGCTGGGAAAGAACAGAGGCTTGCATTCCCATCGTTGCAACTAATTCTTTGGGTGCATTCACCCGACTGGGCGATTCTAAATATTCACCCGTAACGGCTGGCGAAACTACCTTCATCTGGTGGCGAATGCTGTAGTATCGATGAGTCTGAGCAATGATATCTCGCTCCTGCATCGAGTCATTGGCAATTTTCTTACGCAGTTTAATAATTGCATCAATCACGGCTTCTGGTCTGGGAGGACACCCCGGCAGATAAACATCGACCGGAATCAACTTATCGACTCCCCGCACCGCTGTTGGTGAGTCTGCGCTGAACATACCGCCGGTAATCGTGCAAGCACCCATTGCAATGACGTACTTGGGTTCTGGCATTTGTTCGTAGAGGCGCACCAATGTTGGAGCCATTTTCATAGTGATGGTGCCTGCGGTAATCATCAAGTCAGCTTGACGAGGACTTGCCCAAGGTTTCAAGCCAAATCTGTCAAAATCAAAACGGGCTGCAAACATTCCCATCATTTCAATAAAACAGCAGGCAGTCCCAAACATCATAGGCCACAAGCTGGAGAGGCGTGCCCAGTTGTAAAAATCGTCTACGGTTGTCAAAACGACATTTTCCGAAAGACTATGGGTAATCTCAGGTCGTTCTATGGGGTTGAGAATCTGAGTTTTTTGATTGTCAGGTTCAATAATGGTTGCTGTCGAATTCATCTTTTCCTCCTATAGCTCAATCTATAAATGCTTGCATCGAGAATGCTGTGGATCCCGGTCTACATAGAAATTGGAATTGCGTTCATCTTGAACACCTCGTGAAATCAGTTCAACTAGTAGTTAACCATAGAGATTATGACAGGCTAGGAGTTGGATAGAGACGCTTGAACTTTGTGCGAGCATCGACTGTAGAAAAGCGCCAATTGACAGTCGCTTGGTTTTGATT